>DATDAH010000001.1:0-41144 GCA_036525535.1 Acidimicrobiales bacterium
CCGCCCGGCGTTCACGCCCTCGTCGTGAGCGCGTAGCCGCCCGGCGTCACCCCCGCGACGTCAACCGGACGCCAGGGCGACCGCCGGCGTGGATGAGGTCGGCCAGCCCGGCTTGCGGCGAGCCGCCGATGGTGGCGTGGAGGAAGGCCAGGATCGCGTCCCGGACGGCTGGGTGGACCGCCGCGTCGGCGCGGAGGTAGCCGTCGTGATCCCCCCGTTTCACGGTCAGCAGGTAGGCCGAGGTCCCCACCCGCTGGAGGGCTTCGCCACTCCCGGTGTAGGGCACGATGGCGTCCCTGGCCCCGTGGACGAGCAGGACGGGTATGGAGCCGCTGCTGTAGATGCCACCGGGCAAGGTGGCCAGCCGGCCGGCCACGGCCACGATGGCATCCACCCGGCGGTCGACACAGCAGCTGTTGAACCCTTCGGCCAGGGCGGTCATGGCGCCCAGGCTGTGGCCGGCGACGGCGATGTGCTCGAGATCGGCGGCGGCGATGGGGTAGCGGCCGGTCGTCACCGCGTCGATGACCTGGCGCACGCGACCCGGCTGGAACGGCAGGGCCAGCACGGCCCCCGGGCCGGCGTTGCCGGGCATGGCAGGGGCAACCACGACGTTGCCGGCTGCGGCGATCTCGTCGAGCAGGTCCGTGTAGGACTCGGGCGGGGCCTCGGGTCCATGGACCCACACCACCAGGGGCCACGGGCCGTGCTGACGGGGGCGGACCACCACCGTGTGCATCCCGGCCACGGTCCGCTCGTCACTGCGGATGGGCAGGCCGGCGTCCTCGACGGCGGGTTCGGCGCGCAGCCGCTCATCGCGGTCGTCGCCGCTCGCGCAGGCCGCGAGCGCGAGCGTCAGGAGGCTGACCCCCACGACCGCCGTCGCCCGCTGCGCCATGGGGTCAGGTCACCCGTTCGATCACCGTGGCGTTGGCCTGCCCGCCCCCCTCACACATGGTCTGGAAGCCGAAGCGACCACCCGTGGCCTCGAGGTCGTTGAGCAGCGTGGTCATCAGCCGCACCCCGCTGGCCCCGAGGGGATGGCCGATGGCGATGGCTCCACCCCGGGAGTTGTAGCGCGTCATGTCGGGCTGGAACTCGCGGGCCCACATGAGGGCGATGGCGGCGAAGGCCTCGTTGCACTCCACCGAGTCGAACTGGCCGACGGTCATGCCCGACCGCTCGAGCAGCTTCTTGGTGGCCGGGACCGGGGCGGACAGCACCAGCCACGGGTCCTCGGCGGCGACGGCGAAGTGGCGGATGACGGCCCGGTACGGCAGGCCGAGGTCGTCGGCCGTGCTCCGCTCGGCGATGAGCATGGCGGAGGCGCCGTCGGAGGTCTGGGAGGCGTTCCCCGCCGTGATGTCGGGAGCGATCGACGGGTCCCACGACGCCGCGCTGGGCAGCTGGGCCAGCGCCTCGACCGTGCTCTCGGGCCGGATGCCCTGGTCCCGGTCGAACAGCTCGCCGGTTTCGGTCCCCTCCTCGTCCTTGATCGGGACGGGCACGGTCTCCTTGGCGAAGTGGCCGTTGTCCCAGTTCGCCTGAGCCCGACGATGGGATTCGACGGCGTAGGCGTCCATGTCCTCGCGGGTTGCGCCGCAACGCTCGGCCAGGATCTGACTGACCTCGAACTGGGTGGGGTGGAACCGGCCACCGACGGCCTCGATCCACTGCCCCGAGAACGGCCCGGTGCCACCGCTGGCGTTGGAGCCCATCGGCGCGCGGGTCATGGACTCGACGCCGCAGGCGATGCCGAGGTCGTAGGCCCCGGCGATGACCCCCTGGGCGACGAAGTGGACGGCCTGCTGGGATGAGCCGCACTGCCGGTCGACCGAGGTGGCGGGCACGTGCCACGGCAGGCCGCCGGCGATCCAGGCGTTGCGGGCCACGTTGTTGGACTGCTCGCCCACCTGGCTGACGCAGCCGCCGACGACGTCGTCCACCCGCCCCGGGTCCACGCCCGTGCGGTCGACGAGGGCGTTGAGGGTGAAGCCGAGCAGGTCCGTCGGGTGCCAGGTCGACAGCGCGCCCTTCCGCTTCCCGATCGGCGTGCGGACGGTGTCGACGATGACGGCCTCGCGCTCGGACATGGCGAGACGCTACTCAGCCGCCCGTCGGGCGGCCGGTCAGACCTGACGGGGGTGTCAGGTAGGGTCGGCCGCCATGGCTGCGGGGGTGCCGGTGGACGTGACGGGCCGTCCGACCGAGCTACGGGACGTCGATCTGCGCGGGTTCTTCGCCCCGCAGACGGTGGCCGTGATCGGGGCCTCGGACAACCCGAAGCGTCCCAACGCGGCCATGACCCGCAAGATCGTGGCCTGGGCCGAGGAGCACGGAGCCACGGTCCACCTCGTCAACCCGAACCGCGACACGATCGACGGTCGACCCTGCTTCACCTCCGTGCTGGACGTCCCCGGCGACGTGGACCTGGCGGTGATCCTGGTGCGCGACGCCGTCGACGCCTACGAGGCGGTGCTGGCCAAGAAGGCCCGGTTCGCCGTCATCTTCTCCGCCGGGTTCGCCGAGTCCGGCGCCGCGGGGGCCGAGCTGCAGGACCGACTCGAGGCGCTGGTGGCCACGGCCGACACCCGCCTGCTCGGGCCCAACACCAACCTCAACGCCTTCGAGTCCTTCACCGAGGGCAACCCGGGCCGAGCCGTCGCCCTCATCACCCAGAGCGGGCATCAGGGCCGGCCCATCTTCCAGGCCCAGGACCTCGGGCTCCGGTTGTCGGCGTGGGCCCCGACGGGCAACGAGGTCGACCTGGAGTTCGCCGACTTCGCCCGCTGGTTCGCCGACCAGCCCGAGGTGGGTGTGATCGCGGCCTACATCGAGGGCTTCAAGGACGGCCGCACGCTGATGCTGGCCGCCGACCACGCCGCCCAGCAGGGCGTCCCCGTCGTCGTGGTCAAGGTGGGCAAGACCGCCGAAGGCGCCTCGATGGCCCAGTCCCACACCGGCCACCTCACCGGGACGGACGGGGTGACGTCGGCCGTCTTCCGCCAGTTCGGCGTGATCCGGGTAGACGGGCTCGACGAGCTCCAGGACACGGCCATGCTGCTGTCCCGGGCCGCGCCGCCCACGACCGACGGGGTCTGCATCTACGCCATCTCCGGCGGCACCGGGGCCCACCTGGCCGACCTGGCTTCGGCCGGCGGCCTGAGGATCCCCGACCTGACCGAGGCCACCCAGACCGCGCTGCGGGAGTGGATCCCCGGCTACCTGCGGGTGTCGAACCCGGTCGACTGCGGCGGCGCCCCGTCCGCCGACTGGCGGGGGCGCAAGATCCTCGACGCCCTGCTCGCCGACCCCAACGTGGGCGTGCTCGTCTGTCCCATCACCGGGGCCCTGCCGACCATGAGTCGACCCCTGGCCGAGGACCTGGTCGCCGCGGCCGCCACCACCGACAAGCCGATCGTCGTCATCTGGGGCTCGCCGTTGACCGACGACCCGGCGTACGTCGGCGTGCTGGTGCCCTCGGGCCTCCCGGTGTTCCGCACCTTCGGGAACTGCGTGGGCGCGGTGAAGGCGTACCTCGACCACCACGAGTTCCGGGCCCGCCACGCGTCGCCGTTCGCCAAGCCCGTCCGCTCCCGCTCCCCCGCCGCCCCCCTGGCCGACGCCCTCCTCGCCAACAGCCGTTCTGGAACGGGACCCCTGTCGGAGTTCGAATCGAAGGGGGTGCTGGCCGCGTACGGGATCCCGGTGACCGACGACAAGCTGTGCCACTCGCCGGCCGAGGCGGTGAAGGCGGCGGCGGCGCTCGGCTACCCGGTGGTGATGAAGGCGTGCTCGGCCGACCTGGCCCACAAGAGCGACCTCGGCCTGGTCGTCGTCGACATCGGGTCGGCGGCCGAGGTGCGACGGACCTACGCCGACCTGGTCGAGCGCTCCCCCGTCGTCCCCGACGGCATCCTCGTGTGCCCTACGGCCGCGCCGGGTGTCGAATGCGCCGTGGGCGTGTCCCACGATGCGCTGTTCGGCCCCGTGGTGATGTTCGGCCTGGGCGGCGTGCTGGTCGAGGTCCTGGGCGACGTCAGCTTCCGGGTCCCCCCGTTCGACCGGGCCGAAGCGGGGCGCATGATCCGCGAGGTCAAGGGGTTTCCGCTGCTCACCGGCGTTCGGGGACAGGCCAAGGCCGACCTGAAGGCGCTGGTCGACGTGATCCTGAAGGTCCAACGGCTCGCCGTCGACCACACCGACACCATCGCCGAGCTCGACATCAACCCACTCGTCGTGCACCCCACCGGCGCCACCGCCCTCGACGCCCTGATCGTCAGCCGATGACGATCAAGGACGCCACCGCCATCGTGGGCATCGGCCAGACCGAGTGGGGCAAGGGGCTGGAGGACGCCGAGCTGGTCCTCGCGCTGCGAGCCATCAAGGCCGCGCTGGACGACGCGGGCATCGAGCCGGGCGAGGTCGACGGCCTGTCGTCGTACACGCTGGAGACCAGCGACGAGGTCGACATCGCCCGCAACCTGGGCCTTGGCGACATCACCTGGTTCAGCCAGGTCGGCTATGGCGGAGGGGCCGGCTGTGGGGTCGTCGGCCATGCCGCCGTCGCCGTCGCCACCGGGCAGGCGAACGTGGCCGTGGCCTGGCGCAGCCGCAAGCGGGGGGCCGCCGCCAGCCGTCCGTGGAGCCAGGTGGCCCGTCGGGTCGGCGGCTCACATCAGTGGAGCCGGCCCTTCGGCCTCCTCCGACCGGTCGACGAGATCGCCATGCTGGCGCGCCGCTACTTCCACGAGTTCGGCGGTACGCGGGAGGAGCTGGCCGCCGTCGCCGTCACCGTACGTGAGCACGCCAACCGGAACCCGGCGGCGATGATGTACGGGAAGCCACTGACTGTCGAGCAGTACCTCGAGGGCCGCTGGATCTCCGAGCCGCTCTGCCTGTTCGACAACTGCCTCGAGTCGGACGGCGCCGCCGCCGTGGTCATCGTCTCGGCGGAGCGGGCCCTCGATCTCGACGTCACGCCGGCGCTCATCCACTCCTTCGCCCAGTCGATCCCCCAGCAGCACCAGGTCATGACCAACTACTTCGGCGACGACCCCTTGAAGGGCCCGGCCTGGGCCTGCGCCGACCTGCTGTGGCGCAACTCGGACCTGACCCCCGCCGACGTCCACGTGGCCCAGCTCTACGACGCCTTCTCGCCCCTCGTCCCGCTGTCCCTGGAGGGCTACGGCTTCTGCGAGCGGGGCGAGGGACTGGCCTTCTGCCAGGACGGCGGCATCTCCTGGGACGGTGGGCGGTTGCCGGTGAACACCTCCGGAGCCGGCATGTCCGAGGCCTACGTCCACGGCTTCAACCTCATCACCGAAGCGGTCCGCCAGGTGCGCGGGACCTCGACCGCTCAGGTCGACGGCGCGTCGGTCTCCCTCGTCACCTCGGGCGAAGGCGTGCCCACCTCCGCACTGTTGCTGCGGGGCTGAGCCGGGGTCCGGCTCGCCGGGCTACTGGGCGGCGGTGGCGCCGTTGGCGCTGGCGGCGTTGACGATGTCGAGGATGGTGATGGGGCCTTCGCTCGGGTCGCGGGGCGCCTTGCCCGAGCCCCGGAGCGAGGTGTCGACGCCGGCGGCCTCGGCCCGGAGGGCCCCCACCGTCGCCTGCTCGCGGGGCCGGTGGCCGAACGGGTCGAACTGGAAGAACCGCATGGCGTTCTCGTGGGTCATCTGGTTGACCTCGGCGTCCGGGATGCCGTGCAGTGACTTGCTCAGCAGCTCCGGTGACGTGGGCCAGGTGGAGTCCGAGTGCGGGTAGTCGCACTCCCAGCAGATGCGATCGACGCCGATGTGATGCCGACTCTCCAGCCCGAAGGCGTCGTCGATGAAGCAGAAGATCGTCTTCTCGAGGAACGTCTGGCTGGGGAGCTGGTCACCGAAGTCGGTGCCGGTCCACTCGCGGTGGTGCTGGTACACGTAGTCGGCCCGCTCCAGGAAGTACGGGATCCAGCCGATGCCGCCCTCGGACAGCGCGAAGCGCACGTCGGAGAACTTGTGGAACACCCGAGACCACAGCAGGTCCGACGCGGCCTGGACCAGGTTGATCGGCTGCAGCGTGATCATCACGTTGATGGGGGCGTCGGCCGCCGTCATGATCATCTGCGACGACGACCCGATGTGCAGGCAGACCACGGTGCCGGTGTCCGAGCAGGCCGCCCAGAACGGGTCCCAGTGGTCGCTGTGGAAGCTCGGCCAGCCGAGACGCTCGGGGTTCTCCGAGAAGGTCACGGCGTGACAGCCCTTGGCCGCCACCCGCCGGACCTCGTCGGCCATGACCTGCGGGTCCCAGACGGCGGGGATGGCCAGGGGGATGAAGCGCCCCGGCTCGTACCCGCACCACTCGTCGATGTGCCAGTCGTTGTAGGCCCGGACCATGGCCAGGGCCACGTCCTTGTCCTCCGTCCGGGCGAAGAGCTGGCCGCAGAACTGCGGGAACGACGGGAAGCACATCGAGCCGAGGACGCCGTTGGCGTTCATGTCGGCGATGCGGGCCTTTATGTCGTAGCAACCATCCCGCATGTCGGCGAACGACGTGGGGTCGATGCCGTACTCGGCGGGCGGGCGCCCGGCCACCGCGTTGAGCCCGATGTTGGGTAGCTCCTGGCCCTCGTAGGACCAGACGTCGTCGCCGGCCTCGGTGGTTATGGCCTTGGGGGCCAGGTCCTTGTACTTGTCGGGTAGGTGGCCGTCGAACATGCCCGGCGGCTCGACGACGTGGTCGTCCACACTGACCAGGATCAGATCCTCGACGTTCATGAGCGTTCCCCCTCACCCGCATCGTATCTGACGCTCGTGTCAGCTTTCGCCGACGTGCCACCATGACGCCGTGCTGGCCGGGATCCGTGTCGTCGACCTCACCGGGGAGTCCGGGGCGCTGGCCGCGCGCGTCCTCGCCGACCTGGGCGCGGAGGTCATCCGCCCCGAGCCGCTGGACGGAGGCCCCTTCCGGGACCAGCCCCACCACCACGCGGCGTGGACCGCCCGGTCCGAGATCCGGCCGATGGCGGTCGACGATCCCGCCATGGTCGGGCTGTTGGCCGACGCCGACGTGGTGCTGGCGACGCGGGGGCACGGCATCGAGACCGAGCGGGCCCCGAAGGCGGTCTGGGTCCACCTCTCCCCCTTCGGTCTGACCGGGCCCCGGGCCGGCTGGCGGGCCGGCGACCTGGGCGTGCTGGCCTCGACCGGAAACCTCTTCGCCACCGGTGACCCCGACCGGGCCCCGGTGCGGTGTGCCGAGCCCGTGGCCTACGCCCACGCCGGGCCGGAGGCCGCCTTCGCCGCCCTCACCGGCCTGGCCGTCGGCGGTCCCCAGCAGATCGATGTCTCCATCCAGGAGGCGGTCATGGTCGCCTCCATGGGCGGGGCCGGTCGCTACGTACGCGACCACGACCGGGGCCGGCGCCGAGGAGCCAACATCGGCCGCACCCGGGAGATCTGGCCCTGCGCCGACGGTTGGGTCAGTTTCGGCCTCCGCGGCGGCAAGGCCCGCCTCCCCAGCCTGGAGACGCTGAGCGCCCAGGTGGACCACCCGGTCCTGACCGGGCGGGACTGGTCGACCTTCAACCCGAACACGACCTCCGACGAGGACCTGGCCGCCATCGAGGCCGCCGTCGGCGCCTGGTTCGCGACCAAGACCATGGGCGAGCTCTACGCACTGGCCTGCGAGACCAACCTGATGCTGGCCCCGATCAACTCCCCCCGGGAGCTGTTGGCGTCCGAGCAGCTGGCCGCCCGCGGCCTGCTCGGCCCGATCGCCGGCGTCGAGGCCGCTCCCCTCACCTTCGTCCACGTCCACGACGGCCCCGCTCCGACGGACGCCGACCCTTCTGACCGGGGAGCTCCGGGTCGGGGCACCGACCGCAAGGGCCAGAACGAGCGGGGGGCCTGGGCGGGGACGCGAATCCTGGAGCTCGGGGCGGGAGCGGCGGGGCCGATCGCCACCCGCTACTTCGCCGAGCACGGGGCCGACGTCATCCGCATCGAGAGCCGGAGCCGACCGGACTTCCTGCGGGGCTACGGCGTGGTCGATCCCGACGATCCGGACCGCCTCGAGCGCTCGCCCCTGTTCGACGCCCTCAACCCGGCCAAGCGCAGCATCGCCGTCGACCTGAAGCACCCCGAGGGTCGGGCGCTCGCCATCGCGCTGGTGAAGAGGGCCGACGCCGTGGCCGAGAACTTCGCCCCCCGGGCCATGCCTGGCCTCGGCCTCGCCTACGCCGACCTGGTCGAGCACAAGCCGGACCTGGTCATGATCTCGGCCTGCCTCAACGGCCAGACCGGGCCCCACCGCGACTACCCCGGCTTCGGCGGGCAGGGGGCGGCGCTGGCCGGCTTCAACCAGCTCACGGGTTGGCCCGATCGTGAGCCTGTCGGGCCCTTCGGCACGATCACCGACTCGTTGGCCCCCCGGTTCAGCGCCGCCGCGCTGGCCGCCGCCCTCCTCCGCCGCCGGCGCACCGGCCAGGGGGCGTACCTCGACCTGAGCCAGGTGGAGGCCGGCGTCTACGCCCTCTCCCCGTGGCTCGTCGAGTACCAGGCCACGGGTGTCGCCCGGGCCCGCATGGGCAACCGGTCGGTGGACGTGGTCCCCCACGGCGTCTTCCCGTGCGCGGGTGACGACCGCTGGATCGCCCTCGCCGTCTACAACGAGCCCGAGTGGGCCACCCTGGCCGCCGAGGCCGGGCTGGCTCGCCCTGAGTGGGCCAGCCTCGAGCGGCGCCGGGCCGACATCGACGCCGTCGAGGCCGCCCTCGCCGATTGGACGGCCGGCCAGGACGCCGGGGCCCTGGCCGAGCGTCTGCAGGGCGTTGGCCTGGAGGCCGTCCCCGTCGCCGACTTCGCCGACGCCAGCGCCGACCCCCAGCTGCGGGCGAGGGGGCACTACGTCGCCCTCGACCATCCCGTCCTGGGGCCGGGCGAGTACGAGCGCAACGGCGTCCGAATCAGCGGCGCCCCGTGCGGCTACCTGGCCCCGAGCCCGACACTGGGCCAGCACACCGACGAGGTCCTCAACGAGGTCCTCAGCCTCGGCGACGCCGAGATCGCCCGCCTACGCGAGTCCGGCGCCATCCAGTAGCCGTCAACCGCCGAGGACGGCGACCAGCTGGTTCTGCGTGTCCCGGCAGGTGTCGTCGGCGGCCTGAGCCTCGGCGACCCCAGGCGGGACGTCCTCACCGAAGTCCAGGTCGGCGTCAGCGAACGCCGCGGGGAACTCGCCGAAGGCCTGCGCCCCGCTGAAGAGCTCCTCGGCGGTGGTCTCCTCGTCGAGGAGCCCAGCCGCGTCGGCGGCGGCGTCGAAGGTCGCGGCCGCCTCGTCGAGATCGGCCAGGAGCTCCTCGCGGAAGGCGGCGCCATCCGGGGTGTCCGGAGCCGCGGTGTCGGCCACGACATGGCGGTAGCGCTCGACGAAGTCCGGGAGGGCCAGGAAGGCCTCCCGCAGGGCATCGGCGTGTTCGCCCAGGGGGGCGTCGGGCTCGACCTCCGCCGGCAGCCCGTCGATGACGGCCAGCGCGGCGCCGAGGTCCGCCGTGGCACCGGCCACCTCGGCGCACACGAGAGAAACCCACTGGTCCGGGGCCACTCGCTCGCCCCTTCCACCGTCGTCACCGCCGCACGCGGGGAGGGCGGCGAGCGCAACCACCAGCCCCCACGACGCCTTGCGCACGGCGGCGGACGGTAGCGGGGTGACCGGTGACAGACAGAAATCTCCCGTCCGCGACTTGACGCCGGCCTGATGTTCAGGTTACCTAACGACTGTGGACAAGGGTGCACGACCCAACAGCTACGGCCTGCGCCGCATCAGCTGGGTCCGGATCGACCTCACCGGGGACTACCCGCGGGCGGAAGTCGCCGGCGTCGGCCAGCACCGACCCGTCACCCGGACCGTCCCGATGAGCGTCGCCGCCGAGCTGTCATGCCGCGGCGTGCCCACGTACATCCGTCGCCACGCGCCGGTCGAACCCGACCTGGCCGAGGTGGGCTGAGATGTTCGTCTGCGGTTGCCGGGCCGTGACCGACCGAGAGGTCCACGACGCCGTCCAGGCCGGCGCCCGCAGCGCGGCCGAGGTTGCTGAGCGCTGCGGAGCCGGAAGTCGTTGCGGCAACTGCGTGGACCTGGTCCTGGCCGTGGTCGAGACCTCCCGGCCGCTTTCGGAGCGCCCCGTCGGCCTGCCCGTGCTGGCCCCCAGCGCCTGAGCCTGGGACACTGGCGCCGGTGCACGGCGACCCGGACATCATCGAGCTGCTCAACGAGGTCCTCACCGCGGAGTTGACGGCGGTCAACCAGTACTTCCTCGACGCCAAGATGCTCGACAACTGGGGCATCGAGCGGCTGGGCCACCACTTCCGGGAGGCCTCGATCGACGAGATGAAGGACGCCGAGCGGATCACCGACCGGATCCTCTACCTCGGCGGCATGCCCAACTTCCAGCGCCTCGGCCCGGTCAAGATCGGCGAGTCGGCGATGGAGAAGCTGCGCCTCGCTCTGGAGCTCGAGACCGAGGCCATCGCCCGCTACAACCGGGGCGTGGTCCTGGCCCGGGAGAAGGACGACAACGGCACCCGCGAGATGCTGGAGTCCCTGCTGGTCGACGAGGAGGAGCACGCCGACTGGCTGGAGTCCCAGCTGGACGCCGCCGAAGCCGTCGGTGAAGCCAACTACCTGGCCCAGAACCTCTACGAGGACGACTGAAGCCGAGCCCGTCGGTCAGGCCAGCGCGACCTCGAACGCGGCACGAGCCTCGGTCCACCAGCGGCGGCGGCGGTCGAAGCGCTCCATCCCACCCATCTCCACCCACATCTGGATGAAGTTGGGGTCGCCGGCCTCGACCCGGCGGAGGACGAACTCGCCACCCCGGTCGAAGGTGTCCCCGAGCACGGCGACCAGCTCGTGCCGGCCGTCGGCTTCGAGGCCGTAGGTGTCGGCGACGAGGCGGAGCCGGGCGGGCTGGTCGACGGGGCCCCAGCCGAGGCGGGCCGCGCTGGCGTCGTCGTCGACCGGGCCGCACATGCGAGCCATCGCCGCCAGGTCGTAGACCGGTCGGCCGGGCGCGGCGAAGTCGAAGTCGAGCAGCGCTACGGCCACCCCGTCCCGGAAGACGACGTTCTCGGGGCAGACGTCGTTGTGGACCACGACCGGGCCCCCGGCCGGATCGACCATCTCGTCGCTCCACGTCTCGCCCGTGGGGTCGAAGGCGCGGGCGGCGTCGTGGAACCGGCGCATCAGGTCGGCGATGGACGCGAGGACGGCGTCGGTCTGGAACCAGTCCGGGAACGGGGCCACGGCGACCTCGCCCGGCACGAAGACCAGCCGCTCCCGCCCGTCGGGGTCCACCCCGACGGGCACCGACGCCCCGTCGAACCCGGTCTCGTGCAGCGCGGTCAGGAGCCGGTGGATGGACCCGGTGTGCGGGTTGGACGGCCGCAACACGTGCTCACCCCGGCGGACCACGGCACCGGCGTTCGCCACACCGCCTCGGAGCACCTCGTCCGCCATTCGGTCCAGTGTGGTCGCCGGCGGGCGACACCGGCATGGCGATCGCCCAAGATCCGCTCGCCCCGCCGCCCAGGTCCGTAGCGTTGGCGCGGTGACCGTCCGAGTGGCCACCAGCCTGACCGAGGCCTGCGACGCCCTGGCCGCTGATCCCGAAGCCGACGTGCTGGCCGGTGGCACCGACTTCATGGTCGAGGTCAACCACGGCCTCCGGCGCCCGCGCTCGGTCGTCGCCGTCAGTCGTGTGCCCGAGCTGGCCGGTTGGCTCCACGAGGGGGACCGCCTCTGGCTCGGGGCCACGCTCACCTACACCGACCTGGGCCTGCCCAAGGTCGCCGCGCTGGCCCCCGGACTGGCCCAGGCGGCGCGGACCGTCGGTTCGCCCCAGATCCGGAACGCGGGCACGGTGGGTGGCAACCTCGGTACGGCCTCGCCGGCCGGCGACCTGCTCCCCGTCCTGGTGGCACTGGACGCCATGGTGCACCTGCGCTCCGCCACGAGCGCCCGCGATCTGCCGATCACCGAGTTCCTGACCGGGGTCAAGCAGACGGCCCTCACGCCAGGGGAGCTGATCGTGGGCGTGACCGTCCCCGTGGCTCGGGGTCCCCAGCACTACCTGAAGGTGGGGACCCGCAACGCCATGGTCATCGCCGTGGTGTCCGTCGCGCTGGTGGTCGACCTCGAGGTGGGCCGTGTGGCCGTTGGCCTCGGCTCCGTCGGACCCACCCCGCTCCGGGTGACGGCGACGATCGACGAGGCCACCGCCGCCGACTTCCCCGCCCTGGTGGCGGCCGCGGCCCGGCCGATCGATGACCACCGCTCGTCGGCGGCCTACCGGCGCCACGCCGTCTCGGTCCTGACGGCCCGAGCGGTGCGGAGGGCGTTCCCATGAACCTCCGCTACGCCCTGCTGGTCAACGGCGCCGTCCACGAGGTCGAGGACGCCTGGCTGGGCGAGAGCCTGCTCAACGTCCTGCGGGACCGGCTCGACCTGCCCGGCACCAAGAACGCCTGTGAGGAGGGCGAGTGCGGCTCGTGCTCGGTCAAGGTCGACGGCACGCTCGTCTGCTCCTGCCTGGTCCTGGCCGCGTCCGCCGTCGGGAGCGCGGTGGAGACGGTCGAGGCCCAGGAGCACGATGGCGCCCTCTCGGCCGTGCAGGCCGCCTTCGTCGACGAAGGCGCCGTCCAGTGCGGGTTCTGCACACCCGGCCTGGTGATGGCGGTCGACGACCTGCTCGATCGCAGCCCAACCCCCACCGACCTCGAGATCCGCGAAGCCATCTCGGGGAACCTGTGCCGCTGCACGGGTTACGGCCGGGTGATCGCGGCGATTCGGGTGGCCGCCCGTCAGCGGAGCGATACCGGTGACTGAAACGGTCGCTCCCGTCGGAACGAGCGCGCCGCCGCGGATCGGGACCAGCGTCCCCCGTCCTGACGGCGTTCCGAAGGTGCGGGGACGGTTCGCCTTTGGCTCCGATCTCTGGGCCGACGACGCCCTCTTCGGACGCACCGTGCGCTCCCCCCACGCCGCCGCCCGGATCCGCTCGGTCGACATCGGCCCCGCCCTCACCGTGCCGGGCGTGTACGCCGTGCTGGTCGCCGACGACGTGCCCGGCGAGAGCCATTACGGCCTTGACCGGGCCGACCAGCCGGTGTTCGCCTCGGAGGTCATCCGATACCAGGGCGAGGCTGTCGCCGCCGTCGCCGCCGACCATCCGGAGACCGCCCGCCGGGCCGCGGCGGCCGTCGAGGTCGACTACGACCTGCTCGAGCCCGTGGTCGACGCCGAAGCGGCGGTCAGCGCCGAGCCCCTCCACCCGTTCGGCAACGTCTTCCGCGAAATGGTGATCCGCCACGGCGACGGCCAGGCCCACGGCGAGGTGGTGGTCGAGGGGATCTACGAGGTCGGGATGCAGGACCAGGCGTTCATGGGCCCCGAGTCCGGCATGGCCATCCCCACCGAGGACGGTGGGATCGACCTGTTCGTGTCGACCCAGTGGCTGCACTCGGACCGGGACCAGGTGGCGGCCTGCCTCGGGCTGCCACTGGAGAAGGTTCGGCTCACCCTGGCCGGCGTCGGGGGGGCGTTCGGCGCCCGCGAGGACCTCAGCCTCCACGTCCATGCCAGCCTCCTCGCCCTCCACACCGGGCGGCCCGTGCGGATGAGCTACACCCGGGTCGAGTCCTTCGTCGGCCATGTCCACCGCCACCCGGCTCGGATGCACTACCGCCACGAGGCCGACCGGGCCGGCCGCCTCGTGCGGGTCGATGCCCGCCTGCTCTTCGACGGCGGCGCTTACCAGTCGTCGTCGGCGGCCGTGCTGGGCAACGCCTCCTGCTTCGCCGCCGGCCCCTACCTCGTGCCCAACGCCGTGATCGACGGCAAGGTCGTGCGGACCAACAACCCGCCCTGCGGGGCGATGCGGGGCTTCGGGGCCGTGCAGACCGGTTTCGCGGTCGAAGCCCAGATGGACAAGCTGGCCGCCGCCCTCGACCTCGACCCCGTCGAGCTCCGCTTGCGCAACGCGTTGAAGCCGGGCGACGAGCTGCTCACCGGCCAGGTGATCACCGGGACCGCTCCGGTCGCCGAGGTGATCCGGGCGTGTGCCGACCACCCGCTTCCCCCGCCTGCGGGAGAGGACGTGCTCGATCGTCCCGGCGGCGCCGGACTCACCGCCGACCCCGGCGACGTGCGCCGGGGGGTCGGCTTCGCCGTCGGGTTCAAGAACCTCATGTTCTCCGAGGGCTTCGACGACTACTCGACCGCGTCCTGCCGGCTGGAGAACGGGGTGGTGACCGTCAAGAGCGCCTGCGCCGAGGTCGGGCAGGGCTTCGTCACCCTCGTGCGCCAGATCGTCCACGAGGTCCTCGGAGTCGACGATGTCGTGCTGGCGCCGGTCGACACGGACATCGGCTCCGCGGGCTCGACCTCGGCCAGCCGCCAGACGTGGATGTCGGGTGGTGCGGTGCAGGCCGCCTGCGAGGCGGTCAAGCGGCGGATCGACGAGGGAGCCACCGGGTTCATCGAGGAGGAGGTCACGTTCCGTCACGCCGCCACCGCCCCCCTGGACGGGGACGGACAGGGCGATGCCCACGTCTCGTTCGCCTTCGCCGCCCACCGCGCCGTCGTCGACGTCGACCCCGAGCTGGGCCTGGTCCGGGTCGTCGACATGACCACGGCACAGGACGTCGGCCGTGTCCTCAACCCCCTGCAGGTCGTGGGCCAGATCGAGGGGGGCACCCTGCAGGGCGTCGGGCTGGCCGTCATGGAGGAGATGAAGCTGTCGGGGGGCCAGGTCCTCAACCCGACCTTCACCGACTACCTCATCCCCACCGCGCTGGACGCCCCCGAGGTCCGCGTCGCCGCCCTCATCGAGGAGCCTGAGCCGGGCGCCCCCTTCGGGGCGAAGGGCGTGGGCGAACCGCCGACGCTGTCGTCGACCCCGGCGGTGGCCGCCGCCATCCGGGCTGCGACCGGCCGAGAGCTCCCCCGCGTCCCCATCCGCCCCGAGGACATCTGCCTCTGATCAGCCGAGGACGTCGTCGACCGTCACGCCGTCCGGCAGCGGGAGGAGCCCGCCCTCGCCGAAGCTGCGGACGATCACGGCCCAGGACGGCCGATCGGCGATCAACGACCGGAGCTCGGCGACCCCCGCGTCCACGGCGCCGGAGGCCATGAGCGCCCCGCCCCGCAGGAAGCGGAGGTTGTCCTCGCCCGGCAGGGTCCTGAGCGCACCGTCGACGGTCGTCACCGCCCCAGCCGGGTCGCCCGCCATGAGCTGCTCGAAGCCTGTGGAGAACCCGGCGAAGGCGTCGGCGGCATCCAGCAGTCGGGCCAGCTCGCCGAGCGGGTCGGTGCTGCGGTCGATGCGCACGTCGACCACGGTCCCCGCGGCGGGCGTCGGCGCGGGCGTGCCCTCGACGACGAGCAGGGCCGCCGACATGTTGCCCCGGGCGTCACCACCGGCGCCTTCGCCGGCGAGCAGGGCGGCCAGCAAGCGGCGGGCCAACGGGCCGGGCGACGACTCGAACGCCTCGGCCATCGCCGGCCACACGTCAGGCGACGCCAGCATGTTGCCCTGGGCGGAGTACCCGTCACCGACCCGGTGGCCGGCGTGATCGATGCACAGGTCGCCGGTGAACGACGCAACGCTGCCGTCGGCACCGACGATGCCGACCTGCCGGACCTGGGCCATCTCGTCGACCGCCTGCGCCGCGGCCAGCGCATCGGTCGCGTTCCTGCCCTCAGCCAGCGCATCCAGGCATCGGGGCCCGTAGGCCGGCTCGGCAATGGCCTGGGTGGCGACGGCGCCCACCCCCGGTCTCGCCCAAGGCGCGATCGCGCCCACGGCGAAGAAGCAGGTCTGCACCGCGACGCCCAGCTCGCCGGTCGACGGGTCCCGAGCGACGATCGAATACGTCATGCTCCCGGCTCTCTGCTCCCGCCGCGGGGCGGTGCGATCTACTTGGTGACGATGCTGTGGAGCGGGAAGTACTTCCGGTCCGGGACGATCTCGGGCGGGAGGTTGGGCCGCACGTTCTCCTCGAACCAGGCCCGGCCGTCCTCCTCGGACTCCCAGGCTTCGATGACCCGCCAGCCGCCCGTCGGGTTCGGTCCCCCCGAATGGAAGATGAACCCCTTGGCGGCCTGCATGAGCGGGGTCATCTGGCCCACCATCCCTCCGTAGACCTCCTCGGTCAGGTTCGGTACTTCGGCGATCATCAGGACGGGCACAGGCGGTCTCCCTTCGTGCGGATTGCGCAGCGAATGCTACGACACATCGGAACCGGCAGACTGGTGGGGTGCTCGACGGGCTCCGGGTCGACGGTGAGCGGTTGCGGGGACGGCTGGCCACGCTGGCGGAGATCGGTGACACCGGCGACGGAGGCAACTGCCGGCTGGCCCTGACCGACGCCGACAAGGCGGGCCGGGACCTGGTGGTGGAGTGGATGGAGGCCCTCGGCCTCGAGGTCCGCATCGACGCCATCGGCAACGTCGTCGGCCGACGGGCGGGGCGCGAGGACCTCGCCCCGGTGATGACCGGCAGCCACATCGACACCGTGGCCACCGGCGGGCGCTACGACGGCAACCTCGGCGTGCTCGGCGGGCTGGAGGTGGTCGAGACGCTGAACGACGCCGGTGTCGTCACCCGACGACCGATCGAGGTGGCCTTCTTCACCAACGAGGAGGGCGCCCGGTTCAGCCCCGACATGCTGGGGAGCATGGCCTACGCGGGCGGCCTGCCGTTGGAGGAGGCCCTCGACCGCACCGACCCCGACGGCGTCGTGCTCGGCGACGAGCTGGACCGGATCGGCTACCGGGGAACGATGCCGGTTCCCGGCCCGGTCCCCCACGCCTTCGTCGAGCTCCACATCGAGCAGGGGCCGGTCCTGGAGCGCCGGGGCCACACGATCGGGGCCGTCACCGGCGTGCAGGGCATCTCCTGGCAGGAGCTGACCATCCGGGGACAGGCCAACCACGCCGGCACGACGCCGATGGCGATGCGCCACGACGCCGGTTTCGCCGCCGGCGCCGTGACCCAGCGGGTGCGCGACCTGGTCACGGAGATGGGCGGCGCCCAGGTGGGTACCGTCGGCGTCATCGACGTCGACCCCGGGCTGACCAACGTGGTCGCCCGGCGGGCCCGCATGACCGTGGACCTGCGCAACACCGACGAGGCCCTTCTCGCCGAGGCCGAGTGCCGCCTGGCCGATCACGTCCGTGAGGTGGCCGAGGCCGAGGGCGTCACGGTCGACAGCCGCGCCACGGCCCGCTTCGAGCCGGTGACGTTCGACGCCCGGGTCATCGACCTGGTGGAGGCGACGGCTCAGCGCCTGGGCCACTCGGTGCAGCGGCTGCCCGCTGGTGCGGGTCACGACGCCGGGCTGATCGCCGGCGTCTGCCCGGCGGGCATGGTCTTCACGCCCAGCCACGAGGGGATCAGCCACAACCCGGCCGAGCACACCGACCCCGAGGACCTCGACGCCGGCGCCGACGTCCTTCTCCAAGTCCTGCTCACGCTGGCCGAGGAGGACCCGCCGTGAGGGTCGCCGGCGCCCAGCTCGGACCGATCGCCCGGGACGAACGGCGGGCCGACGTCGTCGAGCGCCTCATCGCCCTCCTCCGGGCCGCGGCCGACGACGGGGCCGAGCTCGTGGCCTTCCCCGAGCTGGCCCTGACCACCTTCTTCCCCCGCTGGGTGCTGGCGGGCGACGAGCTCGATGCCTTCTACGAGATCGAGATGCCCGGTCCCGAGACCAAGCCCCTCTTCGAGGAGGCCGCCCGCCTCGGTGTCGGGTTCGCCCTCGGCTACGCGGAGCTGGCCGACGGTCATCGCTACAACACGACCGTGCTGGTCGACGGTCAGGGCTCGGTCGTCGGCCACTACCGCAAGGTCCACCTGCCCGGGCACGAGGAACCGGAGCCGTGGCGACCGTTCCAGCACCTCGAACGGGCCTACTTCGAGCCCGGCGACGGGTTCACCACCTGGTCGGCCTTCGGGGCCGAGGTCGGCCTGGCCACCTGCAACGACCGGCGCTGGCCCGAGACCTACCGGGTACTGGCCCTGGAGGGCGCCGAGGTGGTGCTCATCGGGTACAACACCCCCATCCACTACCCGCCCGATCCAGACCAGGACCGGCTGGCCGGGTTCCACAACCGGCTGGTCATGCAGGCCGGCGCGTACCAGAACGGCCTGTGGGTCGTCGGCGTGGCCAAGGGCGGCACGGAAGAAGGTGTCGAGCTCCTGGCGGAGAGCTGCATCATCGCCCCCTCGGGCGAGATCGTGGCCGAGGCGACGACGACCGGTGACGAGGTGATCGTGGCCGACGTCGACCCGGCAGCCTGCGCCCACTACCGGGGGACGCTGTTCGACTTCGCCCGCTACCGGCGGCCGGAGGTCTACGGGAAGATCTGCGAGCCATGACCACGTTCACCCTCAACGGCGCCGCGGTCGAGGTGCCCGACGACCGGGCCCACCTGCTGGTAGCGCTGCGGGAAGACCTCGGGATCATCTCGGCCAAGGACGGCTGCGCCCCCTCGGGGCAGTGTGGCTGCTGCACGGTGCTGCTCGACGGCAAGGCCGTGGTCGCCTGCCAAGTGTCGCTGGAGAAGGTGGCCGGCCGGGAGGTCGTCACCCTGGAGGGCATCGAGGAGCGCCAGCGCTTGGCCGACGCCTTCGCCGCCGCCGGCGCGCTCCAGTGCGGGTTCTGCACGCCCGGGATCCTGGTGCGAACGAAGGCGCTGCTGGAGAAGGGCGACCTGACCCGGGAGAAGGCGGCTCGCCACCTCGGCGCCCACCTCTGCCGCTGCACCGGCTACCTCAAGATCCTCGACGCCATCGAGGCCCTGGCCCGCGGTGAGTCGCCGGTGCCGTGCCTCGACGGGGGCGTCGGGGCGCGGGCAGGCAAGCACCAGGGCAGCGAATTGTCCGCCGGCAGCCGCCCGTTCATCGACGACCTGTGTCCCGAAGGCCTCCTGCACGCCGTGCTCCGGTTGGCTGACCACGCCCGGGCCGACGTCGTGCACATCGACACCACGGCCGCCGCGGCCGTCCCCGGCGTCGAGGCCGTCCTGACCGCGGCCGACGTGCCGGGTGAGCTGCGGGTGGGCCTGATCCACAAGGACTGGCCGGTCTTCATCCCCGAGGGCGGACGGACGTCGTACCTGGGTGACGTGTTGGCCGTGGTCGTGGCCGCGGACCGGGCGACGGCCGAGCGAGCAGCCGCCCTGGTCGATGTGTCCTACGAGGTCCTGGCGCCCATCGTCGACCCCGAGGCCGCCCTGGCCGGCGACGAGGACGCGGTGTGGGGCCTCGACGGCAACGAGCTGTCCCGTTCGACCTATGCCCGGGGGGGCGATGTCGACGCCACGCTGGCCGCCTCGGCCCACGTCGTGCGCCAGACCTTCCGGACCCAGCGGGTGGAGCAGGCCTTCCTCGAGCCCGAGTCCACCCTCGCCGCCCCTCGCCCCGACGGCGTGCTCCAGGTGTGGTCCGGCGGCCAGGGCGTTTGGGACGACCGCGATCAGATCGCGTCCGTGCTCGGCCTGCCGATCGATGCCGTCGAGGTCGAGTTGGTCTCCAACGGAGGGGCGTTCGGGGGCAAGGAGGACATGGCCAACCAGGCCCAGACCGCGTTGGCGGCCCACCTCCTGCAGCGGCCCGTCAAGTGCACGCTGACCCGCGAGCAGTCGCTGTTGATCCACCCCAAACGCCATCCGATCGCCATGCGCTATGAGGCCGGCTGCGACGCCGAGGGGCGGGTGACGGCCCTCCGGGCCCGCCTGATCGGTGACTCGGGGCCCTACGCCTCGGTGGGCATGAAGGTCCTCGAGCGGGCCGCGGGCCACGCCGGCGGGCCGTACGCCTGGCCGGCCATCGATGTCGAGTCGGTGGCCGTGCGGACCAACAACCCCGTGTGCGGCGCCTTCCGGGGCTTCGGCGCCAACCAGGCCCAGTTCGCCACCGAGGGCGTGCTCGACCGGCTGGCCGAGCTGGTCGGCATGTCGGGCTGGGAGATCCGGGCCCGCAACGTGATCGAGCCGGGCGCCCTCTGGGGTCCGGGCCAGCGCATGGACGACGGTTGCCTCGGCGCCCGCCAGTGCCTCGACGCGGTCCGGCCCGCGTACGACGCCGCGGTTGCGGCGGGCCGTCCGGTCGGCGTGGGCCTGGGCCTGAAGAACGCCGGGCTCGGCAACGGCCTCGTCGAGGTGGCCAAGGCCGTGGTCCGCTTCGAGGAGGACGGCACCATCGAGGTGCGCCATTGCTGGACGGACATGGGCCAGGGCGTCGACACCGTGGCCCGCCAGGTCGCCGTGGAGGAGCTGGGGGTGGACGCGTCCCGGATCCGCGTCGTGGTCGACACCAGCCGCGAGCTCGGCAACGGGCAGACCACCGGCAGCCGGGGGACGATCATGGGCGCCGGCTCCATTGCCGATGCCTGCGCCGCCGCCCTCGCTGACGGCTGCAAACCAGGCGTCGACTATCCCGGGGAGTACCGGGTCGACTGGACGAACTCGCTCAACGACGGCGTCGCCGAACCGGTCATCCACTCCACCTTCGGCTACGCCGCCCAGCTCGTGATCCTGGACCCGGAGACGGGCGAGGTGACGCGGGTCGTGGCCGCCCATGACGTCGGCCGGGCCGTGAACCCGGTCCTGTGCGAAGGCCAGATCGAGGGGGCCGTGCACATGGGCCTCGGCTACGCCCTGTCCGAGGACTTCCCGGCGGACGACCAGGGCCGCCCGACCAACATGACCCTGCGCAGCCTGGCCATCATCCGGCCGAAGGACATGCCGCCGGTCGAGGTGATCCTGGTCGAGTCGCCCCAGCCCAACTCCCCCTATGGCATCAAGGGGGTGGGCGAGATCGGCCTCGTCCCCACCGCCGGCGCGGTGGCGGCCGCCCTCCACGCCCACGACGGCCAGTGGCGCTCGCAGCTCCCGATGTCGGTGTAGTGGGGCCCGCCGCCGTCTCGCCCGGGCTGGTCTGCGCCCACCATCACCTGTACTCGGCGCTGGCCCGCGGGATGCCGGCGCCCCCGAGGACGCCCACGACGTTCCGGGAGATCCTGGAGCTGGTCTGGTGGCGGCTGGACGAGGCCCTCGACCTCGACACGATCGGCTGGTCCGCCCGCCTGGGGGCGCTGGAAGCGCTGGCGGTCGGGTGCACGGCGATCGTCGACCACCACGAGTCGCCCAACGCGATCGACGGTTCGCTGTCGGTGATCGCCGACGCCTGCGCCGAGGTCGGCGTGCGGGTGGTTTGCGCCTACGGGGTGACCGACCGACACGGAGCCGACGGGGCCGGCCGGGGGTTGGAGGAGAACCGCCGTTTCCTGGCCGACGGCGGCCGGGGCATGGTCGGGCTCCATGCTGCCTTTACCTGCTCGGACGACACCATCGCCGCCGCGACCGACCTCGCCGTCGAGCACGGGGTGGGTGTGCACGTCCACGTGGCCGAGGGGCCTGACGACGTCGAGGCCGCCGACCGCTTGGCGCCGTACGCGACCGACGACTGGCTGCTGGTGCACGGGGTGCACCTGGCCGACGACCACGGCCTGGCCGGGACGATCGTCCACAACCCCCGGTCGAACATGAACAACGCCGTGGGCTACGCCCGCCCGACGCGGTTCGCCAACCCCGTCGCCCTCGGCACCGACGGGATCGGCGCCGACATGCTGGAGGAGTTCCGCCTGGCCTACGCCCGCCTGCGGGAGAGCGACGTCACCGTCACCCCCGACACGCCGTGGTCGTGGCTGGAAGGGAGCCGGCGGATCGTGCCCGAGGTCGCGGAGGACCGGGTGACGTGGTCGGTGGACGCCGTGGACCCGTGGTCGCTGGCCTTCACCACGGGGGTGCAGCCGGTCGAGGTCGAGATCGGCGGCGAGGTGGTGTGGGCCGACGGTCGGGCGACGAGGGTGGACGGTGACGAGATCCACGCCAAGGCGGCCGAGGCCGCCCACCGCCTGTGGGCCAGGATGGACCCGTGACCGACCGGCTGGCGCTCTACCTGCAGGACGCCCACCCCATCGCCGAAGGCATCGAGATCTGCCGCTACGCCGAGGCGAAGGGCTTCGAGGCGGTGTGGCAGGCCGAGAGCCGCCTCGTGCGGGAGGCGACCGTCCCGATGGCGGCCTTCCTCTCCCACACCACGACCCTCAAGGCCGGGTCCGGCGTGGTCAACAACTGGACCCGGAACCCCGCCCTGCTGGCGTCGACCTTCGCCACCCTCGACGACCTCGCCCCGGGACGGGTCATCCTCGGCATCGGGGCGTGGTGGGACCCGCTGGCGGCCAAGGTGGGCATCGACCGCTCGCGTCCGCTGCGGGCCATGCGGGAGACGGTCGAGGCCTGTCGGGCGCTGCTGGCCGACGAGACCGTGACCTACGAGGGCGAGTTCGTGCACCTCGACGGCGTGGAGCTGGACTACGTCCACCAGGAGCGGCGGCCCAAGGACGTGCCCATCTACATCGGCGCCACCGGGATGCAGATGATGGAGCTGACCGGGCGCATCGCCGACGGCGTCCTCCTGAACTACCTCGTGTCGCCCGCCTACAACGACCGGGCCCTGGAGCACCTGACCCGGGGAGCCGAGGCCGCGGGCCGGTCCGTCGACGACCTCGACCGGCCCCAGCTCGTCGTCTGCTCGGTCGACGACGACCGCCAGGTCGCCCTCGACGCCGCCCGCCTGCTCGTCACCCAGTACCTGGGCCAGCAGCCCCACATCATGAAGGCCTCCGGCGTTCCCGAGTCGCTGCTGGAGGAGATCGGTCGGGTCCTGACCTGGCCCGCCACCCACGAGCAGGTGGTCGAGGCGTCCCGTCTCGTCCCCGACGCCATCGTCCAGATGATCTGCGCCGCGGGCACGCCCGACGAGTGCAGGGAAAAGGTGGCCGAGTACGTCGCTCGCGGCTGCACCTGTCCCGTGCTCTACCCGCTCGGCCCCGACGTGACGAAGATGATCGACGTGTTCGCCCCGTGATCCTGCGCAACCCGCTGGCAGGACCGGTCGAGCCGACCCCGCCGGGCGACGCCCCCTACGCCTTCCACCGGCGCCTGCCGGGGTATGCGCCCGGGCCGGTGGTCGACCTCGCGGACCCCTTCGGCCTCGGATCGGTGGCGGTGAAGGACGAGTCGGATCGGTTCGGGCTGCCGTCCTTCAAGATGCTGGGCGCGTCGTGGGCCACCTACCGGACCCTTCTGACCCTCCTCGGTCACGAACCCGAATGGTCCACCGTCGACGAGCTGGCCGACGGCCTGGTGCCCTTGCGCCCGCTGACCCTCACGACCGCCACCGACGGCAACCACGGCCGGGCGGTGGCGCGCATGGCCGCCCTGCTGGGGTTCGCCGCCCGCATCTACGTGCCCGACGACATGGTGCCCGCTCGCATCGCCGCCATCGAGGACGAGGGGGCGGAGGTCGTCGTGGTCGACGGCACCTACGACGAGGCCGTGGCCGCGGCGGTGGCCTCGGGGGACGTGGTGGTGGCCGACACCGGCGAGGGCGAGGCCCCGGCCCGGGTCATCGAGGGCTATTCGACGATGTTCCGGGAGCTGGGCGACCGCCGGTTCGACGCCGTGTTCTTCCCCGTCGGCGTCGGGGCCCTGGCCGCGGCGGTCGTCACCGCGTTCCGCCCCGGTGAGACAGTCCTCGTCGCCGTACAGGCCTCAGGTGCGCCGTGCCTGGTGCACTCCCTGGAGATGGGAACGGTGGCCACCCTGCCCGGCGAGCCGCGCACGATCATGGCCGGGATCTCCTGTGGCACCCCGTCGCCGGTCGCCTGGCCGCTCGTGTCCCGAGGCGTCGACTGGGTCGTGACCGTCGCGGACGACCAGGCCCGGGGCGCCATGCGGGCGCTGGCCCGCGAGGGGATCGTCTCGGGCGAGACCGGGGCGGCCGCCCTGGCGGGTCTCCTCGAGGTGCTGGCGACCGAGGCCGAGGGCCCCGAGCTCAGTCCCGACAGCGCGGTGCTGGTGCTGTCCACCGAAGGCGCCACCGATCCGGTCGCCTACGAGGAGATCGTCGGCCGCGCCCCGTGAGCCGGTTGGTCCTGCGGGGCGCCCGCCAGCCGGGGGACATCGCGCTGCGGGACGGGCGGATCGAGGCCATCGGCACCGTCGCCGCGGAGCCCGGCGACGAGGTGCTCCGCTGTGACGGGGACCTCGTCACCGCCGGGCTGATCAACACCCACCACCACCTCTACCAGTGGGCGACCCGGGGCCGAGCGGTGGGCTGCAACCTCTTCGACTGGCTGGTCGAGCTCTACCCCATCTGGGGGCGGCTGTCGGTCGAGGAGATCCACGCCGCCGCCCTCCGGGGGCTCTCCGAGCTGGCCCGCTCGGGGTGCACGACGGCCGCCGACCACCACTACCTGGTGCCCCGGGGCGACGACTCGGTGTTCGACGCCATCGCCGCCGCCGCCCGGGAGGTCGGCATCCGTCTGGTCCTGTCCCGGGGTTCGATGGACCTGGGCGAAAGCCAAGGTGGGCTGCCGCCGGACCACGTCGTCGAGGACCGCGAGGCCATCCTGGCCTCGACGGAGTCCGTCATCGCCCGCCTGCACGACCCGGACTGGTGCCAGGTGGTCGTCGCCCCGTGCTCCCCCTTCTCGGTGACCCCGGAGCTGATGATCGAGTCGGCGGAGCTGGCCCGGAAGCACCGGCTGCGCCTGCACACCCACCTGTGCGAGACCGTCGAGGAGACCGAGTACTGCCTCGAGCACTTCGGTCGCCGACCGGTCGACCTGCTCGACGAGTGGGGCTGGGTGGGCGACGACGTCTGGCTGGCCCACGGCATCCACATCTCGCCGCCCGAGATCGACCGGCTGGGGGTCGCGGGGACGGGGGTGGCTCACTGCCCGTCGTCCAACGCCCGCCTGGCCGCCGGCCTGTGCCCCGTCACCGACCTCGAGGCGGCGGGCTGCCCGGTCGGGTTGGGGGTCGACGGCGTGGCCTCCAACGAGGTCGGTGGGCTCTTCCCCGAGATCCGCCAGGCGCTGTACACGGCTCGCATCCGAGCCGGCCGGGCCGACGCCTTCCTGCCGGGCGACGCCCTGCGCCTGGCCACGGCGGGGGGTGCCCGCTGCCTCGGACGCCCCGAGCTCGGACACCTGGAGGTCGGCGCGGTGGCGGATCTGGCCGTATGGCCCGGCGACGACCTGGAGGACCTCCCCGACCCGATGGACGGCCTCGCCCTCGGCCCCGACCGCCGGGTCCACCACCTCGTCGTCGACGGTCGCGTCGTGATCTGAGGCTCAGCCGCGCTCGCCGTCAGGCTCGATGAGGAAGCCGCGCTCGATCAGGGTGGCGACCGAGCAGAGGGCGGCCCGGTCGGTCGGGAGGTCGCGTGAGATCGCGAAGTAGGCGAAGCGCTCGACCAGGGCCAGGAGGGCGACGGGGCCGAGGGGGCCCAGTGCCGCGGTGTCCACCGACCGGCCCATGTCGTCCACCGTCCGGGCAAAGGCCTCCTTGGCCAGGCGGTGCAGGCCCCGGTCCCGGGCGTGGTCCTCCATCCAGGCCCGGAAGACGGCGCCGTGGCGTCGGTAGCCGGCGACGAAGCCGGCCAGCCAGTCGACCAGGTCCTCGCCCGTGGGGCGGGGATCGGCGGCCAGCTCGGCGACGCGGGCGATCATGTCCTCCGCCGCCTCGGCGGCCAGGATGCGGAACAGCTCCTGCTTGTCGGCGAAATAGAGGTAGAAGGCTCCGTGCGAGACTCCGGCATGGCGCACGATGTCGTCCACGCGGGTGGCGTGGAAGCCTCGGTCGTCGATGGCGGCCAGCGCGCCGTCGAGCAGACGGCGCCGGGTCCGGGCGCTTCGGGGCTCGACCTCGGCGTCGGGCTCGATGGAGTCGGGATCAGTGGTGGTGGTCATGGCGCCGGAGGGGGGAGCTGATGCTGGACGGAACCCTACGGGCCGCCGCCGGACGGTGGGGACAGGCGCCGGCGTACGTCGCCACGCAGGGTTGGGCGCTCAGCTATGCCGACCTCGACCGGCTGGCGGGCGAGGTCGCCGTCGGGCTGGCCGAGCGGGGGCTGGTCGAAGGCGATGTCCTGGCCTTGGTCCTGCCCCCGACCCCGGAGTACCTGGTCGCCTACCTGGCTGGGGCCCGCCTGGGAGCGACGACCGCCGGGGTCAACGGCCGGCTGACCCCGGACGAACGGGCGGCCGTTCTCGCCCGGGCGGGGGCGGCCATGGTCCTGGCCACCGCCGACCTGGCCCCCACCGGGGACGCCGTCACCGTGGTCGAACGGGCCGCCGAGAAGGAGGACCTGCTGGCCACCATGCGAGTGTCCGGAGCCGACGTCCCGGCGCCGGCCGCTGACCCGGACCGACCGGTCGCCATCGTCTTCACGTCGGGGACCACGGGCCTGCCCAAGGGCGCGGTGTTCGCCGGCCGGCAGCTCCAGGCCATCACCGACATCGACGTCGGTGACACGTGGGGCGGCGGCGGGGCCACGATGGCGGGGACATCCTTCGCCCACCTGGGCCCCATGACCAAGCTGCCCGGAGTGCTGCGCCGGGGTGGCACGACCCACCTGATGGACCACTGGCGGGCGGAGGACGCGCTGAGCCTGATCGAACGCCACCGGCTGAGTGGCATCGGCGGCATCCCCACCCAGCTGGCCCTGATGCTGCGCCATCCCCGGTTCGACACGACCGACGTCAGCAGCGTGAAGGCCGTGATCATCGGTGGCGGCCCCGCCACGGCGGCGCTGGTCCGCGAGGCCCGCGAGCGCTTCGGCTGTGCCCTGTCGATGCGCTACTCGTGCACCGAGGCGGGGATCGGCCTGGGTACGGCGTTCGACGCGCCGCTGGAGGACGCCGAGGTCAGCGTCGGCCGCCCGCACGCCGGGGTCGAGCTGACGATCCGGTCCGGCGATGAGGTCCTGACCGAGGGCGAGGAGGGCGAGGTGTGCCTCCGCTCCCCCGCCGCCATGGTCGGCTACCACGACGACCCCGACGGCACCCGGGAGGCGTTCACCGACGACGGGGCCGTGCGCACCGGCGACGTCGGCTACGTCGACCCCGAGGGCCGACTGCGCCTGGTGGGCCGGTCCACGGAGCGGTACGTGCGAGGCGGTTACAACGTCTACCCGGTCGAGGTCGAGCAAGTCCTGGCCGAGCACCCGGCGGTGGCCGAGGTCGCAGTGGCACCGAGGTCGGACGACGTCATGGGCGAGGTCGGCGTCGCCGTCGTGGTCCCCGTCGCCGGGGCGCCGGTGCCCTCGCTCGAGGACCTCCAAGCCTTCGCCGGGGACCGCCTCGCCCGCTACAAGCTCCCCTCCGCCGTGGTGTCGGCGACCGCACTCCCGCTCACCGCCGCCGAGAAACTGGACCGTCGCGCCCTGAAGGACGTCGTCGAGGGCGCCTGAGCACGGCCCCCTGGGTCAGGTGCTGAACAGCTGCTCCGCGGCGGCCCAGGTGTCGTCCACGAGGTCCCAACCCGCGGAGTTGGTCTCCTCGTAGTGGCCGTCGGGCTCGCCCAGCTCGCGGCCGAGGGCCTGGCCGTAGCGACAGACGGCTTCGAGGGCCGTTCGGGCGTCTCCGGTGGGGAGGTCCGCGGCCTCGGGGTCCTCCAGCATCTCGCGGCACACCGGGCCGGCGACGGCATCGGGGGTGATGAGCAGCCCCTCGTCGAACAGCTGCTGGCACGAGTAGCCCGCCTCGGGCGGCAGGGCGAGGTCGAGGCACTTCAGGCGGGCTTCGTTGATCGGAACGAAGTAGCCCAACTCGTCGCCGCCGAGGCCGACGGTGAACGTCTGCGGGGTGGGGGCGAGGTCGAGCAGCGCTCCGGGTATGTCGTAGTCGTCGCCGGTGGCGTGCAGATCGGGCTCGTCGTAGTAGGTGGCGGTGTCGTCGAAGTCGTCGGGCAGACCGACCACCAGCTCGGGGGGCAGCTCACCGGGCAGGAACAGGAAGCCGACGCCGCCGACGTCCACGAACACCAGCCGGGTCTGGAGCACGTCGCCGACCCGGATCTGGCTGTCGACGAGCGGCGTGAGGATCGGGTCGTCCTCGACCTCGCCGCCGTCGTCGGTGCACGTGTCGTCGGAGAAGGGACGACCGGTGCAGGTGTAGCCCGGTGGGTCCTGCCAACCGAGATCGCCGTCGGCCAGCAGCACGCGGAAGCCGATGTTGGTCAGGCGCGTGTAGAAGGCCTGCTCGTCCCAAGCGAGCGTCGGCTCGAGGGGCTCACCGGTCTCGTCGAGGAGCTCGGCCACACGCTTGAAGAGCTCGGTCCCGATGGCGTCGATCCGGGCGAAGTTCTGTTCACGGAAGTCGGCGGCGCCGTCGACCGGCTCGGCGCCGGCAGGGGCGACCGACGGGCCGTCGACCGCCTCGACGGCATCCGTGCGCCACACATCGGCGTCGCCGGGCCCGATCTGGCTGCCGATGGCGCCGTTCAGGTACACCACCTCGCCACCGACGTGCTCCTGCAGGCGGGTGCGCAGGACGCCGGGGTAGTCGGCGGTGAAGTAGCGACCGTCGGCCGTGCAGTCCTCGCCGGTCCAGCCCTTGGTCGCGCAGGCCTCGGCCAGGTCCACGGGCGGTGACCAGCCCAGAGTCGTCTCGGGGTGGCTGGCCCATTGCACGACCGTGGCGATGGTCTCGTCGCGGTCGGCGGCTCTCACGGAGAGCAGGTTGACGGTCGGGTCGACGATGAGCGGGTCCCGGGCGTCGACCTGGCCGAAACCGTGCTCGCCCTGGGCGGCGGTCACCTCGGCCGGCTCGAGGGCGTCGACGGCATCGGCGATGACGCCGGCGGTCTCGTCGGCCATGAGGTCGTACCAGTCGTCGTTCACGCTGAACGCCGTGTCGGGGCCCTCATGGAGGTGGGTGGCGCTGATGATGATGCGGGCGCTCTCGGCCACGTCGTCGGGCAGGAGCTCGCGGGCCCGGCGCTCGATCTCGGCCGCATCGACGGCGAAGACCATGTAGACGTCGACCGACACGATCACGACCAGGTCGTCGCCCGTGGCCAGGGCGACGGCCGACGCCCGCAGGTCGTCGTGGACCCAGGAGCCGTCGTCGGACCCGTTGCCGACATCGACCTGGCCCTGGTCCCACTCGGGCACGAACACCCCGGGGTCGTCGGGGTCATAGTCGTTCCACGCCGGCGCTTCGTCCAGGTAGGCCCGCTCGCCGTCGACGGTGGGCAGCACGCTGCGGCTGGCGGCGCCGGCTCGGAAGGCGGCGTCCGCCGCCTTCGTGTCCGGGCCGGACGAGTCGCCACCGCCCGAGCAGGCCGACGCCAGCAGGGCCACGGCCGCCAGCGCGGCCCAACGTGCCTTCATCCGTCCCCCTCGACGCCCGGTGGTGGCGCTCGGCGCAGGACCGTACCGGACCCCGTCGACGGGACCGGGTCAGGCGTTGGCGGCGACGAGACCGAGCACCTCGACCACCACGTCGTGGGTGGCCGGGTCGTTGCTGTCGGTCCCGATCGGCGTGACCGTGATGCCGACCACCCCCACCATCACGCCGCCCTCAGCGTCGCCGGCATACGCCTCGTCGCCTATGCCGTCGAGCTCCTCGAACGTGGCGCCGTCCTCGGCCAGGATCCGCGTGTTGTCGTAGATCTGGTGGTCGCCGAGGAAGACCGTGAGCGCCGTCGGTTGGGGGTCGGCGAAGTCGACCGTGGCGTCGGGGCCCGACCAGGTGCAGGTCGCGGGCTGGGCGATGGTGGCGTCACCGGGTGTGGCCTCCTTGGTCACCCCGTCGCCCAGCAGCTCGGCCGCCTGGGCGTCGGTCAGGAGCGCACAGGCATCCCGGTCGAAGACGGCGGTGGCGTCCTCGAGCGCCGCCGTGGTCTCGGTGACCTGGGTGGCCTCGGTCGTCGGGTCCGGCCCGCCGCCGCCGTAACCGTCGTCACCGCAGCCGACCACGACGAGGGTGATGGCGGCCAGCGCGATCGCCCGAACCAGCAGGCGCATCCGACGGACGGCCACGGCGCGAACCTACCGGAGCCCGATCGGTTGTGCCCGAGCCCAGAACCGGCGCCGGATGCACCACGGATCTGTGGTGTGATCGACGCACGTTCGGGCACGGTGGCCCAGCAACCTCCGAACCCGGCACGACGTCTGACCCGGGCGTCAGGCCCGGCGACAGAGCGGGGCTAGCTTCGCTGCGTGCACCTGGCGTTCACCGACGAGCAGGAGGAGCTGCGGAGCGCGATCCGGGCCGTTCTGGCCAAGGAGTGCCCGCCCTCCCTGCCCCGCTCGATCGTCGAGGGCAAGGGCGACGCCGGCGCCCTCTGGGCCAAGATGGTCGAGCTGGACTGGCCCGCCCTGACCGTCCCCGAAGGCGACGGCGGCATCGGCTACGGCTACGTCGAGCTGGCCGTCCTGGTCGAGGAGCTGGGCCGGGTGATCGCCCCCGGGCCCCTGTTCGCCACCGCCACGCAGTTCGTCCCCTTCGTCCGGGAGGCGGGATCACCCCAGCAGCGCGCAGCCCTGCTCGGCCCGGTGGCCGCCGGCCAGGTCACGGGCACCGTCGCCGTCGCCGAGCGACCAACCGGCTGGTCCCTGGCCGGCATCCAGGCCACCCTGTCCCGGTCCAACGACGACTGGGTCCTCGCCGGGTCCAAGGTCCACGTCCTCTCCCCCGACGTCGACCAGATCGCCGTCGTCGCCCGCCAGGACTCCGGCGCCCTGGCCGTGGCCGTCGTGCCCGGCTCCGACCTGGCCATCGACGAGATCACGCCGCTGGACAAGACCCGCCCGGTCGGCCACGTGTCCTTCACCGGCGTCACCGTGCCCGCCGACCACGTCCTGCTCGGCGGCACCACGGCCGTGACCCGGGCCCTGGAGGAGGCCACGGTGGCGATGGCCATCGAGACCCTTGGCACGTGCCAGGCCATCTTCGAGGTCACCCTGCAGTACGCCAAGGACCGACAGCAGTTCGGCGTGCCCATCGGCAGCTTCCAGGCCGTGAAGCACCGCTTGGCCGACTGCTACATCCAGCTCGAGCGGGCCCGGGCCGTCTGCTACTTCGCCGCGGCCTGCCTCGCCGAGGACGACGCCCGCCGGGCCGAAGCCACGGCCATGGCCAAGGCCGCCTCCGGTGACTGCCAACGCTTCGTCGCCGCCGAAGGCATCCAGCTCCTCGGCGGCATCGCCTACACCTGGGAGCACGACCAGCACCTCTGGGTCAAGCGGGCCATGACCGGCGACCTGCTGTTCGGCACCAGCCGCGAGCACCAGGCCGACGTGGCCGCGCTGATCGGTCTCTGAGCGGGCGTGGGGCGATCAGAGCTCTGGGCCGGACGGGTCGGTCGAGGCGGCATCCGGTCGTAGCGGTGAACGCCTCGGCACGAGCATGGAGCTGAAGTCCCCAGTGGCGATGATGCGGTCTTCGATGTCGAGGACCCGGGTCGCGACCACGATCAACTGGCGGCCGGTCTTGACGACCCGGGCCTCCGCCCGCACTGAATCGCCCCCCTTGGGACGGCCCAGGTAGCGGACGTGGAGGTCGGCGGTGACCAGCGAGTGGGTCTCGAAGTCGAACGGATTCGCCCGCGACGCGGCCATGGCCGAGGTCACGTCGATCAGGGTGGCCAGGGCGCCACCGTGGAGGTTGCCGGTGCCACCGAAGGCGTTCTCCTCGATGGGCATCTCGAGGACCGCCACCTCGGTGTCGATGCGCACTGCCCGCAGGCCGAGGAAGCGGTGCAGCGGCGACAGCTGGAGGCGTTCGGTGACCTCGACGGGGTCGAAGGAGCCGGGCTGCGGATCGTTCACCCGGACATTCTCCCCGATCGGCGCCGTGGTCTCAGACAAGGACTGTGGGGTAGGTTCGCGGTGGCGCGGGTCGAGCGAAGGGAGCTCCCCGATGGACCAGCAATGGACGAACCGGCCGGTGGTCGACGAGCACCACGCGAGAGTCGGCAAGGTCACCGACGTCTTCTTCGGCGAGGTGGGCGACCAGCCCGAATGGGCCGCGGTGAAGACGGGGCTCCTGGCCGAGCGCCTCGCCCCCCTCGACGGCGCGTACGTGGCCGAGGACGGCACGCTCGTCCTGCCCTACAGCGAGCGCACGGTCAAGGGCGCGCCCAAGCCGCCTCGGGACCACATCCTCACGCCGGCCGTCGCCGACGAAGCCATGAGCTACTACAACCTGAACTGAGCGCCGCCAGGCCCGGCACGGCCGCCGGACGCCGTGGCAGACTCCCTTCCCGAGAGGGGGCCGAGCATGGCGGAGGCCGACGTCGAGCTGCTGACGCAGGACGCCACCGTCACCGCCGCCAAGGGCTCGGCTCTGCGGGAGTCCTGCACGCTGCGGGACGACAGCTACTTCTTGGACGGCCCGGTGTGCCGTCGTGTCGCCGTGGTCGATTTCGACCCCGAGGGGGGTCGACCCCAACCGGCCCCGGCCTCCTTCCTGCCCGACCCGCAGACGCCGGCCAACGGCACCTACAGCATCGCCGGATTGGGGGAGGACGACCCCGCCATTCTGGCGGTGAACGCCTTCGGCACCGTGATGGACACCATCGCCATGGTGGAGGAGCCCAACGGGCTCGGACGGCGGATCGCGTGGGGATTCGACGGCCCCCAACTGCTCGTCGTGCCTCGGGCCGGCGAGTGGGCGAACGCCTTCTACGAGCGGGCGACCCGCAGTCTCCAGTTCTTCTCCTTCACGGCGCGGCAACGCTGGATCCACACCGCGCTCAGCCGGGACATCGTCGCCCACGAATGCGCCCACGCCATCCTCGACGGCGTCGTCCCCACCCTCTACGACGCCATCACCCCGCAGTCCCACGCCATCCACGAGGCCGTCGCCGACCTGGTCGCCGTGCTGATGGCGGTCCGTAGCCGACCGCTGCGGGCCCGGGTGCTGGCGGAGACGGGCGGGCGGATCGACGAGTCGACGGCCTTCAACTCCATCGCCGAGGACTTCGGCGGCGCCCGCCTCCAGCAGGAGCGGCCCGGTGCCCTGCGGGACCTGAACGAGCGCCGGACCCTCGCCGAGACCGACCCCACCGATCCGCACGCCCTCAGCGTCGTGCTGTCGGGCGCGCTCTACCAGACCCTCGTGGACGTCTTCGACGGCTACGCCGCCGACTACCGGCACCAGGGGTCCTCGCCCAAGGCCGCCGCCCAGAAGGCGCTCGCCGTCAGTGGGCCCCTGTTCTTCCGCCGCCTCCTCTTGCGGGGCCTCGACTACCTGCCGCCCGGCGAGCTGACCTTCGCCGACGTCGCCCGAGCCCTGCTCGCCGCCGACCGGGCCGCCTATCCCGATTCGGACTTCCCCCGCAGTGCCGACGGCCGAGGGCGCCTGGCCGACCGCATGATCGACCGGGGCATCGCCGCGTCCCGCGACGAGTTGCTCCTGGGCGCGCCGGACCTGCCACCGGTCGATGTCGACCTCGAAGCCATCCGGGACAGCGACTGGGCCGCCTACCGGTTCGTCGAGCGCCTGCGCCCGCTCTTGGGCATCCCCGCCGACGGGCCGATCATCGTCCACCCCCGCGTCGACGCCACCAAGCTCATCTACCTGGGCTTCGAGCAGTCCGGGGCCAGCGTCCGGGAACAGCGGGAGCTGCTGGTGAAGGTCAGCTGGGACCACACCGAAGCGAACGAGGTCCACCGCCTACGGGCCGCTCGGCGCGTGATCCGTACCGGGGCGACGCTCGCCATCGAGTGGGACAGCAAGCAGGTCCTGGCCGTACTCCGCAGCGATTCCGCCGACCCGGCCTCCCGGGACTCGAGAGACGCCATGATCCGCCGCCTCCTCGAGGAGAACGCGTTGGTGGTCGACCGCGTCGGGGCCACGGTGCGGCCCACCGCGGCGCCGGCTGTCGCACTGGTCGAGGGCGGCACGGCCAGGATCAAGGCCAACAGCCGGCTCCTGCACCTGTCCGGACGGACCTGACCGTGCCTGATCTCGTCGTCCGCATCTACAACGTCCGCTTCGGCGACGCCGTCCTCGTCTCCATCCCCGAGGACGACGGCGGCCAGACCGTCACCCGGCACCTGCTGATCGATGTGGGCAACGTGAACGCCGCCGACGCCGGTGGTGCCGACGCGGTGTTCGAGCAGGCCGTGGCCGACATCGTCGCCGTCACGGGCGGCGAGGTCGACCTCTACGTGATGACCCACGAGCACCTCGACCACTGTCAGGGGCTGTTCTGGGCCAAGGCCAAGAAGGCCATTGACCTCAGGGCCAAGTTCGCCTGGCTGACCCGGTCGGCCGACCCCGACTACTACGACCACTTCGAGGACGCTCGCAAGGAGCTGGCGCTGGCCACCGAGCGCTATCACCACGCCCGGGCCTGGTTCAGCCTCGAAGAACCCTCTGCCTGGGTGGCGGCCATGCTCGAGAACAACAACCGGTTCCTGCCGGCGGCGGGCGACCCGAGCCCGACCAGGACGGCGGACTGCGTCGACCACCTGCGCACCATCGCCCCCAGCGCCAAGACGTACTACGTGAGCCGCCTGTCCACGGTGGCGGGCAAGCACCCGTTCACGGAGGCCAGGCTGCGGATCCTCGCCCCCGAGGCCGACGCCTCGATCTACTACGCCCGCCGCCCGGCGGCGCGCCTCACGACGGCCGAGGTCGAAGACACCGCGGGCCCGACGACCACACCCGGTCCGGCCCCGAACCCGCAGCCGCCCGCCGGGGTCGACGCCGGCGCCTTCTTCGACCTGGTCGCCTCCCGTGAGCAGGGGATCACCGACGACCTGCTGGCCATCGACAAGGCGGCCAACGACACCAGCATCGTCCTCGAGCTCGAGTGGCGAGGGTGGCGCCTGCTGTTCCCGGGCGATGCCGAGGAGAAGAGCTGGGACAGGATGGCGGGGCGCGACGGCCTGCTCCGGCCGGTGCACTTCGTGAAGATCGGCCACCACGGCAGCCACAACGGCACCCCCGACGACCCCCTCCTGAACCTGGTCCTGCCCGAGACGCCGCCCGACCCGCGCAAGCGGGTCGCCGCCCTGTCGACCTTCGACGACACCTACAACAAGGTTCCCGACGAGATCGGCGACCACAACACACTGGCCGCCTACCGGTCCCGCTGTGACGAGCTCGTGGACACCCGCACCCTGGCCGACGGCGACTGCTTCGAGCTCCGCTTCCCCGGCTAGCCGAAGACGACGGGCAGGGCGGGTGGGGCCCGGAAGACCATGCCGGTGATGTAAGGGGCCTCGGCGTCGGGATCGAGGCGGAGGTCGGGGAGGCGGTCGAGGATGGCGTTCAGGGCGACCATGGTCTCCATGCGGGCGAGATGGATGCCGAGGCACATGTGGACGCCGCTGGCGAAGGCGATGTGGGGCACCTGTGGTCGGAAGATGTCGAAGGTCTCGGGGTCGTCCCAGCGGGTCTCGTCGTGGTTGGCGGCCCCGATGTTGATGACCACGGTGTCGCCCGCGTGGAGGGTCTTGCCCCCGAGCTCGACCGCGCGGGTCGGGGTGCGCATGATCGTCAGCAGCGGCGGCTCCCAGCGCAGGGCCTCCTCGATGGCCTGGGGCAGCAGCGAGCGGTCGTCCCGGACAGCGGCCAGCTGCTCGGGGTGGGTGAGCAGGCCGAAGAGCAGGTTGCTGGACGAGCGGTAGGTGGTCTCGGCCCCGGCCGACAGCAGGAGGCGGAGAAAGGCGATGATCTCGTCATCGGTCAGCTGCTGGCCGTCGAGCTCGGCCCCGGCCAGCACGCTGATCAGGTCCTGAGCGGGGGCTGCCCGGCGCTCGGCGATGATCGTCGAGAAGTAGGCGTGGAGGTCGGCCGATGCCTTGAGCGCTCGCTCCATGTCAACCTGGACGCTGATGAGCTCGGTGGCCATCCGGTGGAAGCGGGGCCGGTCGTCCTCGGGGAGCACCAGCTGGTCGGCGATGACGTCGAACGGGAACGGGAAGGTGAGCCCGCGCACCAGGTCGGCTCGGCCCTCGCCGACGAAGCCGTCGATGAGCGAGTGCACCACGGGGCCGATGACGTCGTTCTCCCAACGCTCCATCGCCTTGCGGGTGAAGGCCTGCTGGATGAGGCCTCGGTAGGTGTGGTGCTCCGGCTCGTCCATCTCCAGGATGGAGTGGCCGAACACCGCACCCATGATCTCCTCGTACCCCTTCGACGAGAAGCCCTCGCCGTCTCGCAGCGCCGCCTGCACGGCGTCGAAGGTGTTGAGCGTCCAGACCGCGTTCTCCGGCGCCTCGTCGTCGGAGAGGCCGAACATCTCCCGCAGGTCCAGCTCGGCGACGGGGGTGTCCCGCCGCATGGCGACGAAGTCGGGGTACGGGTTCTCGACGGTGCCGGCCCCGTTGGCCCTGTTGAAGAGGTCGAACGGGTCGTAGTCGTCGTCCGCCGTGGCGTCGACGTCGGTGGCGGTCATTGAGCGCGTCCCCCTCGGGCGACCTGACATGGGCGTCGGTGCGCAGGGTAGTGGCGCGGATCAGGCCCGGGTCGCCCACACCGCGCAGAGGGGGTCCACGCCCCGGCCCGGCGGGACGCGAACGTCGACGCTCGGCGGACCGAACCGGCCGCTGGCCTCGAAGTACGCCGTGACGATGCGGACGTGGCCGGCGTCGTCGTTGGCCAGCCAGCCCCGAATGGCCTTGGTCGGGAAGCATCGGTTGGAGAAGGTCGTGACGAATCGGCCACCGGGGCGCAGGACCCGGGCCACCTCGGCGAAGACCTGGATCGGTCGGGTCAGGTAGTCGACCGAGACGCAGCACACCACGTCATCGAAGAACTCGTCGGGGAAGGGGAGCCCGGGGTCGCGGTTGAGGTCGTGGACGACCCGCTCGGCGGCCATGGGGTTGGCCTCCAGCTCTCGCCGGTTCATCCCCAGCACGGTCAGGTGCTCCGGCGCATCGTCGAAGTGCGACACCCAGGACGACATCAGGTCCAGGACCCGACCGGTGAGGCCGAGCTCGTCGTAGAGCGTGCCCACGGCGGCGATGGCGCCGTCGTCGATGTGGGTGACCAGCCGCTCCGGCCCGTAGAAGGCCGGGTCCGGCCCCTCGTCCTGACGCTCGAAGAACCCCTCGGGGAAGTCGATCACCGGGCCAGTCTCGCCCGAACCGGAACTACGGTCGGAGCCGTCAACCGGGGAGGGACGGCGTGACGCAGGGACGAAGGCGGCTGCCGGATCCGGGAGCCGTGCACGACGAGGCCGAGATCGAGGCTGTGGTCGAGGTCCTGCGCACCACCACGCTCGGGATCGGGGCCAACGTGGCCGCGGTGGAGCGGCGGGTGGCCGAGCTGCTCGCTCGGAAGCACGGGGTGATGGTCAACTCCGGCTCCTCGGCGCTGCGGTTGGCGGTGGACCTCCTCGATCTCGAGCCGGGTGACGAAGTCATCACCCCCGCCCTCACCTTCGGCACCGACGTAGCCCCACTGGTGCACTCCGGCGCCGTGCCCGCCTTCGTCGACGTGGACACCGCCACCTACCAGGTCGACGCCGAGGCCATCGAGGCCATGGTCTCGGCCCGGACCCGGGCGATCCTGGTGCCCAACCTGGTGGGCAACATCCCGGACTGGGACCGGATCCGAGCCGTGGCGGACGCCCACGACCTGGTCGTCATCGAGGACAGCTGCGACGTGCTCGACGCCCGCCTCCACGGCCGCCGCACCGGCGAGCGGGCCGACATCTCGGTCACCTCCTTCGCCCGCGGGCACGCCATCACCGCGGCCGGTGGCGGTGGCCTGATAGGCGTCGACGACGACGCCTGCCTCGACCGGGTCGTGGCCCTCCGCCGCTGGGGACGACGGGGCGAGACCTACGAGTTCGGCTCCCGGCAGGGCGAGCGGGAGCGCTTCGGCCCGCTGGCCGACGGCACGCCGTACGACCTCGTGTTCGTCTTCGACCACGCCGGCCACAACTTCGAACCGCTGGAGGTCGCCGCGGCCTACGCCCGCGTCCAGCTGGACAAGCTGGCCGGCTTCAACGCCCGCCGACAGCAGGCGTGGGACCGTCTCGACGCCTTCTTCGCCGACCACGAGGACCGAGTCGTACGCCCCCGCACCACCGAAGGCGCCGCCACCACGTGGATGCGCTACCCGTTCATCCTGCGGGACGGCCTCGACCGCACCGAGATCCAGCAGGCCCTGGAGAAGCGGGGCGTGCCCACGCTCATGGTCTGGACCGGCAACATCCTCCGCCAGCCGGGCTTCGCCGGGATCCAGCGGCGCGAGCCGGAAGGCGGCCTCCCCGGCGCCGACCGCATCATGGACCGGGCCCTCTCCCTGCCGACGCACCACGCCCTGCAGGACGACGACAGCGACCACATCCTCGACTGCCTCAGCGACGTCTTCGCCTGACACCCGGGTTGGTCAGGCGCGCTCTTGCAGGCGGGCGAGGAGCTCGGGGACGACGTCCTCCCAGGTGGCCACCAGGCCGACATCGACCCAGTCGAAGATGGGGGCGGTGGGGTCGGGGTTCACGGCGACGATGGTGCCGCTGGCCCGGACCCCGACCGTGTGGTTGAACTTCCCGCCCAGGCCCAGCCCGATGTACAGGCGGGGCGAGATGCTGTGGCCGGTGATGCCGATCTGGCGGGCCCTCGGCAGCCAGCCCTTGTCGGTGACCTTGCGGGTGGCCCCCAGCTCCGCGCCGAGCAGCTCGAGCAGAGGTCGCAGGTCGTCATAGCGCTCGGGCGGGACACCGGCCCCGACACCGACCACCGCGTCGGCGTTGGCCATCAGATCGCTGTCGTCGTCCCTCGTGCGGTCGTGAACGACCACTCGGCCCCGAGGCTCGACGACCACCTGCTCCTGCCGCACGTCGACGGGGTCCCGGGGTGAGGGCATGGGGAGCATCCCGGCCCGAACGGTGGCCATCTGGACGGGCGAGTCGGCGGTGATGACCGCCGCCAGGCGCCCGCCGAAGGCCGGCTTGAGCGCCTCGAGCCGGCCGTCCTCGATCGTCAGCGCGACGGCGTCGCCGGTCAGGCCCGCCCCGAGCGTGGCGGCTACCCGGGACGCCACCTCGCGGCCCCACGCCGTGCCCGGTACGAGGATCGCCCAGGGGCGGGCCGCCGTAGCCCAGCGGGCGATCCCGGTCGCGACCTCCTCCTCCATGACTGCGCCCTCGACCCTGATGACGTCCTCAGCCCCCCAGCGGGCGAGCACATCCGCCGCGGGGAGATGGGTGCCGATGGCCGCCACCCGGCCGGGCAGGCGACCAGCCAGGCGGGCAGCAGCGCCGAGAAGCTCACGGGTCAGCCGCTCCCGGTTGGCTTCGACGACCACGGCGATGACGGGACCGTCGGCGCCGGACGGCGGGGCCACGGGTTCCACTTCGTCGACCGGCGGCGCGGGGTCGAGCACGCCTCGGTCCTCCAGCACGCGCACCAGGCGATCGACCTGGCTCGCCACCGGTCCGTCGAGGATCTCGCCCACCCGCTCGACCTCCAGCAGGCGCACGTCGCCCACCGAGGTCGGACTGGCCTCGGTGCCCCACGGCCCGTCGCCGAGATCCGCCGCGCTCAGGGTGCGCAGACGATCGGCCGACACCGCCGCCCGGGCGTCGGGGGGCTGCTTGCACGGGTCGATCAGGCGCTCGGCACACGACAACACGGCGGGCACCGACGCCGTGGCGTCGACCCACTCGTCGTCGTGCTCCAGACGGACCTCGACCGCCCCCTCGCCCAGGGAGAACTCCCGCACCCCGGTGGCGAACGGCAGGTCGAGGAGCTGGGCGACCTGCGGGCCGACCTGGCCGGTGTCGGCGTCCACCGAGTTGCGCCCCGCCAGGAGAAGGTCGAACGGGCCCTCCCTGGTGAGGGCGGCGACCAGCGCCTTGGCCGTGGCCAGCGTGTCCGACCCGGCGAAGGCGGGGTCGCTGACGAGGACGCCGTCGACCTCCAGGCCGTCCTTCTGGCCCCAGGCGATGGCCTCCCGGAGCACGTCCTCGGCGGCGGGAGGGCCCAGGGTGAACACCGTCATCGAGCCGCCCGTCGACCCGGCCACCTCGCAGCCGAGGGCCACAGCCCGCCGGCAATAGGCGTTCATCTCCAAGTCGAGCCCGTCCCGGACGAGGCGTCCGTCCGCTCCCAGCTCCATCGCCTCGAAGGCCGGGATCTGCTTCACCAGCACGGCGATGCGCACGGCTCGCACCCTACGGGCGGGCGCCGATCTCTCTCGCCCGCGCCGTTCTCGTCCGGGATCTGGCCCGCCGGGGCGCCAGATCCCGGGTAAGAACGCGGGATGGGGATCCTGGAGCGGTTCGAGCTGAGGGACCGGGTGGCGATCGTCACCGGCGCGGGCAAGGGCATCGGGGCGGGCACGGCGAAGGCGCTGGCGGAGGCCGGGGCCGATGTCGTCTGCGCCGCCCGCACGCCGGACGACCTCGATCGGACGGTCGCCGACATCGAGGCGGCCGGGCGACGGGGCCTCGCCGTGCCCACCGACGTGTTGGAGCGGGACCAGCTCGAGCGCCTCGTCACGGCCGCCGTCGAGACCTTCGGGCGCATCGACATCCTGGTCAACAACGCAGGCGGGTGGCCGCCGCAGCCCGCGCTGCGGACCGGTGAGGCTGCCTTCGAGCAGGCCCTCCGCTTCAACGTCGTGTCGCCGTTCCTGCTCACCCGCTTCGTCGTCCCGGTCATGGTCGACACAGCCGGCGGCGGCGCCGTGGTCAACATCAGCAGCCGATCGGCCTCCATGGTCCAGCCCAACTTCGTGGCCTACGGGACGGCCAAAGCCGGGCTCTCGTTCATGACCAAGCAGCTGGCCACCGAGCTCGCCCCCAAGGTCCGCATCAACGCCATCGAGGTCGGCGGCGTCGAGACCGACGCCCTGGCCACCGTCCTCACCGACGACGACATCAGGAAGCAGATGGAGACGAACACCCCCATGCAGCGCGTCGGCCAGCCCGAAGACATCGCCGCCTGCGTCGTCTACCTGACCAGCCCCGCCAGCTCCTGGGTCACCGGCAAGATCTTCGAAGTAGACGGCGGCGCCGAACACCCCGCCTTCACCATCCCCATCCAGCCGCTCTGACGCCGAGCCCGCGGGCTGGACCAACCGATGGCAACCACGGGGGCGTGGAAACAGGCTGCCCGCCGTCGAGGGCACATGAGCCTCCGCGCACTCGCGGATCTCGCTCGCGGTGACTGCCACTCGTTCTGGCGCCTGATTTGCCGCCTCTAGGCGGCGAATCGGAGGCCAGTTCGCCGAGGTGGGCCCGAGCCCATCGGTTCGGCCACG
>DATDAH010000002.1:0-9625 GCA_036525535.1 Acidimicrobiales bacterium
CCCGAGGGCCACCCGGCGGCTTCCCCGCCGCCCTCTCGGGCTGCGGCTCCGGCGCCTTTCCTGTCCAGTCATTCCTGCCGGTGATCGGCGACTCCGGTGGACGAACCTCCGGTGCCTCCGGCCGCTCCGGCCGCCCTGACTTGGCTTGGGCGCACCTTCGCGTGCCACCCGAAGGTTGGTCAAGGGTTTTCGCGAGATCCCCAGGGAGTTCACCGAAATCCACCCCTTGTCCCCACCGTTGTCCACATCTCCCCCACTCGGCGGGCCGCACCGACGACGGCTCCGGCATCATGGGGCGCCATGGCCCCCAAATCGTCGTGGTTGCCCGTCGACCTGCACCAGTACGTCGTGGACCATGGCCGGCCACCGGACCCCCTGCTCGCCGAGCTGGCGGAGGAGACCGAAGCGAAGCTCGGCGCCACCGCCCGGATGCAGATCTCGCCGGAACAGGGGGCCTTCCTCGAGTGGCTGACCCGCCTGCTCGGTGCGACCAACGTGATCGAGGTCGGGACGTTCACCGGGTACTCGTCGATCTGCCTCGCCCGCGGGCTCGCGCCGGGCGGCCACCTCCTCTGCTGTGACGTCAGCGACGAGTGGACCGCCATCGCCCGTGCCTACTGGGAACGGGCCGGCCTGAGCGACCGCATCGAGCTGCGCCTCGCCCCGGCCGCGGCGACCCTGGCCGCCGTCCCCCACGACCCGCCGGTCGACCTCGCCTTCGTCGACGCCGACAAGGAGGGGTATCCCGTCTACCTCGAGCTCGTGGCCGAGCGCCTGCGTCCGGGCGGGGTCATCGCCGTCGACAACACGCTGTGGGGCGGCGCGGTCGCCGATCCCCGCGTGACCGACCCGACCACCCAGCTCCTCCGGGACCTGAACGACGGTCTGGTCGACGACGCCCGCTTCGACACGGTGCTGCTCCCCCTGGGTGACGGGCTCACCCTCCTGCGCAAGCGCTGAAGCCGGGGGCGTACGCGCGCGGCGAGTGGCGCGGTCTACTGTGTCCGCTGTCACAAGCTGGGAGGTCGTTCTCCGGTGTGTGACAGCACCATTCGAGGACGCGGGGGAGCCCACATGACGAGCTGGTCGGCACGACGCTGGATGCTGCGGATGGGGGCCCTGCTCCTGGCCTTCGGGCTGATCGCCGCGGCCTGCGGAGGCAGCGATGACTCCGGTGGCGACGACGCCAGTGGCGAGAACCCCCGAGGCGAGGAGTCCAGCGACCCCGACGACGGGGCCGAGCCGCAGCGCGGCGGCTCCATCATCTTCGCCCGCGAGGCGGAGACATCCAGCCCCTGGACGCCCTCGGCGATGATCTGCGACGTGGCCTGCCACCAGGCCATCAAGGGCATCTACGACACGCTGACCTGGCCCGACGCCGACGGCGAGGTCCACGGGATGCTGCTCGAGTCCATCGAGCCCAACGCCGACTTCACCGAGTGGACCCTCACGCCCCGTGACGGCATCCAGTTCCACGACGGCACCCCCTGGGACGTGGCTGCGCTCGACACCCACTTCTCGACGATGCGGGACTCGGTCCTGGTCGGCAACGTGTTCAACGACATCACGGACCAGCAGGTCCAGGGCAACACGCTGGTCCTGACGATGCGCAACCCGTGGACGCACTTCCCGCTCTTCCTCGGCGGTCAGCCCGGTTACGTGGCCTCGCCGACCTGGCTGGCGGCCGTGGCCGACGGCAGCGCCTCCGAAGCCGAGCCCGTCGGTACCGGCCCGTTCGAGTTCGAGGCGTACTCGCCCGGCGACAGCTTCTCGATGACCCGCAACGAGAACTACTGGCTGATGGCCCCCGACGGCGAGCCCTACCCGTACCTGGACGAGATCGAGTTCCTGGTGCAGGACGAGAACCAGACCCGGGACAACGCCATCATCTCCGGCGACATCGACATCACCCACATGGACTCGGGGGATTCGATCGAGCGCCTCCGCCAGGAGGCCGACAACGGCACGATCAACCTCTTCGAGATCGACCAGCGCCAGGAGACGGGCTACGTCCTGATCAACTCCTCGGATCCGAACGCCGCCGTCAGCGACGTCCGGATCCGCCAGGCCATGGCCTACGCCTTCGACCACGTGGTGGAGAACCAGTCCCGCAACGCCGGCATCTTCGAGATCGCCAACGGCCCCTTCTCCCCCGGCTCCATCGGCTACCTGGACGACACCGGCTTCCCCGAGTTCGACCTCGAGCAGGCCACCGCCCTGGTGGACGAGTACGAGTCCGACACGGGGCAGGACGCGACGATCGCCTACAAGACGACGACCGACCCGTTCAACCTGCAGACGGCCGAGCTCTACCGCGGCTTCTGGGAGGCGGCGGGCATGACCGTCACCCTCGACCAGATCGAGCAGGGCGAGTTCATCACCCAGGCCCTCATCGGCAACTTCGAGGCCTTCGGCTGGCGCAACCACGGCGGCTTCGACCCCGACACCCAGGAGGTGTGGTGGACGAGTGAGAACGCCCTCCCCGCCGGGGAGATCGCCCTGAACTTCGGTCGCATCGACGACCCGGTGATCGACGAGAACCTGGACATCGTCCGGGAGAGCCAGGACCCGGCCGAGCGCCAGGCCGCGGCCGAGGAGATCAACCGGCAGTTCGCCGAGCAGGTCTACAACATCTGGACCAGTTGGATCATCTGGGCCATTCCCTACCAGGACCGGGTGCACGGCGTGCAGACCCCGGTGGTCATGCCCGACGGGACGCCCTCGACGGTGACGGGCATCGGCTTCACCGGCGCCATCAACCTGCAGCAGCTCTGGGTGGACGACGCCGGTGCCTGATCGGAGCCCCTGACACGACGAGAGGACGGGGAACAGGAACGTGAGATACATCCGGCAGAAGGTGGTCCAACTCGCGGCCGTCCTCCTCTTGGTGACGTTTCTCACGTTCCTGCTCCTCAACCTCCTTCCCGGCGGTCCCGAGACCGCGGCCCTCGGTATCGGGGCCGACGAGCAGGCCCAGGCCGAGTTCCGGGAGGAGCAGAACCTCGACGACCCGCTGATCGTGCGCTACGTGGACTGGCTCGGAGGCCTGCTGTCCGGCGACCTGGGGGACTCCCTGATCGCCAACGTGCCCGTCACCGACCTCCTCAGCCAGCGGCTCCCGGTCACGCTCCAGTTGATGGTCTACGCCACCTTCCTGGCGCTGATCATCGCGGTGCCGTTGGGGATCCTGACGGCCTACAAGGCCGACTCCATGTTCGACAAGTCGGCCAACACCATCGCCTTCGGCCTCCTGTCCCTGCCCAACTTCATCGTCGGCGTACTGCTGGTCTTCTTGTTCTCCATACGCCTCGGGTGGTTGCCGGCGACCGGCTCCACGCCATTCGGCGAGGACCCGGCCGAGCACGTCCGGCGCATGATCCTGCCCACGATCGCCTTGGCCGTCGGCCAGATCGCGGTCTACATGCGCCTCCTGCGCACCGACATGATCTCCACCCTTCAGGAGGACTTCATCGGCGTGGCCCGGGCCAAGGGCATGCCCACCCGCCGGATCCTGCTGCGCCACGCCCTGCGTCCCTCGAGCTTCTCGCTGCTGACCGTCGTCGCCATCAACGTGGGCCAGCTCATCGGCGGCACCATCGTCATCGAGCGCATCTTCGCCATCCCCGGGCTGGGCAGCCTGCTCGTGGAGTCGATCTTCCGGCGGGACTACCTCGTGGTCCAGGGCTGCATAGTCATCGTGGCCGTGGGCTTCGTGCTCGTGAACTTCATCGTGGACGTCCTGTACGCCGTGCTCGACCCGAGGATCCGCCATGCCCGCGCCATCGCCTGAAGCCGGAACGCTCCACGCCGGAGGCAGCGGCGGCCTCATCACCGAGTCGTCGGCCGAGGTGGCCCTCGACGCCATACGGGAGGGCGACACCGAGCGCGAGGTCAAGAAGCTCGGCCTCGGCTTCTGGATCGCGGTGTGCTGGCTGGGCCTGCTCATCACCCTGGCCGTCCTCGCTCCGGTCCTGCCCTTCATCGAGGACCCCAACGTGTCCAACGCCGACGCCCTCGAGGCCCCGCCGTCCGCCGAGCACTGGTTCGGAGGCGACGACATCGGCCGTGATGTCTTCTCCCGGGTCATCTGGGGCGGGCGGGTCTCCCTGTTCATCGGGCTGGCCGCCGTCTCGTTCGGCTTCGTGATCGGGGGCACGATGGGGCTGACTGCCGGGTTCTACGGGGGGCGCTACGAACGGGTCGTCATCGGCGCGATGGACATCATGTTGGCCTTTCCCGCCCTCGTGCTGGCCCTGGCCCTGGTCACCTTCCTGTCCGAGCCCGGGACCCAGAACGCGACCCTGGGCACGGTCACCCTCGTCTTGACGATCCTGGCTATTCCCGCGCTCGCGCGGATCACGCGGGCGGCGACGTTGTCGTTCTCCCAACGCGAGTTCGTGACCGCGTCCCGCGCCCTCGGTGCCCGCAACAGCCGGATCATCGCCCGGGAGATCCTGCCCAACGTGGTGCCCCCCATGGCGGCCTTCGCCCTCATCGCCATCGCGATCGTCATCGTGGCCGAGGGCGCCTTGAGCTTCCTCGGCTTGTCCGTGGCCTCCCCCACGGCCACGTGGGGCAACATCATCGAGCAGGGTCGCCAAGGCCTCGACGACACGCCATGGATCTCGCTCTTCCCGTGCGCCGTCATGTTCCTCACCCTCCTGTCGTTCAACTACGTGGGCGACCAGCTCCGGCGCTACTTCGACGTGAAGGAGGTCAACCTCTGATGCGCAGGGGTCGACGGCAGGTAGTGCTGGCTCGGTCCGACGTCGACGCGAACGTCCCCCTGCTCGAGGTCGTTGACCTCCGTACCCACTTCCTGACCGAGACCGGAACCGTCCGGGCCGTCGACGGGGTCAGCTTCACGCTCGACCGGGGCCGGACGCTCGGGGTCGTCGGCGAGTCCGGCTCCGGCAAGACGATCCTGTCCCGGTCGATCATGGGCCTCCTCCCGACCCGCAACGTCGTGCGGACCGGCAGTGCGAAGTACGAGGGCACCGAGGTGGCCGGCGCCGGGCCCGAGGAGATGCGCGGCCTCTGGGGAACGGAGATGGCCATGGTCTTCCAGGACCCGATGACCTCCCTCAACCCCGTGATGACCGTGGGCAACCAGATCACCGAGTCGTTGCGCTACCACCTCGACATGGACAAGAGCGAGGCCCGGGAGACCGCTATCGCCCTCCTGCGCTCCGTGGGGATCCCCGAGCCGGCCCAGCGGGTGAAGGAGTACCCCCACCAGCTCTCCGGAGGCATGCGCCAGCGCGTGATGATCGCCATCGCCCTGGCCTGCGGTCCCCGCCTGTTGCTGGCCGACGAGCCCACCACGGCGCTCGACGTCACGGTCCAGGCTCAGATCCTGGACCTGCTCCAGGCCCAGCAGACCGAGCGCCACATGGCGATGATCCTGGTCACCCACGACCTCGGCGTGGTTGCCGGCCGAGCCGATGACATCGCGGTGATGTACGCGGGCAAGGTGGTCGAGAAGGCGCCGACGAACGTCCTCTTCCGCTCGACGCGACACCCGTACACCGAGGCCCTGCTGAAGTCGATCCCCAAGCTCGAACACACCAGCCACACCCGGCTCGCGGTGATCCCGGGGCGGCCACCCGACCTGGTCTCGCCGCCCGAGGGCTGCAACTTCAGCCCGCGCTGCCCGTACGCCCAACCCAAGTGCTTCGTGGAGGAACCCGTGCTCGAACCTGGTCCCGGCGGGGGCCATGAGTTCGCCTGCTGGTTCCCCGTGGGCACGCCGGAGGGGGCCGAGGCCCTGGCCCGCAACAGGCAGGACGCCTCCCTCAGCGAAGGGGCCGCCTGATGGCCGGCACCGGAACGGCCCACCTGCGCGACCCGTCCGAGACGATCCTGCGGGCCGAGGACCTGGTTGTGGAGTTCCCCGTCGGTCGTACCGGCCTCAAGGTCCACGCGGTCTCGGGGATCAGCCTCGACGTGAAGGAGGGCGAGACCCTCGGCCTCGTCGGCGAGTCCGGTTGCGGCAAGTCGACGACCGGCCGTGCCCTCATGCAGTTCCCCAGTCCCACCGGTGGTCGCGTCACCTTCGAAGGTGAGGAGCTGACCGCCCTGCACGGGGAGGACCTGCGCCACATCCGCACGCGGATGCAGATGATCTTCCAGGACCCGATCTCCTCGCTCAACCCGCGCCGCAAGGTCGGCGACATCGTGTCGGAGCCGTTGGCCATCTGGAGCGAGCCGGCCCGGCCAGAGCGCGGGCTGATGACCACGCTGGCCGCCAGCCTGTGCTTCGGGATGGCGGTGGTCTTCGCCGTCCTCGCCGTGGCCTACGTCGTCCTCGCCGTCATCCTGCTCACCGGCGTGTGGGAGCGCTCCGCCACGCTGGGCCCGATCACCATCAAGAGTGCGGCCGTGGGCTTCTTCATCGGGTTCGCGTCAGCGGGCGGAGCGGTCGCGTTCCGGGCGGTCGGCTACGGCATCTGGCGCCGGGACCCCGAAGGCCGGACCGAAGGCATCACCGCGTTCGCCGCCTTCGCCATCCTCGGGTTGGTGGCCTGGTCGGTCATCGGCGTCTCCATCCTCGTGTTCCTCGTGCCGGTCACGCTCCTGGCCTTGAGCGTGGTCTTCCTCTACGGCCCTGGAGGCAGCCAGGACTTTCCGGGCGTCGGACCGGAGGGCCAGGACCTGGTCGACGAGGTGTTGACCAGCGTCGGCCTCGATCCGACCGTGGCCAGGGCGAAGCGACCCCATGAGTTCTCCGGGGGCCAGTGCCAGCGCATCTCCATCGCCCGCGCCCTGGTGCTGGACCCCAAGCTGATCATCTGTGACGAGCCGGTGTCGGCGCTGGACGTCTCGGTGCAGGCCCAGATCCTGAACCTGCTCGAGGACATGAAGGCCCGGTACGGCCTGACCCTCGTGTTCATCGCCCACGACCTGGCCGTGGTCAAGAACGTCAGTGACCGGGTCGCGGTGATGTACCTCGGCAAGCTCTGCGAAGTCGCTCCCCCGGACCTCCTCTACGAGCGGCCCGCCCATCCCTACACCGACGCCCTCATCAAGGCCATCCCGGTGCCGGACCCCGAAGTCCGGCCCGACGGGGTCGCCGACAAGCTCCAGGGTGACCTGCCGTCCCCGGTGGCCCCGCCCAGCGGCTGCCATTTCCGGACCCGCTGCCCCAAGGCGCAGGACCGCTGTGCCGAGGAGGAGCCGATCATCCGAGCCGTCGGCGACGGCCAGTTCGTCGCCTGCCACTTCCCGCTGGTCGACGTCCCCGACTGATCCCGGCCCCGGTGGGATCCGGGAATCGGCGTGCGAGGATGGACCGATGGCCCAAGCTCCCGCCCTCGAGATCGACAACGACAGCCACTACGAGGTGACGATCCACACCGCCAAGGGTGACATCGTCATGGACCTCGACCCGGCGCTCGCCCCGGTGACGGTCAACCACTTCGTGGTCAACGCCCGCAACGGCTTCTACGACGGCCTGACGTTCCATCGGGTCGTACCCGGCTTCGTGATCCAGGGCGGGGATCCCTCCGGGAACGGCACGGGGGGTCCCGGCTACAAGTTCGCCGACGAGCCCGTCCAAGGCGAGTACCGCCTCGGCGCGGTGGCCATGGCCAACGCCGGTCCGGACACCAACGGCTCCCAGTTCTTCATCTGCATCGACGACTGCCGCAACAGCCTCGAGCCGCTCTACAACCTGTTCGGCTACGTGACCAGCGGTGTCGAGGTGGCCCAGGCCATCGCCGTGGGCGACACGATGACCTCGGTCACGGTTGCCGAGTAAGCCTCCTCCGCTCCGGCGGACCGTCAGCGTCCCGCCGGTCGACCTGCGCCGGACGCTGCGCGCCATCCGCCGCAGTGCCCACGACCCCACCACCCGGCTGGCCGGCGACGGCTTCTGGCGGGCGACCCACACGGCCGAGGGCCCGGCCACCCTGCATCTCGCCACCGATCAGCCGGGACCGGTGACCGAGGTGGTGGCCGAGGCCTGGGGACCCGGGGCGGAGGCCGCCCTGGCTCGGGTGCCGGGCATGGTCGGGGCGGGCGACCGTCCCGAGGCCTTCGTGGCCCACCATTCCGCCGTGGCCGAGGTCGTGCGCCGCAGCCCGGGCCGGCGCCTGCCCGCCACGGGAACGCTGGTCGAGATCCTGGTCCCCACCGTCCTCGAGCAGAAGGTCACCGGCCTGGAGGCCTGGGAGGCCTACCGGGCCCTCTGCTGGAGGCACGGCTCCGAGGCCCCGGGCCCGGCCCGCCTCCGCCTCCCCCCGACGCCCGAGCGGTTGGCGACGATGGGCTACGCCGACTTCCACCCGCTCGGCGTCGAACGACGCCGGGCCGAGGTGATCCTGCGGGTCTGTCGCCGGGCGGACCGCTTCGAGGCCCTCGTCGGCCAGTCGCCTGTCGCCGCTCGCCGGGCGCTCGAACAGGTTCCCGGGGTCGGTCCCTGGACCTCGTCGTCGTCCACCCTCCTGGCCTTCGGTGACCCCGACGCCGTGGTCCTCGGCGACTTCCACCTCCCCCACATGGTCACCAACGCCCTCACCGGGCGCCGCCGGGGCTCCGACGCCGAGATGCTCGAGCTGCTGGCTCCCTACACGGGCCAGCGGGCCCGGGCCCAGGGGATCCTGGCGTCGCTCGGGGCGACGTCCCGGCGCGCCCCCCGCCTCGCCCCTCGGCGCTTCGCCCGCCAGTGATCCACAGGAAATACCCAGGCAACGCCTCTTCCTTCCCACAGGCCGTCGTCCGTACTCTCGGGCCATGCTCGGCTACGAGGTGGTGCTCAAGGACAAGACGGTGGAGCGGATCGTCGGCGCCGACGCCTATGCCCAGGAAGGGCCGATGACCACGTTCTTCGAGCGGGCACCGGGCCGTCAGGTCGTGGACTGCTGGAGCAACCGGGTGGCCAGCCTGCGCACGCAGGACATCCTCATCATCCGCCGCGAACACGTCGCCTCCGCCCCGACGCCCACCTGACCACCCGAGGAGCCAGTCGAGGGGCTACGGCACGTAGTTGCCGATCCAGGCGACAGCGCTGAGGGCGACCACACCGGCGGCCCCCAGGGCGAGGGCGGCCCGCTCCCACTCGGCTCGCTTGGTCACGGTGGCCAGGGCCAGGACGAGCGGGAAGGCGTTCAGGCCGTAGCGCTCCAACGAGTTGAAGCTCTCGGCGCTGAGGGCAACGACCACCAGAGGCACCGTGAAGACGGCGTAGCGCACGGGCCACTTCCGGATGACCACCACGGTGAGCACGACGAACAGGATCGCCATGGGCGGATGCACGGCGTCACCGAGGCGGTCGGCACTGACCATGTCCCCGGCGGCATCAACCAGGCGGGACAGGGGGTCGGTCACCGCACCGCGGTAGGGGCTCTGCTCGGTCAAGGGCGCGAAGAAGCCCGCGCCCGTCGCCGCGGTGTACGCGAGATAGCAGCAGACGCCCACCGGCGCCCCGAGGACCGCGGCGGCGCGCCCGAGCCATTCGCGGCCGTGGACCTCACGCCAACCCCGGCTGACCTCCCAGAGGGCGGGCAGGGTCAGGAACAGGCCCAGCGGCCGGGACAAGCCGACGGCGACGCCGAGCGCGCCGGCCACCCACCACGCTTGGCGACGCAGGGCGAGGAAGGCGCCGATGAGGCCGACGAGCATCACC
>DATDAH010000003.1:0-2824 GCA_036525535.1 Acidimicrobiales bacterium
GGTCCAACGGGTGGGGAGGGGTGCATGTCCGACACGACGGCGCTGGCACTGGAGCGATGGTCTCCCGTCGACGCCCTGCGCATCGTGGTCAGCGGGGTCGCCCTGCTCGTGATCCTGTTGGTTGACTGGCTGTTCGGCGACGATCTCGTGTCGTTCATCTCCGATGTCCTGTCCGGCTTTCGGACCATCAACGAGGATGTCGTGCCGGTCCTTGCGGTCGTGGCCCGGGTGGCCACCTTGGCCGTGCTGATCGTGGGCTTGGTTTCGGCCGCCCTCCGAGGACGGTGGCAGTTCCTGCTCACCGTGGGCGTCGGCGCCGCGGTCGGCGCTCTCCTGGTCACGCTTGTCGACGGCCTCCTCGACGCCGCTGCCCCGGCGGTCGTCTCCACCGACGACGTGTTGGGGTTCCTTGGCGACCCCGGCTTCCCGACCGCGGCCGGCCTGGCGGCCATCACCGGCGTGGTTGCCGCCGGTGTGCCCTGGTTCGAGCGCCGGCAGCGTCGCATCGGCTGGGCCCTGGTCCTGCTCTTGGCCTTCGTGCGGGCCTTCACGCAGCCGGTGTCGTTGGAGACCGTGGCCGCCTTGGCCTGTGGCGCCTTGGCCGGCGCTCTGGCCGACGCCGCGTTCGGTACGCCCAGCCGGCGGCCGACTCATACCGCCGTGGTGGACGGGCTCACCCGAAGTGGGGTGGCGCTCGCCGACCTGCATCCGGCCTCGGTCGACGCCCGCGGCTCGACGCCCTACTTCGGGACGACGACCGACGGCGCGGCCCTCTTCGTCAAAGCCTTGGGCGCCGATGAGCGCAACGCGGACCTGCTCTTCCGCATGGTCCGCTCCGTCATGCCCAGGGACCTCGGTGACGAGCGCCCCTTCTCCTCGCTGCGCCGCGCCGTCGAGCACGAGGCCTTCGTGGCGCTGGCCGCCAGCCACGCCGGCGTGCGGACGCCGCCCCTCGCCGGGTTCGCCGCGGCGGAGCCCGGCGGCTTCGTGCTCGCCTATGTGGCCATCGACGGTCGGTCGCTCGACGGCGTCGATCCCGACGAGATCACCGATGCGGTCCTGGCCGGCATCTGGGAGCAGATGGCGATCCTGCGGGCCCACGGCATCGCCCACCGCGACCTCCGGCTGGCCAACGTCTTCCTCGCCGCCGACGGCCAGGTCTGGATGATCGACTTCGGTTTCAGCGAGCTGGCCGCCAGTGATCTGCTCCTGGCCACCGATCTGGCGGAGTTGGTCACCTCCCTGAGCCTGAAGGTCGGACCGGAGCGGGCCGTCGCGGTGGCCCAGGAGGCCATCGGCCCCGTCGCGCTCAACGACGCCCTCCGTCGCTTCGACCCGAAGTTCCTGAGCGGGGCGACGCGCACGGCGATCAAGGAGAACCCGCAGCTGATCGCCGACGTGCGCACCCGAATCAAGCAGGGGGCGGCCTCCTGAAGAGGCACCAGGCCCTCGCCGTCGCCGGGGTGGGCGCCGCGGCCTTCGCCGTCTCCGCCAAGCTGGCGGTGGACGACGACGCCCGAACGGTGGAGTCGCGGCTGTTCCATGCCGTCAACGGGCTCCCGGGATGGCTCTATCCCGTCCTTTGGGGCCCGATGCAGCTGGGCAACCTGGTCGTCGGTGCTGTCGTCGCCCTCGTGGTCGCGCTGATCGGCCGGCGTCCGAACGTGGCGGTCGCGGTGGTCGCCGCGGTCGGGCTCAAGTTGGTCGTCGAGCGGGTGCTCCGCGACAAGTTGACCGCTGATCTGGAAGGACGGCAACGGCCGGGAACCTCACAGACCGATGCCATCTTGCGCGGCGACGTCCCCGTGGAGGGCCACAGCTTCCCTTCGGGCCACGTGATCCTCGTGGCCGCGCTGGCGGCCGTGCTCACCCCGCTGCTGCCACGGCGCTGGGCCACCCTGCCCTGGGCGGCGGTGGGCCTGGTGGCGTTCGGTCGGGTGTACGTCGGGGCCCACAACCCCCTCGACGTCACGGCCGGCTTCGGCATCGGCCTCGCCGTCGGTTCGGTGCTCGACGTCGCCCTGGGCGACGAGAACGTGCACTGGTCGCGCCGGCTCCCGACCCGTCACCGGTGAATGCCGGGAGCGTCACCTCCGGCAGCCGCTCGTAGCCAGTTTCGGCGCTACGGTCGAAACCCCGGTCAAACCCCAGTCGAACCGTGGAAGGGGGCGTAGTGGCTCAGGTCGCTCAGCGGGCGGGCAGGACGCAGCTCGATCGCGGCGCGGAACGCCTCGACGACCCCGAGCTGCCTTTCCCGATCCGAACGTCCAAGCTCCGGCCGGTGGCGCCCCGCCGCGGCACCGTGCGGCGCCGCGCTCTTCTCGATCGGCTGCAGGAATCAGAGGCGCCTGTCATCGTCGTCATCGCCCCGGCTGGGTACGGCAAGACGACCCTCCTGTCGCAGTGGGTCGACGACGAACCTGGTCGGGTCGCCTGGCTCTCCGGCGACGATGGCGATGACGACCCCGTCGTCCTCTGCACCGACATCGCCGCCGCCCTCGACCGGCTCGAACCGCTCGCCCCCGGCGTCTTCGCGGCGCTCAGCGCGCACCGGCCAGCGGCGGCCCTGCTCCCGCCCCTGTTGACCGCGTTCGAGGCGCCGGCGGATCCCGTCACCTTTATCATCGACAACCTCGACAGCATCACGAACCCGGAGTGCCTCGACCTCATCGGCGAGCTCGCCTCCCGGCTCCCCGAGGGTGCTCGCCTGGTCGTCTCGTCGCGGGCCCACCCCCCGCTCCCGCTCGCCCGCATGCGCGTCGAAGGCCGACTCCTGGAGATCGGCGTGCCCGACCTCGCGCTCGATGTCGGCGAGACCTACGAC
>DATDAH010000004.1:0-9658 GCA_036525535.1 Acidimicrobiales bacterium
GATCCCTCGGTCGATCTGCATGAGGTGGTTGACCCGGATGCCGGTGAGCTCGGCGTCGGGCCCGGGCACGCCGATGATCACGCAGTTGCCACCCCAGTCGAGGCACTTGACGGCATCGGCGATGACCGCCGGGTGGCCGACGCACTCGAAGGACCAGTCGGCCCCCCCACCGGTCAGGTCCCGGATGGCCTTCACCGCGTTCTGGTCCGAGCCGGCGAGCACGAAGTCGGTGGCCCCGAAGGTGCGGGCCAGGTCCTCCTTCTGCGGGAGGGTGTCGACGGCGATGATGCGGCCCGCGTTGCGGATTCGGGCCGCCTGGATGACGTTGAGGCCGATCCCGCCGACGCCGAACACGGCCACGTCCTGACCCGGCTGCACGTTGGCCCGGTTGAGCACGGCACCGGCGCCGGTGATCACCCCGCAGCCGATGAGGCAGGCGGAGGTCAGCGGGACGGTCTCATCGATCTTCACCACCTGGCGGGAGCTCACCACCGTGTACTCGGCGAACGCCGAGTTGGCCGCGAACTGGTACGCCGGCTCGCCGTTGACCGTGAAGGGCTGGTTCAGCTGGCCGAAGCTCCCTCGACACCAGGTCGGATTACCCGTGTCGCAGGCCGAGCACGAGCCGCAGTAGGCGAGCGTGGTCATCACGACGTGGTCCCCGGGAGCCAGTCCGGTGACCTCCGAGCCGACCTCCTCGATGACGCCGGCCCCCTCGTGGCCCATGACAACGGGCGGCGGGAACGGGATGGTGCCGTCCATGACCGACAGGTCGCTGTGGCACACGCCGGCCGAGACCATGCGCACCTTCACCTCGGTGGGTGCGGTGGCCCGGACCTCGACGTCGGTGGCGACGGCGGCCTTCTCGCCGTCGAACACGATGGCCCTCATCTTGTGCGCCCCCCGGGGGTCGTGGATCTGACGGGTCGTCAGGCTAGGCCGGTCGACCCGCGTCCAGAGAAGGTCCTCCCCGAGTTCCGTCAGCCCGCGGTCTGGCCACCGTCGATGGGCCAGGCCGCACCGGTGACATAGCGAGCCTCATCGGAGGCCAGAAAGACGATGAGGGTGGCGATCTCTTCGGGCGCCGCGCCCCGCAGCAGGGGCAGGAGCTTGTCCAGGAGTCGCTGATCCGCACCATCAGGGAAGGCGAAGTCGGCCAGCAGGTTGGTGTCGACGTGGCCGGGGCAGACAGAGTTGAACCGCACCCGCCGGGAGGCGTATTCGATGGCCAGGGACTTGGTGAGCATGACCAGGCCGGCCTTCGAGGCGCAGTAGGCGGACGTGTAGGCCTGCCCGACCAACCCGGCGGCAGAGGCCACGTTGACGACGTTTCCCCGGGTCGCCTCCAGGTGCGGGAGCGCGGCCTGCATCAGGAACCAGGGACCCGACAGGTTCACGGCCAGCGTCTGGCTCCAGTCGGCCGGCGTGTGGTCGACGGCGTGGGCGAAGCGAAGGATCCCGGCCACGTTGGCGAGGACGTCGAGCCGTCCGTGTCGGGTGGCGATGTCGCCGACCAGGGCGGCCGCCGCCTCGCCGTCGGCCACGTCGAGCTCCCGGCCCTCGGCCCGGCCCCCAGCCGCGGTGATGGTCTCGACGGTGGTCGCCAGACCGGCCGCGTCCCGGTCCACGGCGACCACCACGGCCCCCTCGGTGGCGAGGCGCTCGGCGGTCGCCCGGCCGATGCCTGACGACGACCCGGTGACGATGGCGACCCGATCCTCGAAGCGTTGGCTCATGCTCCTACCCTCTCGCGTCCGTGACCCTCCGGCGGGCATCGGCGGGCTTCCTCCTCCACGACAACGGCTCCCAGCGCCCCCCGGCCCCCGACGGCAAGGTCGAGCCGCCCTACAGCCGGGCGGTGCAGTACGAGTTGGACCGGAGCGGGCCTCGGGAGACCTGGACCGCCCGCCAGGTGTGGGAGCACCGCATCGACACCCCGGCCGGGCCCGTCTACTCGGCGACCCGCCCCTGCCCTGACCGAGCGCCGCTTCGGGTGGGACCGGGCGCCTGTGGCACGATCCGGCCGTGACGTCCATCATCGCCCCCGGCCGGCTCGAGGTCGGCATGCAGCTCCCCATCCAGTCCCAGAGCCGGATCTACGCCGAGGCGTGGGAAGAGGGGACGGGCGCCGCCGAGCTGGCCACGGTCGTGGCCGCGGCCGAGGCCGCCGGGCTCTTCTACGTGGCCGTCTGCGACCACGTCGCCGTGCCCCGGGAGCCGGCCGAGCGCATGCAGACGATCTGGTACGACACGGTCGCCACCCTGGCCTGGATCGCCGGGCGGACCGAGCGCATCCGCCTCCTGTCCCATGTCTTCGTGCCCGCCTACCGGCATCCGTTGGTCTCGGCCAAGGCCTTCCTCACCCTCGACGACCTCTCGAACGGGCGGACGATCCTGGGGGTCGGCACCGGCCACGTCGAGGGCGAGTTCGCCGCCCTCGGCGCCGACTTCGCCAACCGGGGCGCGGTCACCGACGAATGCGTCGACGTGCTCCGAGCCGCGTTCACCGACGAGTACCCGTCCTACACGGGCGAGCACTTCACCGTCGGCGACGTCGGCCTCCGTCCCCGCCCCCGCCAGGACGTCCTGCCCATCTGGATCGGGGGGTCATCCAAGCCGGCCCTGCGCCGGGCCGCGGCCCGGGGTGACGGGTGGCTGCCCCAGGGCACGCCCCGTCACGAGCTGGCCGGCGCCATCGCCTATCTGATGGAGCACCGTCAGGCGACCCGGGGCGACGATCCCATCGACCTCGGCACGATCTGCGAGCCGCTCTACGTCGGCGAAGCGGACTGGGATGTCGGCCCGTGGACGATCAGCGGCCCGGCCGAGCAGGTGGCCGAACGCATCCGCGAGTTCAGGGACCTGGGCGTGAACCACGTCCAGATCCGGCCCCGCAGCCGCACGCGGGACGAGTTCTGCGACCAGCTCGCCGCCATCGGCCGCGACGTCCTGCCCTTGCTGAACTGACGCTTCCACTCGACTGTCACGTCAGCCCGAGCTGGGTCAGGATGGTCATGGCGTCGAAGTAGACGCGTTCGGCCACGATCCGTTCGTCGTCGAAGACGAAGAAGGCGGCCATCCGGCAGCGGAACGTCCGACCGGTGGGGTCGAAGCCGAGGAAGGCCCCGTCATGGGTGCCCAGCAGGTCGAACTCCACCCATACCCCGTCGTCGGTCGAGTGCATGGCCACGAGCTCGTTGCGCTGGTCCGGGAAGGCACCGCGGCTCGAGGCGAAGTAACCCCGGACCTCGTCCTCACCGTCGTGGACCTGGCCGGTGGCGATCAGCTCGTAGCGGGGATGGGCGAACGTGGCGATGACGGCGTCGAAGTCGTGCCGGTTCTCGGCCTCCATGTGCTCCCGCACCACCGCTTCCCGCCGGCTGCGCAGGCTCGCCATCCCGGCAACGTAGACCTCGGTCGCGGCTCAGGCCTCGCGCAGCTGACGGAGGAGGACCTCGTTGAGGCGGTCCGGCGCGTGGTCGGGGATCCAGTGGTCGATGCCCTCGAAGACCTCGAACCGGTAGGGGCCGTCGACCTGGGCGCCCGTGGCTTCGGCGCCCTCGCGGCCGAGGGCTACGTCCTCGGTGCTCCAGACGTGGAGGGTGGGCACGGTGATCGGGTCGAGGCCCTGGATGAGGTGTCCGCCGGCGGCCCGGTACCAGTTCAGGGCTGCGCCCAGGGCCTCCGGGGTCGACAGGGCGGCCAGGTGGGGCGCCGACTCCTCCTCGGTGAGGCCGCCCGCGGCGTAGATCATCCGCAGGCCGGTGGCGTCGTTGGCCAGCAGCCCGTCCTCGGCCCCCTCGGCCCGGAACATCGGGAAGTAGGACGATCGCTGCTCCTGGTCGGTGTCGCGGGACGCCAGTGCCGTGGCGTAGGCCAGCGGGTGGGGCACGGAAAGCGCGGTCATCGTCAGCAGGCGGTCGCCGTGGCGGCCCGCCACCTGCCAGGTGATGCTGGCGCCCCAGTCGTGACCGACGAGGTGGAAGCGGTCGGCCCCGACCGCATCGGCCAGCCCCAGGACGTCGGCGACCAGTTCGCCGGAGTGGTAGGCGGCCACCCCAGAAGGTCGTGCCCCGGGCGAGTAGCCCCGCTGGTCGGGGGCCAGCACCCGGTAGCCGGCATCGGCCAGGACGGGCACCTGGTGGCGCCAGCAGGCTGAGGTCTGCGGGAACCCGTGGAGCAGGATCACGACGGGCCCGTCCTCGGGACCGGCCGTGGCCACGTCGAAGGTCAGGGGACCGATCGGGATCTGCACCACAGCCGACGGTAGCCGCCTCGCCTGCGGCCCATCCTCAGCGCCCCGACTGCGGCACCATCGGGTTGGTGACACGGAGAGTGAGCAACAAATCACTCCCTGCGCTGCGGCCGCCGGTGCCGGAGATGATGGGGAACCGGGCGAGGACGGGGCAACTGACCCGACGATTGGCGTCAGTCCAGCGTGAGCAGGCTCCGCCAGTCGGTGGCGTAGCGATCCTTGACCTCCGCGGGAGTCAGGCGGAGGGTCGGTCCGGGGACGAGGTCGGCGATCCGACGCTGCTCGACGTAGTGGTGGCTGTTGGCCACCTCCTCGAAGAGGCGGCGGCGGAGAGCGACGAGCTCGTCATCGGCCTGCTCGTCGAGGAAGCCGAAGAGGGTGAAGGCGATGGTCAGGTCGTGGACCACGGGGGCCCGGCCGAACAGGGACGCCCGCTTGAGGGCCACCGTCAGGCTGCCGGCCAGGGCGTCGTCGGCGCTCTCGCCGGGTCGGAGGGCCAGTCGGTCCCGGAAGCGCTCGGCCAGGGTCAGGGCGAAGCCCTGGTCCGGTCCGGGGCTGCCGAGGCGGTCGCCTCGGGGCTGTCCGGACAGGAGCTCGGCGGGTCGGTCCTGGGTCCAGGAGCCCGGCCGCCGGGGCGGTGAGGTGTAGAGCCGGGTGTCGTCGATCGCCTTGACGGGGACGTACTGCGGAGCGGCCACGAGCCGCGACCTTAGGCCCGGTTGTGCAGCAGGCCGAAGATGATGGAGTCGGCCAGGGCCTGCCACGAGGCCTCGATGATGTTCTCGCTGACCCCGATGGTCGACCACGACCGCTCGCCGTCGGTCGAGTCGATCAGCACCCGGGTCACCGCACCGGTGCCCTTCTGGGTGTCGAGGACCCGGACCTTGTAGTCGGTCAGGTGGACGCCGCCCAGCACCGAGTGGGCCCCGGCCATGGTCATGGCCTTGCGCAAGGCCTCGTCCAGGGCGTTGACCGGGCCGTTGCCCTCGGCGGTGGCGATGACCCGCTGGCCCTCGACCTCCACCTTGACCGTCGCCTCGGTGACGATCTCGGCGCCGTGCACGCCACTGGAGCCGTCGGCCGGGGCCCGGTGCTCCACCGAGACCCGGAAGGACTCCAGCTTGAAGAAGGGCTGGGTCCAGCCCGTGGCGTCCCGCATCAGGAGCTCGAGGGAGCCGTCGGCGGCCTCGAAGTGGAAGCCCTCGTACTCCAGCTGCTTCAGCCGGTCGACGACATCGGACAGCGCCGGGCCGTCCATCTCCACACCGATCTCCTGGGCCTTCAGCTCGAGGGTCGAGCGGCCGGCCAGCTCGGACACGACGAAGCGGGTGCCGTTGCCGACCAGGTCGGGATCGACGTGCTCGTAGGCGTCGGGCCGCCGAGCGATGGCGCTGGTGTGCAGGCCCGCCTTGTGGGCGAACGCCGAGGCCCCGACGAAGGCCTGCTGGGGGTCCGGGCTGATGTTCACGAGCTCGGCCACGTGGTGGGCGACTGGGGTCAGGCGCTCGAGGCGCTCGACCGGGATCGTGGCCACGCCCATCTTCAGCGAGAGGTCGGGGATGATCGTGGTCAGGTTGCAGTTGCCCGTGCGCTCGCCGTAGCCGTTGATGGTCCCCTGGACCTGGGTGGCCCCGCCCCGCACCCCGGCGAGGGCGTTCGCCACCCCACACCCGGTGTCGTCGTGCAGGTGCACGCCGACCTCGGTGTCCACGTAGTCCACGACCTCGCCCACGATGCGCTCGACGTCGAAGGGCAGGGAGCCGCCGTTGGTGTCGCAGAGGACGAGGCAGTCGGCCCCGGCCATGGCCGCGGCTTCGAGGACCCGGAGGCTGAACTCCGGGTTGGCCTTGTAGCCGTCGAAGAAGTGCTCAGCGTCGAAGAACACCCGTCGGTCCTGGCCCACCAGGTACGCGACCGAGTCGCGGACCATGGCCACGCCCTCGTCGAGGTCGGTGCGGAGGGCTTCGGTGACGTGGTAGTCCCAGCACTTCCCGACGATGCACACGGTCCCGGTTCCCGCTCCCAGCAGGTTGGCCAAGGTCTCGTCGGCATCGACCTTGCCCTTGACCCGTCGGGTCGAACCGAAGGCCACCAGCTCGCTGGTCGTCAGCTCCAGCTCGGTGACGGCCCGGCGGAAGAACTCGTCGTCCTTCGGGTTGGCCCCGGGCCAGCCCCCTTCGATGTAGTGGACACCGAGCCAGTCGAGCTGTTCGGCTATCCGCAGCTTGTCGTCGACGGTCAGGGAGATGCCCTCGAGCTGGCTGCCGTCGCGCAGGGTCGTGTCGTAGACCTCGACCGCGGCGGGCTGGCGGGGCGCGGGTGGGGTGACGGGGCGGTCAGTCGTCGACATGGCTGAGCCAGTCCTTGTAGCGGTCGTCCTCGCCCCGGACCGCGGCGAAGTAGGTCTCCTGGATCTGACGGGTGATCGGGCCGGGATCGCCCAGCTCGCGGTCGTCGACCGAGCGAATGGGGACGACCTCGGCCGCCGTGCCGCTGAGGAAGGCCTCCTCGGCGGTGTAGAGGTCGCTGCGCAGCAGGTTCTCGACGCGGTAGTCGACCCCGAGGTCCTCGGCGATGCGGCGGACCGAGTCCTGCGTGATGCCTTCGAGAGCACCCGCCGAGGTCGGCGGCGTGACGATCGCGCCGTCGTTGACGACGAAGATGTTCTCGCCGGTGCACTCGCTGACGTTGCCCTGCGGCGACAGCATGACGGCCTCGTCGTAGCCCGCCTTCAGGGCCTCGACCTTCGCCATCGACGAGTTGATGTACATGCCGGTGCCCTTGGCGGCGGGGGGCATGGTGTTCGGGTCGTGGCGCCGCCAGGACGAGATCTTCAGGCGGATCCCGTTCTGGATCCCCTCGTCACCGAGGTAGGTCCCCCAGGGCCAGATGGCGATGGCCACGTTCACCGGGCACGGCAGCGGGTTGAGGCCCATCTCGCCGTACCCGAGGTACACCAGCGGGCGGATGTAGCAGGAGCGGACCTCGTTGACCCGGACCGTCTCCAGCGTCGCCGCGATCAGCTGGTCCCGGTCGAACGGGACGTCGATCATGTAGATGGCGGCCGAGTTGAAGAGGCGGTCGATGTGGTCGTCGAGGCGGAACACGGCCGGGCCCCGGGAGGTCTCGTAGGCGCGGATGCCTTCGAAGACGCCGCAGCCGTAGTGCAGCGTGTGGGTCAGGACGTGGATCTTGGCGTCCTGCCAGGCGACCAGCTCGCCGTCCATCCAGATCTTCTCAACGGTCTCGATCGGCATCTCAGACTCTTTCTGCGATGGCATCGCCGATGTCGGCGGTGCTCCCCTCGGGCGCCGGTTCGGCGCAGGCCTTCTGGATCCGGGCGGCGGCATCGGCCTCCCCCAGGAACTCGAGCATCATCGCCGCGGAAAGGACCGCGGCGGTGGGATCCGCCGTCCCGGTCCCCGCGATGTCGGGGGCCGAGCCGTGCACGGGCTCGAACATGGAGGGGCCCGTCCGGGCAGGGTTCAGGTTGGCCGAAGCGGCCCGCCCGATGCCCCCGGCGACCGCGCCTCCGAGATCGGTGAGGATGTCGCCGAACAGGTTGTCGGTGACGATCACGTCGTACCGGCCGGGATCCTGTACGAAGTGGATGCAGGCGGCGTCGACGTGGTGATAGGCCGTGGTCACGTCGTCGTGCTCGGCGGCCACCGCGTCGAACACCCGCTCCCAGAGGTCACCGGCGAAGGTCAGCACGTTGGTCTTGTGGACCAAGGTGAGATGCCGGCGCTCCCGGCTGCGGGCCAGGTCGAAGGCGAACCGGACGGCGCGCTCGACCCCCATCCGGGTGTTGACCGATCCCTGGGTCGCGATCTCGTGGGGCGTGTCCTTGCGCAGGAAGCCGCCCTCGCCGGCATAGGCACCCTCGGTGTTCTCGCGCACGACGAGGAAGTCGATCGTCGGCGGGTGCAGGAACGGCCGCAGGTTGACGTAGAGGTCCAGGGCGAAGCGCATCTCGAGCAGCAGCCCCCGCTCGATGACCCCCGGCGGCACGTCGGGCGTGCCGACCGCGCCGAGGAAGAGGGCGTCGAGGCCCCGCCACTCCTCCACGACCTCGTCGGGGAGCACGACACCATCCCGCAGGTAGCGGGCGCCGCCGAGGTCGTAGTCGACCGTGTCCAGCTCCACGCCGGCCGCGCGCACGACCTTCAGACCCTCGGCCACGACCTCGGGGCCGATGCCGTCGCCGCCGATGACGCCGATGCGGTGAGTCATGTCGCTGACCTTGTCACTTGGGGACTACCTCTCGCTGCACAGCTGGACCTGGTCGATGTTCCGGTCGGCGGGGCCGTCCCAGAACGAAGAAACCGCCCACCGAGGTGGACGGTCGAGGAGCGCGGGCCGAGATCGGCGCGCGCTAGGTAATTACGACGATGGGCGCGAGGTGGCGCTTCACGGCCGCCAGTCTCGGGCGTCGGGACCCGATCGTCAACCTCGATACCCACACCGGGGGCCAGCACCGGTCGTCCGGTTGGGCGGTAGCCCCGCTCATCCCTGACCCTTAACCTCTCCCCATGGCGGAGAACATCCAGCTCACGCAGGCCACGTTCGACCGGCTGAAGGAAGAGCACGCGCACCTGACCACGGTCTGGCGCATCGACATCGCCAAGCGCATCGAAGCCGCCCGCGAACTGGGCGACCTCAAGGAGAACGGTGACTACCACGCCGCCAAGGAGGAGCAAGGCCAGACCGAGGCCCGCATCCGTGACCTCGAGGCCATGATCGAGCGGGCCGAGATCGTCGAGGGCGGGTCCGACGACGGCACCGTGGCCGCCGGTTCGGTGGTGTCGATCCGCTACGAGGGCGACGACGACGTCGAGACCTACCTGCTCGGGTCGATCGAGGAGAAGCGGCACGGCATCGAGATCATGTCGCCCGGCTCACCCATCGGCCAGGCGCTCGTCGGGGCCCAGGCCGGCGACGTCGTCGAGGCCGAGACCCCTGGCGGGACCCTGCGCGTCGAGATCGTCTCGGTGGGGGCGTAGCCATCACCATCCCGCTCCTCCCTCCTGGTGGGCCCGTCGCGCTGCCCGGGCGGGGGACCACCTTCCACCGCGACCTCCCCAGTCGGGCCGGGGCCGACGCCCCGACCGTCATCCTCCTCCACGGATGGACCGCCACGGCCGACCTGAACTGGTTCCCGGCCTACGACGCCCTGGCCGAGCACTGTCGGGTCGTGGCCCTCGACCACCGGGGTCACGGCCAGGGCATCCGCACCGCCCGCCGCTTCCGCCTGGCCGACTGCGCCGACGACGCTGTGGCTCTGGCCGACGTGCTCGGCATCGACCGCTTCATCCCGGTCGGCTATTCGATGGGTGGGCTGATCGCCCAACTCACCTGGCACCGCCACCCCGACCGGGTCGGTGGCCTCGTGCTGGGAGCCAC
>DATDAH010000005.1:0-9790 GCA_036525535.1 Acidimicrobiales bacterium
GCCTCCCGAGGCGCCATGGACATCGAGGGCTTCGGTGAGCAACGGGCCCAGCTGTTCACCCATCTCGATCCCGAGACGGGCACCCGGCTCATCACCGACGTCGGCGACATCTACACCATCGACTGGGGCGTCATCCTGGGCATGGAGGGCTTCGGCGAGATCGCGGTGCGGAACCTCCAGGCGGCCATCGAGTCGTCGCGGTCACGGCCGCTGGCCAACCTGCTGGTGGGCCTGAACATCCGGCACCTGGGTGGGACCATGGCCGAGTTGGTGGCCATGGGCATGGGCAGCCTCGACGCCATCATGGACGCCTCCGAGGATGACCTGGTCGCCCTCGACGGCGTCGGTCCGATCATCGCCCGCAGCGTCCACGAGTTCTTCCAGTCCGACGCCAACCGGGCCGTGGTCGAGAAGCTCCGGGCCGCCGGCCTCAACTTCGACGGTCCCGAGCGCCCGGACGTGCCCCAGACACTCGAGGGCATCTCCATCGTGGTGACCGGCACCCTCGACGGCTTCACCCGGGAGGAGATCGAGGAGGCCGTCAAGTCCCGCGGCGGCAAGGCCCCCGGCAGCGTCTCCAAGAAGACCACCGCCGTCGTCCTCGGCCGCGACCCGGGTCAGGCCAAGGCCACCAAGGCCGAGGAGCTCGGCATCCCGACGATCGACGAAGCCGCCTTCCGCCACTTGTTGGACACCGGCGAGCTGCCCGGCTGATTCTCGGCACCGGACGATCAGCCCGGGTGGCGCTGCGGAGCGGAGCGCAGCAGCTCGCCGGACCCTCGGCATCGGCGAAGCCGGCGGAGCGGAGGCGGAGCAATGTGACGTCACGTGACGTTGAAGCACCAGGAGACGTCGCGGCTGTCGGCCCGGCTCTCCTCGACCCGCCAGACGACGGCGGTGATGCAGTTCTCGCCCGCCTCGAAGCGCTCGACGGCCTTGCCGTCACCGGCCGTGTAGAGGAGCTGGCCGAGGGACGCCAGGTTGGTGTCGTCGATCTGGTCCTCGGGGATCTCCACGCCGTTGATGACGAGCACGCCGGTCCACCCCGGCCGGAGGTCGACACCGACGGCCTCTTGGCGCAGGATCTCGCTCCCCCGGGGCGGGATGAGCTGCTCCACGGGGCCGGCGTCGGTGACGGCGATGTCGTTGGTCCCGTCGTCGGTGTCGACCAGGGTGAAGGCGAAGACGATCCCCGCCAGGCAGGCGATGACGGCGAGGACGACCAGGACACGGCGCAGCGAGTCGGACACCGCCACAGTGTGTGCCGCGGACGGCCCGAACCGCACGGTGGCCCCTGTCACGGGAGACTCCCCGTTGGAGGCGACCCCAGCCTTTACCCTCGGAGGCATGGCCATGACCCGCATGAACGACCACGTCGGTCGCGTCCTCGCGGGTCGCTACCGGCTGCTGGCGCCCATCGGGGCCGGCGGGTCGGCCCAGGTCTTCCTGGCCGAGGACACCCGCCTCAAGCGCCGGGTGGCCGTCAAGCTCCTCCATGAGTCCTATGCCCGGGACGAGGCCTTCATCCGCCGCTTCCGGTCGGAGGCCCAGACCGCGGCCGGCCTCAACCATCCCAACCTCCTCGCCGTGTTCGACTGGGGCGAGGACGAGGTCCCGTTCCTGGTCACGGAGTTCATCGGCGGAGGCTCGCTCCGGGCCATGCTCGACCAGGGGCAGCGGCTCAGCATCTCCCAAGCCACCCTCATCGGCCTCGAGGCGGCCAAAGGTCTGGACCACGCCCATCGGCAGGGCCTCGTGCACCGGGACCTGAAGCCGGCCAACCTCCTGTTCGGCGAGGACGAGCGCCTGCGCATCGCCGACTTCGGGCTGGCCCGCGCCTTGGCCGACGCCGCCGTCACCGAACCGTCCGGGGCAGTGCTGGGCACCGCCCGCTACGCCTCCCCGGAGCAGGCCCAGGGTCGACCGCTCGACGGGAGCAGCGACATCTACTCCCTCGCCCTCGTGCTCATCGAGGCGGTCACCGGCCAGGTGCCCTTCTCCGTGGACACGACCATCGGCACCCTGATGGCCCGGGTGGCCGAGCCCGTCCCCGTCAGCAACCGCCTCGCCGTCCTCCAGCCGATCCTGCGGGCCGCCGGCGCGGTCGAGCCGGAGGACCGGCCCGACGCCGCCCGCCTGGCCACGATGCTGATCAAGGCCTCGGAGGAGCTCGACCCTCCGGAGCGGCTGCCCCTGGCCGGGGCCATCGTGCTGGCGGACACCGCCGTCGAGATCGACCGCGATCCGACGATGCTGCCCGAGCCCAGCCCCGGGGGCACCGTCTTCCCGGACGAGGCTCCCGTGCCGCCGGCCGAGATCGCCGGCCCCGGCCGACTGGGTCGCCGGCGGCAGCGGCGGGCGGCCAGGAAGGCGGCGAGGGGTGATCGCCGCACCGGCCGCCGGGTGCTGATCGGCGTCCTGACGGTCGTGCTGCTCGCCGCCGCGGCCGCCGGCGGCTACGCCGCCTACCAGGTCCTGCGCCCGGAGCACGAGGTCCCCGACCTCGCCGAGCAGACGGTCGGCAACCTGGACGAGCTGGTGGGTGATCTGGGCTTCGACGTCCAACTCGTCGGCGTGCGCCGGAACGGGGCGCCGGCCGGGACCGTGGTCGATCAGGACCCCGCCGAGGGCGAGAAGCTCCGGGAGGGTCAGACCCTCACCGTCACCGTGTCCCGCGGCCCCGAGTTCCTCGACGTTCCCGCCAACCTGACCAACATCACCCAGGCCCAGTCCGAGGCGGCCATCGACGCCGCCGGGTTCCGGGTCGGTCACGTCTCGGAGAAGTACAACGAGCTGGTCGTGGCCGGGATCGTGCAGTCGGTCATCACCCCCTTCGACGAGGTGCCCCGCAACAGCGCCATCGACCTCGTCGTGTCCCTCGGTCCCCGGCCCCGCACCATCCCGGCCGACGCCGTCGGACGGCCCTTCTCCGAGGTGGCCGCCGAACTGGAAGACCTCTCCCTGGTGGTCGTGCGGGAGGACGAGCCGACCACCGACGTGCCTGAGGGCACGGTCACCTCCATCGACCCCGCAGCGGGCGCGGTCGTCGAACGGGACTCGACGGTGACCGTCCGCGTGGCCGTGGCCCAGGTCGAGGTCCCCGACGTGACCGGCCTCGACCCCGTCTCGGCTGCCGATGCCCTCGCCGCGGTCGGGCTGAGGGTCTCCCAGACGGTGGGACCGCCGAACCGGAACGTGGTCGACACCGACCCCGGGCCGGGCACGCTGGTCGACCCGAACTCGGCGGTGACGCTCTTCACCCGCCGTTTCGGGTAACCCGAGCATCCACCACAGGGGGCGGCGGCCTCCCTAGCGTTTCGCCCGAACCGGGCCCGCTGGGGTGGTGCCGGCCGTGACGCTCCCCAGCCGCCACGACGCTGCCACCCCGGCCGGCCCGGTTCACCGCTGACACGACGCTCGTTAGCCTCCCGCCGGTGACCGCCGAACGCCCGCCCGACCTCTCGGTCGAGGCCCCGGGGCTCAGCGAGGAGAGTTCGGTGGCGTGGCCGCTGCTGCTGGGCCAGCGGGTCACCGAGAAGGCCGAGGACAAGGGCTGGTACCCGTGGGTCGTACTGGCCACGACCCTGTTCGGGCTGCTCACGGTCACGTTCACCATCACGATCCTGGCCGTGTCGATCCCCGGCATCGCCGAGGACTTGAACACCAGCGAGAGCACCTTGACCTGGGTCATCACCGGGCCCCTCCTGGCCTTTGCCGTCGTGGGCCCGGCGCTGGGCAAGCTCGGCGACCGGAACGGCTACCGCCGCATCTTCCTCATCGGCATGGCCGGTAGTGCCGTCTTCGCGGCGTTGTCCGCCGTGGCCCCGACGGCGGGGGCGTTGATCCTCTTCCGGGTGCTGGGGGCCGGGCTGGGGGCCGCCACCGGCCCGGCCGCGATGGCCCTGATCAACACCACGTTCCCCCGCGAGCGTCGGGCCCAAGCCATGGGCTTCTGGACCCTCGTCATGGCAGGGGGCCCGGTGCTCGGGGTCGTCATCGGCGGGCCGGTCGTGGAGCACTTCAGCTGGCGACTGATCTTCGTGGCGCAGGTCCCGGTCGCCCTCCTGGGCCTCTTCGTCGCCTTCATCCTCCTGCCCGACACCGAGCGGGAGGAGCGCGCCGCCTTCGACCTGGCGGGCACCGTCCTGCTGGCCGCGGCGGTGGCTGGGATCCTGCTCGGCCTGAACCGCGGCCCGGAGGTGGGCTGGAGCAGTCCCATCGTCATCGTCGGCTTCGCGCTGGCCCCGATCCTGTTGATGGCGTTCGTCCGGGTGGAGCGGCGGGCCGCCGACCCCCTGATGCCCCTGCGCTACCTCCGCAGCCGCAACGTGGGCCTGCCCCTGATCGTGGAGTTCACCAACAACTTCGCCTACATGGGTGGCTTCATCCTGACGCCGCTCCTGTTGGAACAGGTCCTGGGCTACGGCGAGACCCGGGCCGGGCTGCTCTCGATCGCCCGTCCGCTCGCCTTCTCGATCTCGGGGCCGTTGGCCGGTTTCTTCGCCGTTCGGGTGGGCGAGCGCAAGGCGGCCACGTTCGGGACGCTGGCGATCGTCTGCTCGATGATCGGGATGTCCCTGGTCTCACCGGTCAGCTCGGACGGGTTGATCGTGGTCGCGCTCGCCCTCTCGGGCGTCGGTGCCGGGGCCACCCTGCCGGCCATGGCGGCGACCATCGCCAACGCCGTCGACGACCGGGATCTCGGCGTGGTCGGGGCGGCCCAGCAGATGGTCGCGCAGCTCGGCGCCGTCACCGGCATCCAGATCCTGCAGACCGTGCAGGCCAGCCGCGAGGCCGTGGTCGGTGAGGTCGACGCCTTCGGCCAGGCCTTTCTCACCGGGGCCGCCGTCGCCTTCGTCGGCACCCTTTGCGCCCTTGCGGTGCGTTCGACCGTCCGGGAGCCCGCTCTGGTGGCTGAGGCGCCGGCCTGAGCACCCCCTCCGGCCACCAGAACGGTCACCTCACTCGGTGAGCTCCTGGATCTTGGCCTGGATCTCGGTCTGGACCGGATCGGCCGGGGCCTGCTGGAGGAGCATGAGCTTGCTCATGTCGCCTTGGACCTTGACCTTGCCCTGCATGAAGGCCTGCATGGCGACCTGGGCGTCCCCGTCCACGGTGATGGCCTTGGCCGTGGCGTAGTCGGTGGTCACCGTGAGGTCCGGGGTGTCGAGCTCGCCCAGCTCCATGACGGCTTCGCCGCCCGAGGTGTCGAGGTAGGTGTTGATCGTGCCGTCGCCGAAGGGGACGTCGGTGACGACCTGGTTCATGCGGATGGCGTGCGCCGGGGGGCTGACCTGGTCGGCGTACTCGTCACGGACGGCCTTGGCGGCCTCCATCCACTCGTCGGACAGGAACGCGTACTTGGCCACCGGTGACTCCTCTTGGGTCTTGGACTGCGGAAACCGCGGTGACGCTAGTCGACTGACCAAGCGGTCAAGCGGGCCGCTTGTAGCCTGCCGCACGTGTCGGCCGGGTCCCGTGACGAGCGCCTCGCGTCGAAGACGCGGAACCCGAAGTGGCAGAACGTGCCCCTGCTCATCGACATGTCGATCTGCATCAACTGCGACACCTGCATCCGTTGGTGCCCGCCCCAGTTCGGGGCCATCTTCAACCACGGCATCGATGTGGTGATCATCCCCGAGCTGTGCTCGGGTTGCGGGAAGTGCGTCGAACCCTGTCCGGTGGACTGCATCTTCGAGGACCCGGACTGGACGCCCGCGCCGGCTGGCTGGTGGGAGGAGCCCGAGAACGATGACCTCTACTCGTGACTGGCCGCCCGCGGGGGCGACGGTGCTGCCCGGGGCCGAGCCGTGGTCCGCCGACGGCGGCCCGCACGGCGCCTTGGTCCTGCACGGCTTCACCGGCAACTGCGGGGGTGTGCGGCCGGTGGCCGAGGCCCTGCACGAGGTCGGCTTCGCCATCGAGATGCCGCTACTGCCCGGGCACGGCACCGTCGTCGAGGACCTGCTGACCACGGGCTGGGACGACTGGTACGCCGCGGCCGAGACGGCCCTCGGCCGGCTGGCGGAGCGGGTCGACCGCATCGTGCTCGCCGGCCTGTCGATGGGCGGGGCGTTGAGCTGTGCCCTGGCCGTCGAGCACCCCGAGGTGGCGGGCATCGCCTGCGTGAACCCGGCCACTCAGGTCAACGACGAGATCCGGACCACGGTCGAGACCATGCTGGCCGCGGGCAACGAGTACATCCCGCCGGTCGCTTCCGACATCGCCCTCGAGGGCGCCACCGAGAACGCCTACGGGGCCACGCCGGTGCCACCGTTGCTGACCATGTTCGATGCCGCCGACCGCTTCGCCGCCGGCTTGGACGGGATCACCTGCCCGACGCTGGTGCTGACCAGCCGCCAGGACCACGTCGTGCCTCCCTCCGACAGCGAGTTCCTGGTGAGCCAGGTGGCCGGCCCGGTCGAGCACGTGTGGCTGGAGGACAGCTACCACGTGGCCACCATCGACCACGACGGGCCCGAGGTGGCCCGTCGCATCGTCGAGTTCGCCCAGAAGGTCACCGTCTGAGCCGGCCAATCGCCTGGCGGGAGGCCGGGGGGGCGCCCCTACGATGCGCCCGTGCCCAGAATCTCCACTGAGGATGTCGCGCACGTCGCTCGGCTGGCCCGCCTGCGCCTGACCGACGACGAGCTGGTCATGTTCACCGGCCAGCTCGACGCCGTCCTCGGCCATGCCGCGGATGTCGAGGCCCTGGACCTGGACGACGTACCCCCGACCTCGCACCCGTACCCGCTCAGCAACGTGCTCCGCGACGACGTCGTCACCCCCAGCGTCGACCGGGCCGAGGTCCTGGCCCAGGCGCCGGATGTCGAGGACAAGCAGTTCAAGGTCCCGCCCGTTCTCGGCGAGGCGCCGTGAGCGCCCTGGAGATCGCCGCTGCGGTCCGGTCGGGCGAGCGGTCCGCTCGCGCCGTCCTCGACGAGCACCTCGCGGTCATCGACGCCCGGGACGGCGAGCTGCACGCCTTCAACCTGGTCCTGGCCGATGAGGCCCGGGCCTCGGCCGACGCCATCGACGCCCGCGTCGCGGCGGGTGAGGACCCCGGGCCGCTGGCGGGGGTGCCCGTCGCCCTGAAGGACAACCTCTGCACCCGGGGGGTGGCCACCACCTGCTCGTCGAAGATCCTCGAGGGTTGGCTGCCGCCGTACGACGCCACCGTGGTCGAGCGCCTGGCCGGGGCCGGGGCCGTCCTGGTGGGCAAGACCAACCTGGACGAGTTCGCCATGGGCTCCTCCACCGAGAACTCGGCCTTCGGCCCGACCCGCAACCCCCACGACGCGACGAAGGTCCCGGGCGGATCGTCGGGCGGCAGCACGGCCGCGGTCGCGGCGGGCATGGCGTCGATCGGCCTTGGTTCGGACACGGGCGGGTCCATCCGCCAGCCCGCGGCCCTCTGCGGTGTCGTCGGCATGAAGCCGACCTACGGGCGGGTGTCCCGCTACGGCTTGATCGCCTTCGCCTCCTCGCTCGACCAGATCGGGCCGATCACGACCACCGTGGCCGACGCCGCCACGGTGTACGAGGTGATCGGCGGCCACGACCCCCGGGACTCGACGTCGATCCCTGAACGCCCGCCGGTCGTCGCCCCGACGCTGGGCGACGGCGTGGCCGGGCTGCGCATCGGGGTCATCGACGAGCTCATGGAAGCCGAGGGCATGGCCGCCGACGTCCTGGCCCGGACCCTCGAGGCCGTTGCCGCGCTCGAGGCAGCCGGCGCCACGGTGGGCCGGGCGACCGTTCCCGCCGCCGTCTACGGCATCACGGCCTACTACCTGGTCGCGCCGGCCGAGGCGTCCAGCAACCTGGCCCGGTACGACGGCGTCCGCTACGGCCTCCGGGTCGATGCCGCGAACACGGCGGACATGAATGAGGCCACCCGCACGGCGGGGTTCGGCGACGAAGTCAAACGTCGCATCATGCTCGGCACCTACGCCCTTTCCGCCGGCTACTACGACGCGTATTACGGCAAGGCCCAGAAGGTGCGCACCCTGCTCATCCGGGACTTCGAGAAGGCCTATGAGGAGTACGACGTCCTCCTCTCCCCGACCACACCGACCACCGCCTTCCCGATCGGCGAGAAGACGGCCGATCCGCTGACGATGTACCTGAACGACGTGTGCACCATCCCGTCCAACCTGGCCGGTCATCCCTCGATGTCGGTTCCCTTCGGCGCCGGTGAAGACGGCCTACCCGTCGGCGTCCAGGTCCTGGCCCCCTCGCTCGGTGAGGCGACGATGTTCCGGGCCGCCGCCGTCCTGGAAGGAGCGATGGCATGAGCGGGATCGAGGGATGGGAGACGGTCGTGGGCCTCGAGGTCCACGTCGAGCTGGCCACCGAGACCAAGCTGTTCTGCGGCTGCCGCAACGCCTTCGGCTCCGAGCCCAACACCAACGTGTGCCCGGTCTGCCTCGGGCTGCCCGGGTCCCTCCCCGTCCTCAACCGGGCGGCGGTGGAGTACGCCATGCGCCTCGGCCGAGCACTGGGCTGCCGGGTCGACGCCTCGACCTTCTCCCGGAAGAACTACTTCTACCCGGACATGCCGAAGGACTACCAGGTCAGCCAGTACGACCTGCCCATCAACATCGACGGCGTCCTGGAGCTGCCCGACGGCTTCCGGGTGGGCATCGAGCGGGCCCACATCGAAGAGGACACGGGCAAGTCCACCCACATCGGCGGCGGCGGCCGCATCCACGACGCCGCCTACTCCCTGGTGGACTACAACCGGGCCGGGGTCCCGTTGGTCGAGATCGTGAGCCGCCCGGACGTTCGTACCGCCGACCAGGCCCGGGCCTACGCCCACGAGTTGCGGGGGATCCTGCTGGCCACTGGCGTGTCCGACGCCCGCATGGAGGAGGGCTCGATGCGGGTGGACGCCAACGTCTCGGTCCGCCGGGAGGGGGACGAGACCCTGGGGACCCGGGCTGAGGTCAAGAATCTGAACTCGATCCGGTCCCTGGGCCGGGCCATCGACTACGAGGCGCGCCGACAGGTCGACCGCCTCGAGGCGGGTGAGCGGATCATCCAGGAGACCCGGCACTGGAACGAGGAGGACGGCCGCACCCACACGCTGCGCTCCAAGGAAGAGGCGTACGACTACCGCTACTTCCCCGAGCCGGACCTCGTGCCGCTGGCCCCCGACGCCGACTGGGTCAACCGGGTCGATGCGGCCCTGCCCCTTCTCCCCGCCGCCCGTCGGGCCGCGCTGGCCGCGTCCGCCGGGGTCGCCACCGCCGACGTGGCCACCATCGTCGATCGGGGTCACGACGAGCTGGCGGGGGCGGCCATCGCCGCCGGAGCCGACGCCCGCACCGTGCTCAACCGCGTGGGCAACGACTTGGCCGGGGACCTCGGGGCGCTGGACGCCGCCGGCCTCGCCGCTCTCGTGGCGCTGGAGACGGGCGGGGACCTGACCGCGACCCAGGCCAAGGCCGTTCTGGCCGAGATGGTCACCAGCGGCCGGGCCCCCGCGGCCATCGCCGCCGACCTGGGCTTCGAGGCCATGGACGCCGGTGCGCTGGAGTCGGTGGTCGACGGGATCATCGCCGACCACCCGGACGACTGGACCCAGTTCGTCGAGGGGGACGAGAAGGCCCGGGGCAAGCTCACCGGCTTCTTCGTCGGCCTGGTGATGAAGGCCACCAAGGGGCAGGCCGACGGCAAGGCCGTCACCGCGCTCCTCCGCCAGAAGGCGGGCTGACATGGCGGTCCAGCCGCCGCCCGAACGGTTCCGCGACGTCCTCGAGGCCTGCGCCCAGGGCTTCGGCGCCCC
>DATDAH010000006.1:0-2364 GCA_036525535.1 Acidimicrobiales bacterium
AAGCCGCCTGTCCGATCGTCCGGCGCAGCGCCCCGGTCGTGCGATCGACCTCGAACAGGGCGTTGTCGTTGTCCGACGCCAGCCACAACCCGTTGTCACCGGGGACGAACGCGCTGCCCTCGTTGTCCCGCACCGAGGTCGCCGAGCTCGGGAACGGCGAGGTCCGAATCAGGCGACTGAGGGTGAGCCGGGGCTCGCTCGTGACGGGCAACGCCCCCGCCACGCCACCCCCCACTACCGGGGTGACGAGAATCGAAACGATGCCGACCAGGACCCCGAGCAGCCATCCTGCCCGTCTCCCGTTGGCCCTGTGCGATCCCATCGGGTCACCGTAATGGCGCGACGATGGATCGATGACACCCGACCCGGGCGCGGTTGTGCCCGAACTCGACGAGCTCACCATCACCATCGTCGTCGACAACACGACCGACACGCTCTCGAGCATCGGCCCAGGCATCCCGCAGCTGCCGGAGCTGGCCTACCTGCTCGGGAGCGTGCCGCCCAGCGGCCAGCACGAGGGGCACGACTGCGTCGTGGGCTTCGACCAGCTCTGCGTGGCCTGTCATGGGTTCTCGGCCCTCGCGGCCGCCCGACAGGGCGAGCGCACGGCGACGGTGCTGTTCGATGTCGGCCCCTACGGCGACGTCTGGCTCGCCAACGCCGAGCGGTTGGCGGTCGACCTGTCCAGCATCGAGGTGTTGTTCCTGTCGCACTGGCACTGGGACCACTCCGGCGGCATCACCATGGTCGCCGCCGCCATCGCCGAGGCCCGCCGCAAGGTCGGGCTCCCACCGCTCGTCGTCGACGTCCATCCCGACCGGCCCGATCAGCGCGGGATCCTCACGCCGTTCGACGTGTTCGCGATGCTGCCGCCAGAGCCCACCATCGACGCGATCGAAGCGGCCGGCGCTCGCGTCGTCACCCACGCCGAGCTCCACGATGTCGCCGCTCTCTTTCTCGCCAGCGGCGAGATCCCGCGCCAGACCAGCTACGAGACCGGTCTCGCTGGACACCACAGCTGGCGCGGCACAGAGGTGACCCTCGATCCGGAGATCCACGACGAGCGCTTCTTGGCCGCCACCGTCCGCGGCCGCGGCACGACCGTGCTCACCGCCTGTTCGCACGCCGGTGTCGTCAATGTCGGCCTCGAAGCCCGGCGGCTCCTCCCGGGTCTACCGGTCGACCTGCTCCTCGGCGGCTACCACCTCGCCGGGACCACCGTCGAGGACCGCATCGAACCGACGGTGCGAGACCTGACCGACCTCGTTGCCCCACAGATCGTGGCGCCTGGTCACTGCACCGGCTGGCGAGCCGCCGCGGCACTTGCGAATGCCTTCACGCCTACCGGCTACGCACCGAGTGTCGTCGGTACGCGCTACGTGCTGAACGCCGCCTAGATCACCGTATTTCGTCTCGACCGCCGGCCAGGGTGGGCCTCACGACCCGACCCCCGCGAGCGCGAACAGCTCGGCCCGCGACCTCTGGTCGCTGCGCAGCAGGCCGTGCAGCGCCGAGGTGACCGTGCGCGACCCCGTGGCCCGGACACCCCGCAGGGACATGCAGAGGTGCTCGGCCTCGAGCACGACGCCCACTCCCTTGGGATCGAGCTCGTCCTGCAGCCGGTCGGCGACCTGCTTGGTGAGGCGCTCCTGCACCTGGAGGCCGCGGGCGAAGTGATCGACGACACGGGCGAGCTTGGAGAGGCCGAGGATCCGGTCGCCCGGGAGGTAACCGACGTGAGCGACCCCGACGAAGGGCAGCATGTGGTGCTGGCAGAGCGAGTGGAAGGGGATGTCCCGGGCCAGCACGAGCTCGTCGTAGCCCTCGTCGTTAGGGAAGGTCGTGAGGTTGAACGACTGAGGGGTGAGCATCTCGCCGAGCGCGGTCGCGACCCGTCGAGGCGTCTCCTGAAGATGCTCGCCATCGGTGTCCTGGCCGAGCGCCTCGAGCAGATCGCTCACGGCCCGCTCGGCCCGGTCCAGATCGATGGGCGCGGTGCGCCCGACATCGAACTGGATGGCCGACGTCGGGGCCTGGGCAATGGCGACGATGCTCACACGGCACCGCTCGGCCGAGCGTCGAACGCGGCGGCCAGACGGGCCAGGGCCAGCGCGGCGAGGGTCATCGGGTCTCCTCTAAAAGTGGCTTTGCCATTATTAGAACCGGTCGGTGACATTTCGTCAATAGACATATGTTTTAGACTGCGGGGGTGGACGACGAACCGGATCTCGATCGGCGCGTCAAGGGCATCGCCGCCCTCGACCAGCCGCTGCGCCGCGCCCTCTACGGGCTCCTGGTCCAGCGCGACGACTGGGTCACCCGGGACGAGGCCGCCGCGACGCTGGGCGTGGCCCGATCGGTGGC
>DATDAH010000007.1:0-11688 GCA_036525535.1 Acidimicrobiales bacterium
CGATGGCGTCGGTCAGGATCAGGTCGGGGAAGACCTCGAAGAACTGGTCCTTCACCGAAGGGGAGAAGACCGCCGCGCTGCTGGACAGCGAGAACAACGAGGAGACGTCGTAGCGGTCCCGGTGGGCCTGCAGGGTCTCGATCAGGGGCCGAGCCATGGCGTCGCCGGTGATCATCATGGAGTTGATGCCCTCGCGCTGGATGAGCTGCCAGCACTCGTCGGCGTCGAAGTTGGCCACGAGCACGACTCGGTTGCCGGTCATGGCCTGGCTCATGAGGCCCCACTGGGTGGCACCGTGCATGAGGGGGGCGATGGGGAAGAAGGTGATGGGGTCGGGGTAGGCCTTGGCGATGATCTCCTCCGGCGTGGTGGCCCGGACCTTCGTCATGGGGTCGATGCCGCCGCCGAGGGCCATGAAGACGTCCTCGTGGCGCCAGACGACGCCCTTGGGCATCCCGGTGGTGCCGCCCGTGTAGAGGATGTAGCGGTCGTCGGAGGAGCGGGGGCCGAAGTCACGCACCGGGGACGCGGCGGCCAGGGCGTCCTCGTAGGGCACGGCGTCAGGCAGGCCGACCTCGCCGCCGGAGCCGTCATCGATGACGAGGGCGTGGACGAGCTGGGGCAGCGCGTCGACACAGGCCGCGACCCGGGGGCCGAAGCCCTGTTCGTAGACGAGGGCCTTCAGGTCGCTGTTGCCGAAGAGGTAGGAGAGCTCGCCCTCGACGTAGCGGTAGTTGATGTTGATCCAGGTGGCCCGGATCTTGAAGACGGCCCAGAGGGTCTCGACCCACTCGGCGGAGTTGTGGGCGTAGATGCCGACGTGGTCGCCCGGCTCGACGCCGTGCTCGGCCAGGTCGTGAGCCAGCCGGTTGGCCCGCTCCTCCATCTGGGCGTAGGTCCGGCGCTGGTCGCCGACCACCAGGTACTCCCGCTCCGGGTAGGCGTCCACCGCCTGCTCGAACAGGTCAGCCAGGTTGAAGGTGCGTTCCCCCGTCGTGCTCACGCCCCCAAACTAGAACACGTTCCAGTCCTGGAGAAACCAACACGTCAGGTCGCGGGCGTCATCGGGCCGGGCGCCTTCGGCGGGACGTACCAGAGGATGATCAGCCCGAGGATGGGGATCACGAAGCAGAGGACGGCACCGAGCACGGGCCGGTTCTTCCACCGCTTGCCGAAGAGGTAGCCGCAGATCCCACCCACGACCGCGGTGCTGAGACCGAAGGTGACGATGAACGGCATGCGTGCTCTCTTTCGAGTGGGCGGAAGCTGCAGCCTCCCACGTCAGATGCGGCTGTCGTGGCCGGCCCAGTACTCGTCCTTGAGCAGGCGCTTGTAGAGCTTGCCGGTGGGGTGGCGCGGGAGCTCGTCTCGGAAGTCGACGGAGCGAGGGCACTTGATGTCGGCCAGGTGGTCCCGACAGTGGGCGATGAGCGCCCGCTCCATCTCCGGGCCGGCGGTCGACGGGTCGACGAGTTGGACGACGGCCTTGACCTCCTCGCCGAACTCCTCGTTCGGGACGCCGATGACCGCGGCGTCAGCCACGTCGGGGTGCACGATCAGGACGTTCTCGGTCTCCTGGGGATAGATGTTGACGCCGCCCGAGATGATCATGTTGGCCTTGCGGTCGGTGAGGTAGAGGAAGCCGTCCTCGTCCACCTTGCCGATGTCGCCCAGGGTGCTCGAACCGTCCTCCCGGTAGCTGCCCGCCGTCTTGTCCGGGTCGTTGTGGTACTCGAAGATCCGGCCCGCCGCCGTGAGACCGAACCAGATCGTGCCCTCCTGGCCCGTCGCGACCTCCCGGCCCTCCTCGTCGAGGATGAGAACCGGAGCGGTCAGGGGTCGTCCGACCGTCCCCTTGTGGGCCAGCCAGTCCTCACTGTTGCAGTAGCAGAAGCCGTTGCCCTCGGTGCCCGCGTAGTACTCGTGGATGACCGGCCCCCACCACTCGATCATCTGTTCCTTGACCGGGATCGGACAGGGGGCGGCGGCGTGGACAGCCACCTTCAGCGAGCTGAGGTCGGGCGCGGACCGGACCTCCTCGGGCAGCTTGAGCAAGCGCACGAACATGGTGGGCACCCACTGGCTGTGGGTCACCTGGTGTCGCTCGATGAGGGCCAGGGCCTCGGCGGCGTCGAAGTGCTCCATGACCACGACCGTCGCCCCCAGGCGCAGGAAGGCCATGCTGAAGCCGAGCGGGGCGGCATGGTAGAGGGGGGCGGGGGAGAGGTAGACCGACGCCTCCGATGCGCCGAAGACCAGCGTGTTGAGGGTGGTCAGGGCGTCGGGGGTCCCCAGCGGGTCGCCGGCCATCAGGGCCTTGACGCCCTTGGGCCTCCCGGTGGTGCCCGAGGAGTAGAGCATGGCGTGGCCCTCGACGGCGTCGGCGGGCTCCTCGGCGGGTTGAGCAGCCAGGAGGCCCTCCAGCGGCTCGCAGCCGACGACGGGGCCGCCGATCGACGCCAGGAGGTCGAGTCCACCGAGCTGGCCCATCAGCTCGGCCACCTGGTCGGCCTTGGCCGGTGACGTGATGAGGACCCGGCCGCCCGAGTCCTCGACGATGTAGCCCAGCTCCTCCGCCGTCAGCCGCGAGCTGATGGCCGTGTAGTAGAGGCCGGCGTACCGGGCGCCCCACAGGAGCGGCAGGTACTCGGGACGGTTCTCGAGGCACAGGGCCACGTGGTCACCGGGCTGCAGTCCGAGGGACTTGAACAGCTGCGCCAGCCGGCAGGCCGTGTCGTGGAGCTCGGCGTAGGTGACGACCTCGCCGGTGCCGCCCATGATGACGGCGGGGTGGTCCGGCCGCCGCTCCGCCCACGTCCCCGGGTACCGCCGTTCCTTCTCGTCGCTCACGCGCGTCGCCCCCGGTTGCCGGTGTCCGCCGTTCTGGCGCCCATTCTGGCCCGGCTACGGTCCCGCGTCGTGAGCGTGGGACCTGACCGGACGCCGGTGATCGCCGGGATCGCGTTGTCGGACTACCCCGTGGCGCCCGAGCTCGACGGGGTCCAGCACCACGTGCTCGCGATGCAGCGGGTCCTCGAGGACAGCGGCGTGGCCAAGGCCGACATCGACGGGTACGTGTCCGCGGGCGGCGGCGGGATGGTCGACGACCCGGTGACCATGTCCGAGTACCTCGGTGTCGACCACCGTTGGATCGACGGGACCATGACCGGAGGGTCGTCCTTCGAGTTCCACGTGCAGCACGCCGCCGCCGCCATCCGGGACGGTCGCGCCCACACGATCCTGGTCACCTACGGCTCGGACCAGCTGAGCCGCATGGGTCGGACCCTGGGGACGGGCAGCTTCCGGACGGGCCAGAGCCAGGCCGTCCCCGGTCCGCTGCAGTTCGAGGCGCCGTACGGGACCTCGCTGGTCGGGTCCTACGCCATGGTCGCCCAGCGCCACATGCACGAATTCGGCACGACGTCGGAGCAGCTGGCCGAGATCGCCGTGGGCGTCCGGGAGTACGCCCAGCTCAATCCTCTGGCCCGCTATCGGGACGACCTCACCGTGGAGGACGTCATCGGCTCCCGCATGGTCGCCGACCCGCTGCACAAGCTCGATTGCTGCGTCATCACGGACGGCGGGGGCGCCCTCCTGCTGACCACCGAGGAGCGGGCCCGGGACCTGAGGCAGCCGCCGGTCTATGTGCTCGGCGCGGGCGGGGCGCAGTCCCACTGGAACATCTCCCAGTGCCCGGACTTCACGACGTCGGCGGGTGCCCGCATCAGCGCCGACGTCTACGCCGAAGCCGGCCTGACCCCGGCCGACGTCGACACGATCCAGTTCTACGACAGCTTCACGATCACGGTGGCCGTGCTCCTGGAGGACATGGGCTTCTGTGCCAAGGGTGAGGCCGGGGCCTTCGTCCAGGAGGGCCACCTCCGTCGGGGCGGGAAGCTGCCGCTGAACACGGACGGCGGCGGGCTGTCGTCCAACCACCCCGGCATGCGGGGCATCTTCCTGCTGGTGGAGGCGACCCGTCAGTTGCGGGGTCAGGGGGGCGAGGCCCAGGTGCCGGGAGCGGAGGTGGCACTGGCCACGGGCTCCGGTGGCTGGCTCTCGTGCATCGGCATGGTGCTGCTGGGGAAGGATCGACCGGCATGAGCCCTGACACCGGTGAGTGGGTCAAGCCGGTCCCGTACGTGGACGCGGTCTCCAAGCCGTTCTGGGACGCCACGCTCGAGGGGCGGCTGACGTTCCAGCAGTGCCCGGTCTGCGGGCACCGGCAGTTCTACCCCCGGGCCGCCTGCACGGCCTGCGGCGCGACGCCCGAGCTGGTCGACGCGGCGGGCACCGGCACGGTCCACACGTTCACGGTCATCCGTCAGTTCGGCGGGCCCGGCTTCAAGGACGAGCTCCCCTACGTCGTCGCCATGATCGACCTGGACGAGGGCGTGCGCATGATGGGCAACGTCACCGACGTCGACCCGGAGGCGGTGCGCATCGGCGACCGGGTCCAGGTCTGGTTCGCCGACGCCGGCGACCGGGCCCACATCCCCCTCTGGAAGCCGGCCGACTGAGGCCCCATGACGACCCTCGACACCTTCGCCGAGCTGACCGGGCGCGACAGCCTCTGTGTGGTCACCTCCACCCGTCCGGACGGCACCGCTCAGGCGTCGGTCGTGAACGCCGGCGTGCTGTCCCATCCGATCGACCGGACGGAGGTCGTGGCCTATGTCGTGCGGGGCGATGCCCTGAAGCTGCGCAACGTTCGCTCCCGACCGTCGACGACCGTGGTGGCCCGGGACGGCTTCGAGTGGGTGACCGTCGAGGGACGGGCGGAGGTCATCGGTCCCGATGACCCGAACCCCGCGATCGACCCCGAGGGCCTGCGTCTCCTTCTCCGGGAGGTCTTCCGCGCCGCGGGCGGCACCCACGACGACTGGGATGCCTTCGACCGGGCGATGGCCGACGAGCGCCGAGCCGTTGTCCTGGTCACGCCCCACCGGATCTACGGCGTCACCCGCTAGTCACTCCGGTGGGCGGCTGGCCATGCCGGTGGCGGGGGCGATGAAGACGCACTGGGCCTCGGCCAGGAGCTTGTCGCCGTCGTGGGCGGTGCCCCAGCAGAAGATCTTGCGGCCCTCGGTCCGATCGACTCCGGCCGCGTAGTCGATGCGCCGGTAGAGGGGCGTGGGCTTGACCATCTTCACGGTCAGCGTCCCGGTGAAGCCGGCGATGCCCGAGGCCATCTGGGCGCAGCCGAGGAGGTCGTCGAAGGCGGCCGCGACGAACCCGCCGTGGAGGCAGTCCTGCGGGCCCTCGTACGCGGCGCCCCACGTGGCCGAGCCCCGGGTGATGTCGCCTTCGAGGAAGAACGAGATCGGCGGGGCGAGAGGGTTGCTGGCCCCACTGATGCCCGACCGCTCGGTGAGGATGGCGTCGTCGCCGCCCGAGGCCGACAGGCCGCCCCGCTCCCGCAGCGACGGCGGGCGGTCGAGGACCTCGGCCAGGTGGGCGGTGGCCTCGATGAGCTCGGCGAAGGTCTCCTCGCCCACGCGCTCCGTGTCCAGCAGGGCCACCCGCTCGACGACCTTCTTGGCTTCCTCGACGAGCATGTGCTTCTGGGCCCGGGCGCCCCGCGCCCGGGAGGGCGTGGTGATCCAGAGCTGGCGGGCATCGTCGGGCAGCGGCATGGCGGCACCGTAACGGCGGGGTTCGTCGTGGAAATCTCTGACTAGAGTCAGAGGAATGGACGACGCGGCCGTGGCCATGGTGCGCCGGTTCAACCGGACGGTGACCCAACGCATCGGCGTGCTCGACGACGAGTACCTCGCTCGCGGCCGGCCCCTCGCCGCTTCCCGGGTCCTGTGGGAGGTCGGCGTCAGCGGTGGCGACGTGCGGGCGCTGCGCGCTCGTCTCGGCCTGGACTCCGGCTACCTGAGTCGGCTCCTGCGCTCCCTGGAGGACGAGGGCCTGGTGACGGTGAGTCCCGACGCCGTCGACGCCCGGGTGCGTCGGGTCGGGGTGACCGACACCGGCCGAGCCGAGCTGGCGGAGATGGACGGCCTGAGCGACGCGCTGGCCTGGTCGCTGCTCGACCCGCTCGACGACCGCGCTCGCGGCCGGCTCCTCGAGGCCATGTCCACGGTCGATCGCCTGCTCCGCCTCGGCCAGGTCGTGGTGGCCCCGGAGGACCCGCACAGCGCTGACGCCGATGCCTGCCTCCGGGCCTACTTCGCCGACATCGACGAGCGCTTCGAGACCGGCTTCGACTTCGATGCCGCCGAGCCCTTCGCCGTGGACGACATGGTCGAGCCGGAAGGCCTCCTGCTCATCGCCCGTCTCGGCGACAAGGCCGTAGCCTGCGGCGCGCTCCACTTCTTCGCCGGCGGCACGGCCGACGTGAAGCGCATGTGGGTCGACCCCTCGGCGCGCGGGCTGGGCCTCGGTCGGCGGATGCTGGTCGAGCTCGAGGCGCAGGCCCAGGCCCACGGTGTCCGCCTCCTGCGCCTCGAGACCAACCGGGCCTTGGCCGAGGCCATCACCCTCTATCGGGCCGTCGGCTTCGAGGAGGTCGACCCCTTCAACGACGAGGTCCACGCCGACCACTGGTTCGCCAAGCCCCTCACGTCCTGACCCTCCGGGTGCGGGGGTAACGGCCGGGTCGGATCGGTGGTCAAATGGGTCGATGCCCGCCGCGCTCGCCCTCCGTGCGGCCGTGGAGGGGACCGTCGAGGCGCAGGTCGACGACAGCCTCGGTCGACAGGCGGTGGTCGTCCGTTCGACGAGTGACCGTCGCCGCGGGGCCCTCAGCGCGGCGGACGGGGACACCATCGCCCTCGCCGCCCGCACCGCCCGTCAGTCCGGTGTCCCCCTCGTGCTCGTGCTGGCCTCCAGCGGGGCGGACGTCATCGATGGCGTCGACGCGCTCGTCGGCTGGGGCCGGGCGGCCAAGGAGCTGGTGGCTTGCTCGGGGATCGTGCCCATCCTCGCCGCGCTGGTCGGACCCGCGGTGTCCGGCCCCGCGCTGTTGCTCGGGGTGGCCGACATCGTGGTGATGACCCCGTCGTCCTACGCCTACGTCTCCGGTCCCCGGATGGTCCGCCAGATGACCGGGGCGATGATCTCGTCCGACGAGCTGGGCGGCGTCAGCGCCCACCAGCGGTCGACGGGCGTCGCCGCTCGAGTGGTGCCGATGGAGGAGGTGGACGACGCTCTCGCCGACCTGCTGGCGTACCTCCCCGACAGCAACGACGACGAACCGCCTCGGTGGCCGACGTCGGACCCCGTCGAACGGGCGACGCCCGACGCCGGGGCGATCCTCCCGGAGGAGTCGACCGCGGGCTACGACGTCCGTTCCGTCATCCGCTCGATCGTGGACGACGACGAGTTCCTCGAGCTGCGGGAGCTCTACGCCCCCAACCTGGTCACCGGCTTCGCGACGGTCGACGGCCGCCCCGTCGGCATCGTGGCCAATCAGCCCCAGCAACTGGCGGGCACGCTCGACATCACGTGCTCGCACAAGGGCGCCCGCTTCGTGTCGTTCTGCGATGCCTTCAACCTGCCGCTGGTGACCCTGGTCGACACGTCGGGCTTCTACCCCGGCAAGGACATGGAGTGGCGGGGGATGATCCGCCACGGCGCCCAGCTCGCCTTCGCCTACGCCCGGGCCACTGTCCCCCGAGTCGGCCTGACCCTGCGCAAGTCCTATGGCGGGGCCTTCATCGTCATGGACTCCAAGGCCATGGGCTGTGACCTCCACCTGGCCTGGCCCACCGCCGAGATCGCGGTCATGGGTGCCGAGGGCGCGGTGGGCATCCTCCATCGTCGCACCGATCCCGCCGAGCGTCCGGCGCGCGTCGTCGAGTACGAGGAGCAGTACCTCAACCCCTGGATCGCCGCCGAACGCGGCTACATCGACGCCGTCATCGATCCCGCCGACACGAGACGCGAGCTCTGCGCCGCCCTCGAGGTGCTGTCGACCAAGCGCGAGCTCCTCGCCCCGAGACGCCACGACAACCTGCCGCTGTAGCAGAAGAGCGACGTTCGGCCCTGGCGGTCGAGGTCGGCGGCCTGCAGAGTCGGGATCGTGAGGCTCTCGACCACGCCGATAGAGCGGGCCAGCCCGAGCGACCTCGTCCCTCGGGCCATCGACACGGGGTCCGTGCCCATGCAGGTGGGCGCCGTGCTGGTGCTCGCTCCGACCGCCATCTCAGGAGCGGCCGTCACCGAGGCGATCGACCGCCGGACCCGGGCGATCCCTCGGCTGAGGCAGCGCCTGGTCGATGCGCCGGTCGGTTGTGGTCGCCCGCTCTGGGTCGACGACGACGACTTCGACATCGAGCACCACGTCAGACGGGTGGTCTGCCCGGCCCCCGGTGACGAGGCGGCGCTGCTGGCAGTGGCGGCCGACGTCGTCATCGAGCGCCTGCCCGACGAGCACTCGCCCTGGTCGGTCACGTTCGTGACGGGCCTGGCCTCCGGGGGCACCGCGCTCGTCGCCGTGTTCCACCACGTCCTGGCCGACGGCATCGGCGGGCTGGCCGTCCTCGCCGGCCTCGTCGACGGAGCGAGCGACGTCGCGCTGCCGGACGGCTTTCCCCGACCGCGACCCCGAGCGCGGGCGCTGCTGGTCGACGTCACGAAGGCTCGCCTCCGGGCGCTGCGCCGAGTGCCATCGACCGTGCGATCCGTCGGGCAGGCGATCGGCGAGCTCCGTCGGACTGACACCGCCCGCATCGAGCGCAGCACGCTGAACCGACCGACCGGCCCCGAGCGAGCCTTGGCCGTGGCCCGGGTCGAGCTGGCGCCCGTCGTCGAGGTCGCCCACGCCCATGGTGCGACGGTCAACGACGTGGTCCTGGCGGCGGTGGCTGGTGCGCTCCGGTCGACCCTCGAGCGTCGGGGTGAACGCACGGTGCCGGAGTTCGTGATGACCATCCCGGTCTCCGCCCGTCGCGACGCCAGCACCACCGAGCTCGGCAACGACATCGGCGTGAAGACCGTGGCCGTGCCCACGCAGGGCGACATCGACGATCGACTGGCCGAGACCGCTCGCCGCCGGGCGAGGGCCGAGCGACCGACGGCTGCGGTCTCGAGATTGCTCGACGCCGTCTTCCGCCTCACTGGCCGGCTCCACCTCTTTGCGTGGTTCACCAACCGCCAACGCATGGTGCACACCTTCGTCACCAACCTGCGGGGCCCGGCCGAGCGCCTGACGTTCCTCGGTGCTGAGGTCGACGAGGTGATCCCGGTCTCGGCCATCTCCGGCAACGTCACGGTCGCCTTCGCCGTCCTCTCCTACGCCGGCACGCTCGCCATAACCGTCGTCGCCGACCCCACCGCCTGCCCCGACCTGGCCGAGGTGCGTGAGGCCCTACAGACCGAACTCGATGCGCTCGCCGAAGCGGGGAACGGGGCTACGGCTCGAGGGTGACCTTGATGGCGCCGGCGCCGCGGTCGGCGGCGACGCGGAAGGCTTCGGGGGCGTCGTCCAATGGGAAGCGGTGGGTGATGAGGGCGGGGGCCAGCTCGGGGACGGCGGCGAGCAGGGTGGCGGCGTCGTCGACCTCTCGGTGGCCGCCAAGGTGGCCGTAGGCCATGCAGCCCACGACGTCGAGCTCCTTCAGGCCGATCGGCGCGGCCGCGAGGGCCACCTCTTCCCAGTACGTGCCGAGGAGGGCGATGGTCCCGCGCACCCGGGTCAGGCCGATCGCCTGGTTGAAGGCCGACGAGGTGCCGGCTGCGTCGATCACCACGTCATAGTGGCCCTCGACCGGCCGACCGCCGACGGACTCCGCGGCGGCGGCTTGGTGCGGGTGCCGGGCGGCGACGCCGACCTCGCAGCCGAGGTGGACGGCGGCGGCCACCGAGGCGACGCCGAGCGTTCCCCCGCCGACGACTGCGACCCGGTGGCCGGCCTCGATCCGGGCCCGGTGCATCGCCCGTACGGCGCACGCCACGGGCTCGACCAGCGAGGCGTCCCCGACGGCGAGGCCGTCGGGGAGCGGCACGACGCACTCGGGCGGCACGACCAGCTCGTCGGCCATGCCCCCGTCCACGCCGATGCCGACGGTCTGCGCCTCCCGGCACAGGTGGGTGTCGCCGGCGAGGCAGCTCTCGCAGGTCCCGCACCGGTGGACGACGGGCTCGACGGCGACCGGCGTGCCGTCGTCCAGCCACCCCGCGATCTCATGGCCGAGGGTCACCGGCATCGGCCCCCACTGGACCAGGTGCAGGTCCGACCCGCAGATGCCCGCGCCGGCGACCCGTACCCGCACCTCGTCCCCGGTGGGCTCCCGCGCCGGGAGGTCCAGCACTTCGATCCCGTTCTCCGTGTTCCGTACGCCCCTCATGTCGTCGCCCCCTCGAACTTGCGTCGAAAACCCGACATATCGGTGGTGTAGCGGACGCAGGTTCGGGTGGGGGTCATGACGTGCCGAGCAGGACGGTGGCCGTCGACGTGAACCAGCCGCCGGTGGCGTTGACGCAGGCGATCTCGGCGCCGTCGACCTGACGGCCCTCAGCCTCACCCCGCAGCTGCTTCACGGCCTCGACCAGCAGGAACAGGCCCCGCATGCCCGGATGGCAGGCGGACAGGCCGCCACCGTCGGTGTTGGTGGGCAGAACCCCGCCGACCCGCAGCCGGCCGTCGGCCACGAACGGGCCCCCCTCGCCCTTGGGGCAGAAGCCCAGCCCTTCCAGCGTGGCCACGACCATGTAGGTGAAGGCGTCGTAGAGCTGACAGACGTCGACGTCCTCCGGGCCGATCCCGGCCCGCCGAAAGGCATCGGCCCCGGACCGGACGCAGGGGGACTCGGTGAAGTCGTCCCACTCGCTCATCGTCGTGTGCGAGATGGCTTCGCCGGTCCCGAGGACCCACACGGGCGCCTTGGCGCAGTCGGCCGCCCGCTCGGCCGTGGTCAGCACGACCGCCCCGCCGCCGTCGGACCGGATGCAGCAGTGGAGCTTGGTCAGCGGGTCGGCGATCATCGCCGACGCGTTGACCTCGTCGACCGTCAGGGGGTCCCGGTAGTACGCGTCGGGGTTCAACCCGGCGTTGAACCGGGTCGACACGGCGACCTCGGCCAGCTGCTCGATGGTCGTGCCGAACTCGTGCATGTGACGCCTGGTCGCCATGGCGTACTGCGAGATCAGCGTGTGGCCCCACGGGGCGGCGAACTGGGTCGGGCCCCGAGAGCCGAACGACAGGTTGGCTCGGCGCCGTCCGGCCTTCAGGTCCGCCCGCGTCGTCGCGCCGTAGACGAGGACGATGGTCTCGGCCATGCCCGCGTGCAGCGCGGCGACGGCGTGGCCGACCATCACCTCCCACGAGGCGCCGCCCACCTGGGTCGAGTCGAAGTGGGCCGGACGCAGGCCCAGGTACTCGGCCACCTCGACCGGCGCCAGGGAGCCGAGGCCGCAGGAGTAGAGCCCGTCGACATCGTCCCGGGTGAGGCCGGCGTCGGCCAGCGCCCGGGAGGTGGCCTGGTAGTGCAGCTCGAAGGGCGTGCGGTCGTCGACCCGCCCGACATCGGACAGCGCCGCCCCGACGATGGCGACGCGATGAGGCTCGGCCACGGGCGGCGATGGTAATGAAGGGCGATGAACCTCCGGTTCAGCGACGAGGACGAGGCGTTCCGGGCCGAGGCCCGGGACTTCCTCGAGACCCACCTGGCCGCCGACTTCGCCGCGCTCCGGGGCCTGGGCGGCCCGGGCAAGGAGCATCAGGACTTCGCGGGTCGC
>DATDAH010000008.1:0-5258 GCA_036525535.1 Acidimicrobiales bacterium
AGCAGGCGCAGCTTGCGCTCCTCGGCCACGTCGATGACCACGGCGTCGTCCGCCTCCCGCCCCAGCAGGAACGTCACGACGCATTCACCGCACGTCGCCGTGTGCTGCTGCACGCATTCGTCGCAGTCGATCCTCATGCCCCGAACAGTACGAAGGGGGTATGACAGCCAGCCCGCCGGTCAGGCGGTGAAGACGGCGATGAGGGTGTCCGATCCGATCACGGTGGCTGCCTTGGCCCGGGCGGCGTCGCGGACCTCGCGGTCGTTGGTGACCACGACGACCGGGCGGTCGACCGGATAGGCGTCGATCAGGTCGACCACGACGTCGTCGGCGAGGGCGCCGCCGCTGTAACGGACCCGGACCGAGCGGGTGCCGTGCCGGCCCCCCGGCTCCGTGCCCTCCGGGCCGTCGAAGACGATCTCGGCGGTCGCCCCGGTGCGCGTGATCAACTCGTCCAGGGCCCGGATCAGGCGGTCCCGCTGCTTCTCCAGGTCGTCGTCCGGCCAGGCCGTCTTGGCCACGTTGTAGCCGTCGACCAGCAGCACGGCCCCGGGCCGGGCCAGCAGCCACCGGGCCCCGTCTACCGTGTCGGCTACGACGCCACCGGGCAACGGCAGGCGGGTGCGCAGCGCGGTGGCGTCGCCTCCGTCTTCGATGAGCACCGGCACGGGCGGCACCTCCGCCAGCACGCCGTCCACCGAGCGGGCCAGGGTCGCCGCGGCCCGCTGCAGGCGGGCGGCCGCCTCTCGGAGGCCGCCGACGTCGACGGAACGTTCGCCGGGCACCAACGGCGCCGGACGGCGCGCCAACTCGCGGTGGGCGTCGGCCAGCAGCCGCTGGGTCTCGGCCAGCTCGTGCTCCCGGGCCTCCCGTGCCCCCTGCGCCTCGGTCAGGCGGGTCTCCCGGTCGTCGAGTTTCTGTTCCAGGTCGTCGACACGACGCTCGACCGTGGTCAAGGCGTCCTCGGCCCGACGCCGGTCCTTGCGCACCGAGGCCAGTTCTTCGCGGATGGCCTCGCGCTCGTCCCGCAGGCTGACCAACGCCTCGTCGGCCTGGGCCCGCTTGCGCTCTGACGCCTCCAGGGCCCGCTGCAGGTCGCGCGCCTGGCGGGCGGCGGCGTCGCCCGCGGTGGCGTGGGCGTCGGCTTCGGCCACGGTCTGCAGCAGGACCTCCCAGCCGGCGGGACGGCTCAGAGCCAGCCAGCTCGCGGCGCCGATCTCCTCGGGCGTCGTCGACGCCAGCACCCGACGGCGGAAGTCGTCGTCCCGGTCGAGGACCCGCTGGACCGCCCCCAGCGCCGGGCCGGTGAGCTTCTGGAAGTCGAGGTAGCGGACCAGCTCCTTGGGCGCCGCCACCGTCGGCGTCGCCGCCACGCCCTGACGGGCCACCTCGAGGGCCCGCTCCAGCGCCGGGCGCACGGCGGCCGGGTCCACGCCAGGACCGCTCAGGTCGCGTCCTCGGCGACGGCTTCGGCCTGCTCGGCGGACACGGGCTCGACGTGGTCGCCATCTCCGCACCAGCGACAGGCGATCTGCTCCAGCTTCTCGTCCAGGACCTCCTCGTCCTCCACGGACAGCTCGCCGCCGACCGTGTAGTGGTGGAAGGCCCGGGTCCGGCGACTGAGGACCACGTCGAACCGGGTCAGGTTCCCGCACGCGGTGCAGCGGAAGCGCTGGGCGGTCACGCCGCCACCGTACCGACGGGCACCATGCTTGACGTGACGAACAGATGTTCGCCATGATGCGGGCGGTGCCGGTACCAGGACAGGCCACCCTCGACGACCTCGGCACCCCCCTGTCCGAGGTCACCTTCTGCGTCATCGACCTCGAGACGACCGGTGGTTCGGCCGCCGAGGACCGCATCACCGAGGTCGGTGCCCTGCTCCTCCGGGGCGGCGAGTGCCTCGGGACGTTCCAGACGCTGGTGAACCCGGGGCGCACGGTGCCGCCGGTCATCACGGTGCTGACCGGCATCACCGACTCGATGCTGGTGCCGGCTCCGACCATCGACACCGTGCTCCCCTCGCTGCTCGAGTTCTGGGGCGACGCCGTCCTGGTCGGCCACAACATCGGCTTCGACCTCGGCTTCCTGCGGGCGGCCTGCGCCCGCACCGACCGGGCCACGCCAGAGGTCCCCCGCGTCGACACCGTGGCCCTGGCCCGCCGCCTGTTCGGGGACGAGGTCCGCAACCACAGGCTCGGGACGCTGGCCGAGCACCTTCGGCTCGACCACAAGCCCAGCCATCGGGCACTGGACGACGCCCTGGCCACCGGCGACCTCCTCCACGTGCTCCTGGAGCGGGCGGCCCGGCTCGGCGTGCTCGGCCTCGACGACCTGCTGGGCCTCCCCAAGATCGACCGTCACCCCCAGGCGGCCAAGCTCAAGCTGACCAACCGGCTACCCCGCCGGCCGGGCGTCTACGTCTTCCGGGACCGGGACGACCGGCCCCTCTACGTGGGCAAGGCCGCCAACCTGCGCACCCGGGTCCGCAGCTACTTCTCCAGCGACCGCCGGCGGAAGGTGGCCCAGCTCCTGCGGGAGACGGTGCGCATCGACCACACCGTCTGCGACGGCCCCATGGAGGCCGACGTCCTCGAGGTCCGACTCATCGCCGAGTGGACCCCTCGCTTCAACAAGGTCGGGACCCGGGCAGGGGCCTACACCTACCTGAAGCTGACCTGCAACGAGGCCTTCCCCCGACTCTCGGTCGTCCGCACCACCCGAGACGACGGCGCCTTCTACCTCGGGCCGCTGCCCAGCGCCCGCTTCGCGAAGCGGGTGGCCGAGGCCATCGAGACGTCGGTGCCGCTGCGCCGGTGCTCGGGACGACCCACCGGCCGCCGCGAGGCGCCCTGCGCCCCCGCCCAGCTCGGCGTGGCGACCTGCCCGTGCGCGGGGTTGGTGTCGGTCGAGGAGTACAACCGGCTCGTCCAACGCACGCTGCGGGGCCTGACCCGCGAGCCCGAGATCCTGCTGGCCCCCTTGCGCGAGCGCATGGCCGCGCTGGCCCGGGACCAGCGCTTCGAGGAGGCCGCCGACGTCCGGGAGCGAGCCGCTGCGCTCAGTGCCGCGTTGGAGCGGCAAGGTCGACTGGACCGGCTGCGGACGGCCGGTCGGGTCTTGATCGAGGTGGACGACGGCGGTGGCGCCGAGTTGGTCGACGGGCACCTGCTGCGCTCGTGGGCCGACCAGCCCACCCTCGGCCTGGAGCCCGTGACGCCCAGCGGCAGCACGGTGGTCCGCTGCGACGAGGTCGACGAGATGCTGTGCGTCTCCCGCTGGTTGGACGAACGGGCCGGCCGCTTCCGGCTCACCCACTGCGAGGGCGGCCTGGCCTCGCCCTATCCGCCGCTCCCCAGCTTCACGCCCGGACGGCGGCGGCGGCGGCCGGTAGTCTGAGCGGCGATGTCGGAGCTGCTGGTTGCGCTGTTCAGCATCGCTGCCGTGATCGCGGTCGCGGTGATCATCCCGATCATGGCCGTGCGCTGGCGGCTGCGCCGCCGTAACCGGGTTCATCCCAACGTGCCGTCGCCCGCGCCCTTGACGTGGCTCGTCGCCCCGTCGACCCCGGCCCGCCTCCACCGCCGTCTCCAGGTCACGGTGCGGGTGGCGTCGACCCACACCGGTCGTCAGGTCCCGCTCGCGGTGGCCGAGCACGCCGTCGAACTGGACCGCCGGGTCGTCCTCGCCGCCCGGCAGCCCTACGGCACCCGAGGAGCGCTGCTCCGTGACCTCCGGGCGGAGGCCGACGAGCTGGACCGCCTCGCGATGGCCGTCCGCCGCCCCCTCGACGTCGAGGCCGTCGGCGACCCCTACGAGCGACTGGCCACCCTGGCCGAGGCCCACGCCGAGCTCGACGCCATCGACCACACCCGTCGTTAGCCGGCGGACAGGCGGGGGCTGAGCTCGACGACGTCGGCCAGCTTCGCTTGGGCGCGGCCGTCGTCGATGGCCGCCTGCGCCAGCGCCACGCCCTCGGCCAGGTCGGCCGCCCGGTCGGCGACCAGGAAGCCGGCGGCGGCATTGAGCACGACGATGTCCCGGTGGGCGCCGGCCTCCCCCGCCAACACCCGGCGGGCCGAGTCGGCGTTGACATCGGCGGTCCCGCCCAGCAGGTCGTCGGGCGCGGCGGTGGCCAGGCCGAACGCGGTGGGGTCGACCTCATAGCTCGAGACCTCACCGTCGCGCAGTTCGAACACTGAGCTGGTCGTGGTCGTGGTCAGCTCGTCCAGGCCGTCGGCGCCGTGCACGACCAGCGCGCGCACCCCTCCGGCGGCTTCGAGGACCCGCAGGAGCTTCTCCGCCACACTCATGTCGGCTACTCCCACCACCTGACGACGGACGCCGGCGGGGTTGGCGATCGGCCCGAGGATGTTGAAGGCGGTCGGGATGCCCAACTCCTTGCGGGTGGGACCGGCATGGCGCATCGAGGCGTGGAACCGCGGGGCCATGGCGAACCCGAAGCCGGACTCGACCACCGATGCCGCGACCTGCTCGGGTCCGAGATCGATGGCGATGCCCAGTACCTCGTAGACATCGGCCGAGCCGCACTGGGACGAGGACGCCCGGTTGCCGTGCTTCAGCACCGGCACCCCTCCGCCAGCCAGCACCAGGGCCGCGATGCTCGAGACGTTGATCGTGCCGGCCCGGTCCCCGCCCGTGCCACAGGTGTCGACGGGGTCGATGCCGTCCGGCAAGGTGATGCGCTCGGCCGCGTCGAGCATGGCCTGGCGCAGGGCCACCAGCTCCTCGACGGTCTCGCCCTTCATGCGCAGGCCGACGACGAAGCCGGCGATCTGGGCCGGGCTGGCGTCACCGGCCAGGATCTCGCCCATCGCGGCGCGGGCGACCGCGGGTTCGAGATCGCGCCCGGCAGTGACGTCGCCCAGTACCGCGGGCCAGCCCGCGAACGGCTCAGTCACGCGGGCGGGAGATCACTCAGTTGGACCGACGACGCTGGCGGATGATCCGGCGACGTTCCTTCTCGGTGGCGCCACCCCAGACCCCGTCCCGCTCCCTCGACCCCAGGGCGTGTTCGAGGCAAGCCTGCTGCACGGCGCACTGACCGCAGACGGCCTTGGCTCGCGCGGCCTCTTCCTCCGACACCGGATAGAAGATCTCCGGGTCGAGTCCCCGACATGCAGCCTGGTCGTTCCAGATCTCGGCGATAGCCATCGGTTCCGATCAGCTCCCCTCGGTTCGCCCCCCGTCTCGGGGCCCGACCCCCCTTGGTCGGCACGGCGCAGTATTGGCAATCC
>DATDAH010000009.1:0-11660 GCA_036525535.1 Acidimicrobiales bacterium
CACCGTGGTCAGCCGGGGCAACTACATGCACAGCTACGGCAACCAGATCCGGGCCTTCGAGGCCGCCGTCCTCGACGGCGCCGAGTACCCCGTCCCGCCCGAGTACGCCCTCGGCGAGCTCCGGGCCGCCCAGGCCCTCTATCGCTCGGCCGAGTCCAGGCAGTGGGAGCCTGTCTGGTGACGACGGCGGTCAGAACAGCTTGCGAACGGGCTCGGTGGTGCCGTCCCAGTCGTCGGCGGCCTGGCGGACGTGGTCGGCGAGGCCCTGGGTCATCTCGTTCAGCTCCATGACCTCGAGGCAGGTGGCGGCGACCTCGGGGGCCTCGCAGTAGAAGAACGCGGCGACGCTGGTGCCGTCACCTTTGAAGATGACGGGCCAGCCGGCCGCGTCGACGGCGGTCTCGACGGCCGCGACGTCCTCAGCCCACCAGGCCAGGTGGTGGAAGCCCTCACGTCCGGAGTCCAGGAACTCCTTGTACGCGCTGGGGGCGTCGCCGGTCTGGTGGATGAGCTCGATCTGCAGGTCCCCGGAGTTGGCGAAGGCCAGCGTGATCGTGAGCGCCGTCGGCTCGCCCCGGAACACCATGCCCTGCTCCATCGGGCCGAGGGTGATCCACGGGCCCACGCCCAGGCCCAGCCATGACTCGATGGCGGCGTCGAGGTCGCGGACGACGTACCCGTTCTGACGGATGGCCCCCGGAAAGACGGTCGTGGGATCGACGGTCACGGCACGTCCTACGGTAGGCGGTCGTGGCAGGACGGGCATGACGAGCGTCGCGTTCGACTTCGCCGGGGCACACGTGCTCGTGACCGGGGGCTCCAACGGGATCGGCCTCGGTGTGGCCGGCGCCTTCGCCGACGCCGGGGCCAAGGTCACCATCACCGGCACTCGCGAGGATGCCGGTGCCTACGACCACGACCTGGCCCGGTTCGCCTATCGCCGCTGTCGCATGACCGACCCCGACGAGGTGCAGGCACTGGCCGACGGGCTCGACGTTCTCGACGTGCTGGTCAACAACGCCGGCCAGAACCTGCCCGGCGGGCGCAGCGAGTGGGACGACGGGGTCTTCGAGGAGGTGCTGGCGGTCAACCTGGTCGCCCCCTTCCGCTTGGCCCAGGCCTGCCACGACCGCCTGGCCGCCAGCGCCGTCGACGGCGGGAGCAGCGTGGTCAACGTCGGCTCCATGGCCAGCTTCTTCGGGATGGAGATCGTGCCCGGCTACGGCGCGGCCAAGGGCGGGGTCGTGCAGACGACAAAGACGCTGGCCGTGAGCTGGGCCCGGGACGGCATTCGGGTCAATGCCGTCGCCCCTGGTGTGGTCGAGACGAACATGACGGCCCCGATGCTGCCCTTCGACGAGATCACCGCCCCCCTCCTGGCCCGCACGCCGATGGGCCGCTTCGCCACGCCGGACGACGTCGCCGGAGCCGTCCTCTTCCTCGCCAGCCCGGCCGCCCGCTACGTCACCGGCCACACCCTCGTGGTCGACGGCGGCTTCTCGGTCTTCGGGTGAGCCCCGAGCCGATCCGCATCCAGGACCTGGCCGAGCCGGTCCTCAGCGATCACCAGCGGGGGGCGCTGGCCTTCGGCGAGCAGGTGGCCACCGAGCTGAGCGTGAGCGCCGTTCTCACCGCCGCCGTCGACCGCTCCGGGCTCGACGACTTCGGCCCCGATGACTTCCGGGACCGGCTCGGACGCTGGCTGGACGAGGTCGACCGGGACACGGACCGCACGGGCCTCGGCCGCCTGATCCTCTTCAACGACTGCGTCCGCTACGCCGCCAACCGCCTGCGCATCCACGACCTGCTGGCCCGACACCCCGAGATCCACGACGAGGCGATCGTGGCCCCGATCATCGTGGTGGGGCTCCCGCGCTCCGGCACCACGCACCTGGTCAACCTCATCGCCGCCGACTCCCGCCTGCGCTCGCTCCCGCTGTGGGAGAGCTACGAGCCCGTGCCCACACCCGGCGAGCCCGCCACGCGGGATGCGAGCGACCCGCGCCACCAACGCTGCGCCGGGGCCTGGGAGGCCATGCAGCAGACCGTCCCCTTCCTGGCCGCGATGCACCCGATGGCGCCCGACCACGTCCACGAAGAGCTGGAGCTGCAACTCCCGGACTTCACCAGCTACGAGCTGGAGTGGGTGGCCCGGGTCCCCGAATGGCGGGACCACTACCTGGCCACCGACCAGACCCCGCACTACGAGTACCTGCGCACCGTGCTGAAGATCCTGCAGTGGTACTCACCCGGCGAGCGCTGGGTCCTGAAGTCACCTCAGCACCTGGAGCAGCTCGGCCCTCTACTCGCCACCTTCCCCGATGCCACCGTCGTCGTCACCCACCGGGATCCGGTGTCGGTCATCCAGTCGGCGGCCACGATGGTGACCTACGGGGCCCGCATGAGCTACCGCACGACGGAGGCCGAGTGGTACCTGTCCTACTGGGCCGACCGGATCGAGCGCCTGCTGTCGGCCTCGGTGCGGGACCGGCACCTGGTCCCCACCGATCGGTCGGTCGACGTCCTCTTCCACGAGTTCATGGCCGACGACGTCGCCACCGTCGAGCGCATCTACGAGACCGCCGACCTGACCATGACGGCCGACGCTCGGTCCGCGATCGACCGGTACCGGGCCGGCCACGAGCGGGGCAGGGACGGCCAGGTCGTGTACGACGTGCGCCGGGACTTCGGCGCCGAACCCGAGGCGCTGCGGGCGCCGTTCGCCTTCTACTTCGACCGCTTCGCTGTGCAGGAGGAAGTGCGCTGATGGCCAAGATCGACAAGGCGGTGGACCGGCTCATCGACGACCGGCCCGGGGCCGAGCTGCTCCTCCCCCGCTACGACGACCCGGCCCACCCCGTGGCCGAAGGCATCTGGCGCTCGGGCGGGACCACGGCCGCCTACCTGATCGGCGCCGACGCCGGCCGGGTCGTCGTCAACACCGGAATGGGCTTCGAAGCCCCGCACCACCGGCGCCTGTTCGAGGCTGTTCACCCGGGCCCGACGCCGTACATCGTCACCACGCAGGCCCACGTCGATCACGTCGGCGGGGTCGGGCTGTTCCGCGAGCCGGACACCCGGTACGTGGCCCAGGCCGCCAACCCGGCCTGCCAGGCCGACGACCTGCGCATCCAGCGCTTCCGTTTCTCCACCGCCATGATCTGGTTCGGCCAGCTGCCCGAGATCATCGGCCGCCTGGCCGAGGAGAGCCCCGGCGCCCCGATGGACCAGGACCGGCCGGTCCCCGACATCCTCTTCGACGACCGCGTCGAGCTGACCGTCGGCGACCTCGAGCTGGAGCTGATCTCGACCCCCGGCGGTGAGACCCGTGATGCCTGTGTGGTCTGGCTGCCCCAGCAGCGCACCGCCCTCGTCAGCAACCTCTTCGGGCCGTTGTTCCCCCACTTCCCGAACTTCAACACGCTGCGGGGCGACCGTTACCGGTACGCCGAGCCCTACCTGGCCGCGGTGGAGACGGTCCGGGCCCTGCAGCCCGAGGTGCTGATCACGGGCCGCCACGACCCGATCGTGGGGGCCGACCTGATCGACGCCTCGCTGGCCCGGCTGCACGGCGCCGTGGACCACGTCCACCGGGCGACCCTCGACGGCATCAACGCCGGCAAGGACGTGCTCACGCTGATGCGGGAGATCGAGCTGCCCAAGGGGCTGCGGGTCGGCCAGGGCTATGGGCGGGTGCCCTGGGCGGTGCGCACCTTCTGGGAGAGCTACGTGGGCTGGTTCCGCCTCCAGTCCTCCACCGAGCTCTACCCCGTCGATCCGCGGGAGGCGACGGTCGACCTCGCCGGCCTGCTGGGCGCCGACGCCGTGGTCGACCGGGCGACCGAGAGGCTGGCCGCCGGCGAGCCGGTCCTGGCCCTGCATCTGGCCGAAGCCGCGCTGGCCGGCGACGCCGACCATGCCGGGGCGAAAGCGGTGGCTCGAGACGCTCAGCAGGCCTTGCTCGACATGGGGGACGCCGACAACTTCTGGGCCGGCGGCTGGCTCCGCGACCGCATCGCCGGCCTCGACGGCTGAGGGCGACGGTCGTCATTCCCGGGAACCTCTCAGGTCCCGCACCGGCCCCCCTCAAACTCGGGGCGCACGCTCCATCCATGACCGAGACCGAGGCTCGCTCCCTTCACCCCGCAGGCTCGGCGCTCCCTCGGCCTGCGGGGCCCGCGACCGGGGCCGGCGGGGCGGTGAAGACGGCCACGCCGTCATTCCCCTCCCGCCGGCGCCGGCTGCTCGTCGCCGCTCGAGACCCGACCAATGACGAGGCGGCCTGAGCGACCGCTGACCATGGGCGGCCAGAACTGAACCTGGGGGGTCCGCCGGGCCAGACTGTCCGGCGGTGACGACACGATGGGGCATCGCGGCCACGGGGGGCATCGCGGCCAAGTTCGCCCAGGCCCTCCAGCAGACCCCGGATGCCGAGCTGGTCGCCGTGGCCTCACGGACCGAGGAGCGGGCCGACGCGTTCGCCGACGAGTGGGACATCCCCCGGCGCCACGGCGACTACGAGGCCCTGGCCAACGACGACGACGTCGACGTCGTCTACGTCGCCACCCCGCAGTCCCGCCACGCCGACGACGCCTGCCTCTTCCTCGACCACGGCAAGCACGTGTTGTGCGAGAAGCCGCTGGCCATGACCGAGGCCGAGGTGCTGCGCATGACGGCCAGCGCCCACCTGGCCGAGCGCTTCCTCATGGAGGCCATCTGGAGCCGGTTCCTCCCCTCCTACGTCACGCTGTGGGAGCTGCTGCTGCACGGTCGCATCGGTGAGCCGCTGTTCGTCGAGGCCGACTTCGGCTTCCGCATGCCCGTCGACCCCGCCCACCGCCTCTTCGACCCGGCCCGCGGCGGCGGCGCCCTGCTCGACCTCGGCGTCTATCCGCTGCAGCTGGCGTCGTTCGTCCTCGGAGCCCCCGACCGGGTGGTGGCCAGCGGCCACATGGGCACCACCGGCGTCGACGAGACCGTGGCCGCCACCCTGCACCACCCGGGCGGGAAGCTGGCCGTGGCGAAGGCCTCGATCCGGGTGAATCTGGCCTGCACCGCCCGCATCGTGGGCACCGAGGGCAGCATCGAGCTGCCCGCGTTCATGCACTGCCCCGACGCCCTGACCGTACGGGACGCCTTCGGCCAGGCCGAGGTCATCGAGGCCCCCATCGAGGGTGAGGGCCTGCGCTACCAGGTCGACGAGGTCCACCGCTGCCTCGCCGAAGGGCTGGGCGAGAGCCGGGTCATGGGCCTGCACGAGTCGGCCCAGATCGCCGCCACCATGGACACCATCCGGGAGCAGATCGACCCGGCCTGATCACCCGTTCTGGCCTCCGATCCTCCGGCCTGGGCCGGAGGATCGGAGGCCAGAACGAGGGAAGCGGTCGCCGTCGTCAGAGCGGGCCCCACGTGGGGGTACGGCCCTCCCGGAAGGCGGCGAAGGCCTCGGCCAGCTCACCGGTGCCGGTGCACATGATCTGGGTGCGGTTCTCGAGGTCGAGGGCGTGGCGGAGGCTGGGTGAGTCGACCGTCTGCCACATGGTCTCCTTGGTCATCCAGACGGCCAGCGGCCCGTTCTCGGCGATCTGGCGGGCGGTGACCAGGGCCCGCGCGACGACCTCACCGTCGGGAACCACATCCAGGACGAGACCCATGTCCCGGGCCTCGGTGGCGTAGAAGGTCCGGCCGGTCAGGAGCAGCTCGGCCGAGCGGGAGGCCCCGACCAGTCGGGGCAGGTGGTAGGAGGTCCCCATGTCACAGGCCGACACGCCTCGCTTGATGAAGACGGCGCCGAAGGAAGCCGACTCGGCCGCGTAGCGGAGGTCGCAGGCCAGGGCCAGGGCGAACCCGCCGCCCACGGCCGCGCCGTTGACGGCGGCGATGATCGGTTGGCGGAGCCGGTGGATCTTCTCGAACAGACCGGCCATGTGCTCCTGGCTGGCGAAGGTCCGGACCACGTCGTTCTGGGCGGCCTCGAGGACGGCGCCTATGGGTGTGCCGCCAAGGCCCTGCATCTCCTCGGGCCCGCCCTTCATGTCGGCCCCGGCGGAGAAGCCCGCCCCCGCCCCGGTCAGGACGACGACACGGATGGCGGGGTCCGACCCGATGGTGTCCACCGCCTCGTGCAACTCGGCCAGCACCTTGTTGCTGAGGGCGTTGCGGCGGTCCTGGCGGTCGATGGTCAGGACGACGATGCCGTCCTCCACCTCCTCGATCCTCACGTGCTCCATGCCGCGATCCTGTCACCCGAGGCGGTGGACCCACTCGAGGCCGTCGACCTCGTCCGTCTGCTCGCCGATCCGGGTGAACCCGAGCTTCGCCGCGATGGCCAGCGAGGCGGCGTTGTCCGGGGAGATGGAGAGCAGGAACGCCATGGCCCCATGGGCCCGCCCGAAGGCCATCAGCGCCTCGGTCACCTCGGTGGCGAAGCCGCGTCCCTGCCACGTCGGATGGATCCGATAACCGATCTCGGCGACGCCCTCTACCGGCGCCTCGTGGAACCCGCCGTGCCCGATGGTCTCCCCCGTGCCCGTCAGGATCACGTCCCGCAACGACCACGGCGCGAAGCCCGGATCCTCCCGGAGCTGACCTGCCCGTAGCTGGTACAGCCACCCCGACCCGTCGAAGTCCGAGGCCGCCCGCTCCTCCATGACCGCGAGGGGCAGATGACGCAGCGTCAACCGGGACGTGACGATGTCCAGGACGGGTGTGCCGGTCACGCCGGGATCGTGCCACCTACGGTGCTGGTGTGCGATGGCATTGGTTGGTCGGCTCGGCGGTGCTCGCCCTCGTGGCTTCGGGTTGTGGCGGCGGGAACGACCCGACCCCGGTCTTCGGGGCCCAGCTCGAGCGCGACGAGGTCACGCTGCACCTCCAGTTGGCGTCCTGCAACACCACCGAGCAGTCCGCCGAGGTCGTCGAGACCGACGCCGAGGTCCGGGTCACTGTGCACACGAAGGGCGGAACCTCCGACGACTGCGCCGACGGCATGCAGGTTGAGCTCGCCGACCCGCTGGGCGATCGCCCGCTCATCGACGACCCCACCGACGACGAGATCGAGGTCGAGGGGCGCCGAGGCGGCTGACGTTCAGGCGTCCTGGTGGCAGACGGCTTCCAGCAGGAAGCCGTGGGGGTCGAGCCAGAAGGTGGCGTAGTACGGGGGCGGGTACTCGGGCCACTCTCGGGGCGCGTGGACGACCTCGGAGCCGAGGTCGGCGACCAGCGCGTGGGCGGCATCGACCTGGGCTCGGGTGTCGACCATGAAGGCCAGGTGCTGGAGACCCGTCGTGTGGCGGGAGTCCTCGCCCGGGTCAGCCGACGGGTAGAAGAACACGAAGGCGCCGCGCCGGTTGTCGGCGGGCAGGTAGGCGAACTGGTCGTCGTCGACCATGAACGGCTCGTAGCCCAGTGCCGGCATGAGTTGGTCGTAGTACGCCCTGGCCGTGTCGAGGTCCGGCACGTTGAGGCCGACATGACCGACGGCCATCAGCGGAAGCCGACCTCGAGGTGGGCGATCCGGCCGCGGTCGTCCACCGTGAGGTGGTCGACGGTCTGGGAGGTGGCGCCGTCGACGTGGGCATCGAGGTGGAAGGTGACGGTGCGGCCCTGCTCCAGCCAGTCGCCGGGCTCCACCTGCGGGGCGAAGGCCAGGACGTTCTCGGCGTAGAAGGCCCGGATGGCGTCGGTGCCCTGGAAGGTGCCGACGGCGTGGTCGAGCACGGCGTCCTCGGCGAACAGCGCGACCAGCCCGTCCAGGTCGACGGCGTTGACCGCGTCGATGTACGCGTCCGCCGTCGTCCGAGCCAGCGAGCCGGTCACGGAGCGACCTCCGCCATCGTCGCCGGCACGGTCACGCTCACCGCTCCATCCTTCCCGCTCTGGCCGCGTAGCTGTGTCATGGAGAACCGCGGGGCGCGTCCAGAACGGTGAGACTGGAGGGATGGACGTCCGCTTCATCGCCAGCTTCGCGATCATCAGCGCCGATCCGGCCGCCGACCGTCGGCTGTTCGTCGACGCCCTGGGCCTCGACCTGCAGGCCCCCATGGAGGCCTCGGACTACGCCTTCACCGAGACCCTCGGCGGCGCCAAGCACTTCGCCGTCTGGCCTCTGCGGGATGCGGCGGAGGCCTGCTTCGGCCTGTCCACCTGGCCCGAGAGCCACCGGGTGCCCCAGGCCAGCATCGAGTTCGAGGTCGACGATGTCGAGGCCGCGGCGCGGGAGCTGGTCGACCGGGGCTACGACCTCCTGCACCCCACCCGGACCGAGCCCTGGGGGCAGGTCATCGCCCGGGTCCAGACCCCGGACGGCGTCGTGGTCGGGGTCTGCTTCACCCCTCACCTGCGCGATGCTTGACGGGCTCACGCGGCCGCATCACCAGGCGCGCAGGACCTGGGCCTTGTCGAAGGCGTTGCAGGTGGAGTCCCGGGGGTAGTCGTCGGGGACCAGGACCTCGGCCACCGCGTCGACCGTCGGGCCGATCTCGTCGGCCAAGGGGCGCAGCCGATCGAGGTCGAAGCCGAAGAAGGCGGCGGCGTTGGTCTCGACCATGGCCCGGACCTCGGTCTCGGGCACCCCTCCGAACGCGGCCCGGAGGGCTTCGGTGGTGAAGCCGAGGCTGCCCTCGGAGTGCGGGTAGTCGGCGCCCCACATGATCCGGTCGATGCCGATGTCGTGGCGCAGGGGGGCTTCGCTCGGCCGCAGGAAGCTGGCGCCCAGCCAGAAGTTGCGGTGGAAGTACTCGGTGGGCGTCATCGACAGCCCCTTGGCCACGGCCCCGAAGAACTGGGCCTCGGCCGCTTCCGGCAGGGTCATTCGCCGGTAGAACCAGTCCAACGTCTCGAGTCCCCGGGGCAGCCAGGCCACCCCCTGCTCGGTCAGGACCACCCGCAACGTCGGGAAGCGCTCGAGCACGCCGGAGAAGATCAGGTGCCACACCGGGCGATGAGCGAACCACGGCAGCTCGATGAGCATCATCGCCCGGGCCGCCTCGTGCTCGCCGTAGTCGGGCAGGCCACCCCCGCCATGGACCTGGATGGGGATGTCGAGCTCCTCGCAGACCCGCCACAGGGGGTCGTAGTGCGGCTCCCAGAGGCCGGGCAGGCCCGAGTTGGGGGGCACCGACGGCAACAGGACACCGGCCAGGAGCGGGAAGGCCCGCTTGGCCCACCGCACCTCGGCCACGGCGTCGTCGATGCGGTTGACGAAGACTTGGACGACGGCCGACCGCCGGCCCGGTGCCGCGGCACAGAAGTCGACGCTCCAGCGGTTGTGGGCCTGGAGGCCGGCCCAACGGCGGTCATAATCCTCCTCCGTCGGCGGCAACGCCACCAGGTTCCCCTCGGAGAAGAACGGCGGGACCGTGTTCGGGAAGAGGACCTCGGCCACGATGCCGTCCGCTTCGGTCTCCTCCAGGCGGCGGGCCGAGTCCCAGCTGCGGTACGCGGTCGGAGCCTGAAGGTCGGCGAACGGGTTGACGTAGGTCGGGGCCCAGGCGTCGAACTCGTCGTGCCACTGCGAGGCGAGGTAGTCGCGGTACTCGTAGAGCTCGGCCCCGGCGTGGCCATCCGAGGAGATGACGGCATACCGCTCGGCGATGCTCACAAGAACTCCGCCACACTCGCCGTGCTCTGCCCGGCTGGCTTCGCCATCTCCGTCATCGGCGGAGCTGCTCCGCTCCGCTGCGCAGCGTCACGCATGCTCACAAGAGCTCCGCCACACTCGCCGTGCTCTGCCCGGCTGGCTTCGCCATCTCCGTCATCGGCAGAGCTGCTCCGCTCCGCTGCGCAGCGTCACGCATGCTCACAAGAACTCCATCATGTTCGGGGGTAGATGGCCGGCGGCGATGGCGTCGGCCCTGGCGTGCAGCAGCTTGCCCGCCCGGTCGAGGTCGTAGCCGATGATGAACCTCTCGGCCTTCACCCCGGCGACCACGAAGCGGCCCAGCTCCAGCAGGTCGACGACGTCGGTCGGGCGCCCGGCTGCGGCCAGCTGCTCCTTGAACTCGGCGAAGGTCGTGCCCGGCGCCGGCGCCCGGTCCCTCTGGCGAGCCAATTCGTCGGGTCGGTTGCGCTGGGCCGTCCACAGGCCGGTGTCGAGCAGCCCGCCGCCCGGGTAGAAGACGGCCGCCTTGAGGTTGGTCTCACCCGACGCGAACTGGTGGGCCAGGGCCTCGGTGAAGCAGGTGACGGCCGCCTTGCTGGAGGCGTAGACCGAGGCGTAGGGCACCGGGGCGATGCCGCCGTCGCCCGACGACGTGTTCACGACCACGCCGGGCTCGCCTGACTCGATCATGCGGGGCACGAAGGCGAGCACGCCGTTGGCGGTGCCGAACACGTTGACGCTGAAGCACCAGCGCCAGTCGTTGGCCTCCTGCTCCCAGGGCTTGCCGCCCCCGCCGGAGGTCACCCCGGCGTTGTTGAAGAGGAGGTGGCAGACGCCTTCGGTCGCGAAGACGTCGTCGGCCAGGGCCTCGAAGGAAGCCGGGTCGGACACGTCCGTCCGCACCCCGCGCACGTCGCCGCGGTCGACCAGCTCGGCGACGGTGGCGTCGAGCACGGGAGCCTCGACGTCGGCGATGACGACCCGCGCCTCCTCCTCCAGGAGGGCCTCGACGATCCCCCGCCCGATCCCCCCGGCCCCGCCCGTGACGACGGCGACCTTCCCGCGCAGATCCTCCATCAGCCAGCTCCTACCTTGTGCACCAGGACGCCAGATGGGGCGGGTGGGCGCACAAGGTACGGATCGGGAGCGTTCACACCGGGGCCTGCACGTCGTACTCGGCCTTCCACCAACGGGCGTTGGCCACCTCGTCGGGATCGGTGCGCAGGTCGGGATCCTGGTGGAGGTCCTCGGGCGTCGGCCCGACCCGTTCGGCGATAGGGGCGAGGGCGTCGAGGTCGAAGCCGTAACAGACCGCCGCCGTCTCCCCGAGCAGCTGGCGGGTGTCCTCGACGGACACGTCCACGAAGTCGGACTGCAGCTTGGCCTGCGTGTGGGGCCAGGTCCCTTCCGGGTGCGGGTAGTCCGTGCCCCACATCACGACGTCACAGCCGATGACGTGACGGCGCCGGATCTCCTCGGGCGACATGGTCGACGCCCCGATGAAGATGTTCGAGCCGAAGTAGTCCGACGGCAGCTTGGAGATCTTGCCCTTCATCAGGGCGGCCATCTTCTTGGTCGTGTGCCCGCCCCCCAGGTACTGGTCCCACTTCCACATCATGTCGGTGGACCAGTAGGCGGCGGCCTCGGTGACCACGAACTTCAGCCCGGGGAAGCGCTCGAAGGCCCCGGAGAAGAGCAGGTGCCACATCGGCCGGGTGGCCCACCAGACGACCTCGGCGAGGTAGATGCCGATGTGCTCGCCCATCTCCTCGCGAGGCGCCTCGCCGGAGTGGGTGTGGACGGGGAACCCGGCGGCCTCGCAGGCCGCCCAGACCGGGTCGTAGGCGGCGTCGTTGTACGGCAGTCGGTCCCGCCACATGGTCGGGATCATCCCCCCCCGGATGCCGGGCTGGCCGGCCAGCCACTCGACCTCCTCGACCCCTCGTTCGATGTCGTGGGCGACGGGGACCAGGGCGATGCCGCCCCGGCGCTCCGGGCTGTGGCTGCACATCTCGACCAGGAACCGGTTGTGGGCCCGGGCCCCGGCGAAGGCGAGCTC
>DATDAH010000010.1:0-3750 GCA_036525535.1 Acidimicrobiales bacterium
GGGTCATGGCTCGGAGAGCGGGGGCGCTCAGTAGGCGTCGAGGTCGAGGAACTCGAAGGTATCCAGGCGGAACGTCTCCTGGGGGACCTCGTCGCTGAAGCTGTGGACGACCAGGTTCAGGGGAGCCGGGCGCAGCCGGTGGGGTGGTTGGACACCCCGCACCCGGACGAGGGCGTTGTAGCCGGCGTACACCGCGGCGGGAGCCCGGTGGTACCGGCACACGGCGGCAATCGCCCGGCGGGCGGACAAGGGCTGGTCCAACGACCGGGCACCGCGGGGGAAGAGCTTGAGAACCACGGCCATCGGCACCGGCCCGAACGACGACCGGGTGGACACCACGACGAGCTCGTCATCGGCGTGCACGACATAGTGCCCGTGGGGGCGGGCCAGGCGCCACGCCAGCCGATCCGGGGCGTAGCTGTTGGTCCAGTGGATCGCGTCGTGCCGGTCCAGCTCGGCCGCCAGGGCAGTGAACGTCGCGCTGTCGAGGAAGGGTTCGTCGACCACGTGATGGTCCCATCCGCTGCCGCTCCCGGTGGGCACAGCCACCTTCACCGGCATCGGCCCGAGGAGGCGGTAGCTCAGGTACTTGACGGCCCCCGGCGTCGACTTCTCGTTGGGTACGCCGATGACCAGCTGCCGACCCAGGGCGGTGGCCTCGGCGAAGTTCCGCAACCCGAGCTCGGACCAGTACCCCTTGCGCTGGGTGCCCCGCCGGGTGACGGCGTTGAGCGAGAACAGGAACGGGGCCTCCCCCGCGGCGTTGCGGTAGGTCTGGGGCACCAAGGCGTAATGGGCCACTCGCACGCCGTCCTCGTCGGCCGCGGCCTGGATGGCCGGCCCGTCGGGGTTCCGGTCATAGAGCCAGGCCAGGTACTCGGCGTCGACGAACCGGGGGTCGGGCAGCTCCGCGTTCAACAACTCGGTGTTCAGCTCGTTGTCGTTCATGCCGGGGCCTCCACGGGCTCGGGGTCCGGGTCGTCGGCGGGGTCAGGTTCGGTCATCGGCCAGCGTCGGCGCAACACCACCTCCACGCCCACCGCGGCGGCGACCACCAGAGCCACGTCGGCCGGGATCCGGTAGCGGGTCGTGCCGAAGGTCCACGCCGCGGTGACCGAGATCATCACCGCCATCCCCACGAGCGGGCTGATGGGCAGACCCCGCCGCTTGAGGGCGACCACGCCGCCCACCGCGAACGGCACGAGGGCGTAGTAGGTGAGCAAGGCCAGCTCCGAGGTCCGCTTCCCCCGAGCCTCCAGCTGCCAGTTGAAGCGGACGTTCTGCAGTGGGCGGTAGAAGTCCCACATCCGGGCCACCCGGGCGACCATCACGACGGGGAGGCGACCGAGGTGGTCCCGGATGTAGATCTGGGCCCGCTCCCCCGCCACCGCCGCCCGCTGGGATTCGTCGTAGCCCCGAAGGCGTTCCTGGGCCTCGGGCACGGTCAGGCCCTCGTCGGCTGCGTAGTCCTCGATCACGAAGCAGCTGCCGTAGAAGCCGAGCTGCTCGCCGTAGTAGGTGGCGTCGCAGCTGGCCGTGTCCAGCACCGGACCGGGGGCCGTGGACAGGGTGGTCGGCTCCTCGAAGCGGGTGAGGTTCCAGGCCACCCAGGGGCCCAGGAGGAGGACCGCGGCGGCCCCGGCGAGGGCCACGTGCAGGAGGCGCTCCCGCCAGGTCCGCACGGCGCCGAGTATCAGCGGCAGGGCCACGAGGGCGTACAGCAGCAGCGACTCGGCCCGGGTGAGCGCGGTCAGCGCGATCACGAGGCCGAGGAGGGCGATCCGCCATCGCGTCGGGTCCCGCCGGTACCGGTAGGCGGCCAGGATCGTGAGCGCGATCAGCAGGGTGGCCAGGCTCTCCACCTGGAGCAGGAAGTCGTTGATCCAGAGGTTCGGGTAGAGGGCCCCGATGGCGGCGGCGATGAGCCCGGCCCGCCAACCCAGGAGGTCCCGCCCGACCAGGCCCAGGATCACGACGGTGAGCGCGCCCAGGAGGGCAGCGGCCAGCCGATGGGTGTCGACGCCGTGTCCGCCGAGCGCCGAGACCAGCCCGAGGTACATCGGGAACAGCGGCATCTTGTGGGCGCTGGGTCGTTCCTCACCCGTGCTGGCGTAGGTGAACGGGTCGATGAAGGGCTTGCCCTCGGCCAGCAGGTTCCCCACCTCGTGCAGGTAGCGCGGGTCGTTGACCACGTTGGCCCCGCCGGTGATGGCCAGGCACCCCGGCGGTCCGTCCTCGGCGGGGTCGCCGCACTCCGGGCGCATCTCCAGGATCCAGAACCAGCGCAGGCCCAGGCCCAGCAGGGCGATGCCGGCCAGGGCCAGGGCGAAGCGTCGGTTGCTCACGCCTCGACGGGGGCGTCCCGCAGGGTCACCCAGGCCAGTCCCAGGCCGGCGAGCATGCAGAGCGCGACCTCCGAGGGGACCCGGTACCGGGTGATGCCGAAGGTGGTGGCGGCGGTGAAGGTGACCAGCACGAACGGCGAGACCAGGGGGATGATCGTCACTCGCCGTCGCCACAGGAGGACGACCCCGGCCACCGCGATCGGCACCATCAGGTAGTACTGACCGAGGGCGAACCGCGTCTCGTCCAGGCCCCGACGTTCGAAGAACCGGTCGAACTCGACCCCCTGGTCGGTGCGGTACACCTGCCACATCCGTCCGACACGGGCGAGGGCCACGCGGGGCAGGTCACCGAGATGGTCCTCCATGTACGCGGTGGCCTTCTCGCGGTGGATGGTGTCGATCTGGGACTCGTCGCCGGAGAACTCGGCGGGGGCGCAGTCGATGTTCCAGTAGCCGAAGAAGTCCCCGGAGTAGGTCCGGTCGCAGTTGCCGAAGGCGAGCACCCGGCCACTGCCGGTCGCCAAGTAGGGCGGCGCCGGCTCCTCGAAGCGCAGGAGGTTGCTGATCATCCAGGGAGCCATCAGGGCCACGGCGACCGTGCCGGACACGATGGCCAACCCGGCCCGCTGGCCCCAGGTGCGGTCGCGGAGCATGACGGCGAGGGGCAGGATCAGGCCGGGCAGGAGGAGAAGCCCCTCGCTGCGGGTGAGCGTGGCGATGCCCACGGCCCCGCCGAGGACGGCTGCGCTCCGCCACGACGGATGTCGCCAGAACCGATAGCCGGCCAGGATCACCAACGCGGTGAGTCCGGCGTAGAGCGACTCGGAAAGGATCAGCGCGTCGTTGATCCAGAGGTTGGGATAGATGGCAGCCAGGAACGCGGCCAAGAGCCCGGCGCGATCACCGCCCCGCTCCCCCAACCCGGCCCAGCGGCCGATCATGCGGGCGGCGATCCCGATGAGGCCGACGGCGGCTGCGCCGGCGATGCCGCTGGCCAGCCGGTTGGCCAGCGGGCTGTCCAACCCGATCACGCCGTAAGCGGCCAGGTAGAGCACGTAGCCCGGCGGATGACCGGCGGAGGGCTCGTAGACCGGGGGCCCACCGGCCTCGATCGAGTCCCGCCACACGAACGGCTCGTAGAAGCCGCCATGGTCCAGGAGCAGCTTCGCCTGCGTGTGGTAGGCGTAGTTGTCGTCGAGGTCGAGGGTCAGGTCGCCGTAGTGGGCGAACACCGCGATCCAGCGGACAGCCAGAGCCAGGAGGACGAGCAGGAGGAGGCGGGCGGGAAACCCGCGGAATCGGCTCCGCATGTCGGGGGCGAGTCTAGGGCCGGGCCTCAGACGGGAGCCGGGCACTCCTCGGGGGCGTGCAGCAGCGGCGGCTGCCGCCAGGTGCCCTGTTGCCA
>DATDAH010000011.1:0-12548 GCA_036525535.1 Acidimicrobiales bacterium
GGCGAAGCCACCGCCAACCAACCGATCGGAGCCGGAACGGGTGCTGAAGCGCTCCAGGACTGACAAGCAGCGTCGCGAGTGGGAGCCCCACGGTGAGGGGGTCCTGCTGGTCTGTGACGACCCGGACGCCGGGGAACTGCTCAACCGCCTGATGGCGGCGGACGGCCACGACGTCCATCGGGTCGAGACCGCGGAAGGCGCCGTGCGGCACCTCCTGGCCACGCCCCGTCGGGCCGCGGTCCTCTCCCTGTCGGGGCCGACGGCCAACCGCCAGCTGCTGGAGAAGATCCGGACCCATCCGAACCCGCCTGTGTCCGAGGTGGCCATCGTGCTCTTGGCCGACGACATCGGGGCGGGTCGCGAGGCCTGGGAGAACGGGGTCGACGGCTTCCTGGCCCGGCCCTTCCACGCCGATCAGTTGGCCACCGAGCTCAGCGGCGCCCTCGACCGCCCGCTGGCCGACCGCCAAGCCCACCGCGACGCCCAGCTCGACGCGGACTGACGCGTTCTGATCCACCCCGCGAGGAGCCGGCGACGCAGGAGCGTCCCCAGAACGGTGAGGCGTGCCTTACGCCTCGGTGGTGGCCTGCCAGCAGGCATCGGCGAGCGAGGCGACCCCCGCGTCGTCCAGCGCTCGACCGGACGCCACCAGGCGAACCGCCGGGCCGAAGCCGAGGTCCCAGAGGACCTCGGGCGGAAGCGGGCGCAAGCGGTCAGCCAGGTCCGCGGCGGCGGCCTCGTCCAGCACCGGGTCGACCCCGGAGGCCAGCGCGGCGGCGTGGGCCGCGGCCGCCAGGGGCGACGACTCGACCTGGGTGAGGAAGCGTGCCCGCGTCGGGTCGGCGGCGAGGAAGCAGTAGACGGCCCGCCACATCGAGGTGAACCGGGCCTCGGCCGGTGCCGACCGGTCCAGCCCGTCGACCGCGGCGCGGCCGAGGTCGACCTTCAGCTCGAGGTAGGCGGCGAGGAGGAGCTCGTCCTTCGACGTGTAGTAGACGTACGCCGTCCCGGTGGCCACCCCAGCCTCCTTGGCCACGGCCGCCATCGATGCCCCGTGCAGGCCGTGGTCGGCGACCAGGCGACGCAGGGCCGACCGGACCGCGGCAGCCCGGTCCGGGGTGTCGGCGGTCAACGGAGCGCCGACAGGGCGGCGGCGACGTCGAGGGTCTCGCCCGTCTCCCGCTCGGAGACCTCCCACAGCACGTCGACCGAACGGGACAGGCCGAGGCGACGCAGGACCGGTCGCCGCACCGGGGGCCCGTTGTTGACGAAGCGGGGCGCATAGAACTGGCCGCCGTACGCGTCCGGGTCGGTGGCGGCCCGAAGCTGAGGCAGGGCACCCTGATCGGGGCGCATGCCGGTCCGGGCCGCCATCGTCTCGAAGAACTTCTGGCTGGCGCCGCCGCCGGTCTCGGTGACGCTGTGGGCCTGCAGGTCGGTGTTGGACAGGCCGGGGTGGGCCAGGAGGCTGCCGGCGCCGGCGCTGGCGGCGAGCAGACGGCGGTGCAGCCCGAGGGCGAAGTGGTAGTTGGCCAGCTTGGACTGGCCGTAGGCCTTCCACGGCCCGTACCGGCCCTTCAGGTGGGGGTTGTCGGGATCGACCCGCCGGCCCATGTGGTGAGCGGTGCTGGTGACGGTGACGATCCGGCCTTCGGCCCGCAGGACCGCGGGCAGCAGGCGGCTGGTCAGGGCGAAGTGGCCCAGGTGGTTGACCCCGAACTGCATCTCGAAGCCGTCCGCTGTGGCCCGCTCGGGGATCCCCATGACCCCGGCGTTGTTGACGAGGACGTCGATGCGTTCGTGGGCGGCCCCGATGGTCGCCGCGGCCTCGCGGACCGAGTCGAGCGACCCGAGGTCCAGGGCCACGACCTCCAGGTCCGCCTCGGGGACGGTCCGGCGGATCCGGGCCTCGGCCCGCTCGGTCTTCTCCGGGTCGCGGGCGGCGAGGACCACCGTGGCCCCAGCGGCGGCCAGGGCCTCGGCCGTCTCCAGGCCGAGCCCGCCGTTGGCTCCCGTCACGACGGCGGTGCGCCCGGTCTGGTCGGGGATGTCCTTCGTGCTCCAGCTCATGCCTCGCTCCTCACTGAATGATCGTTCATTCAGTCTAGGCCAGGGCGAAGTCAGGTGGGGGCGAAGAGGATCTCGATGCGGCCCTTGGCTGCCTTGCGCCGCTTCGGCGCGCCGGTGCCCGGGCCCAGGACGTAGGCCGGCTCCGGGTCGAGCTCGTCAGGTCCGGCCAGGGCGACCAGCGTCTCGGGCCGAACCGGGCGACGGGGATCCATGGGCCCCAGCTCGTCGACGTCGAGCTCCTCGCGGATGCGCAGCGCGGTCGACGGGTCGACCATCCGGGCGACGACATCGAGGGCCATCTCGACCGCGGCCGCCGCCCCCTCCGCGGTCAGCACCTTGCCCGAACGGACGACCCGCTCGGCCACGGCGTGGGCCCCCTGCTCCTCGAGCAGCTCGGTGGCCAACCAGTGGGTCGTGGCGTCGCCCTCGAGCACGCCGGCCGCGGCCAGTAGGACCGAGCCGGTCGACACCGCCGTGGTCCACTCGCTGGACTCGTGAGCGGCGGCCACCCAGGCGAGAGCCCGCTCGTCCTCGACCAGGCGACGGATGCCGATGCCACCGGGGACCACGACCACGTCCGGGGCCGGGTACTCCTCCATGACGCTGTCGGCCAGCAGGGCCACGCTCGACCCCTGCGTCGGGACACGACCCGGCGCATCGGCGACGAGTCGGACCCGGGCGCCGGGGACCCGGCGGAACACGCCGTAGGGACCGAGCGCCTCGAAGGCGGTCACCCCGGGCGAGAGCAGCACGGCGACCTGCATCAGACCGAGCACCTCCAGTCGTCGTCGGCCTCGACCTCGACGATCTCGTCGGGTGCCGGGAAGGGTCGGCGGAACGTGAAGGCCTCCGGCGTCGGACCGTTGGCCTCGAGCAGGGCGAGGCGCTCCTTGGCCTCGTCGACGCTCGGGACGTGGCCGGCGCGCACCCACCACAGCGCCAGGTAGACCGACTCGAACTTCTCGAACCACTGCCGGCGCTGCACCATGATCGCCCGGTGCTCCTCGCCGTAGACGAAGTCGGCGAGGGCCTCCAGCGACGTCCAGGTGCTCATGTTCACGATCATCAGGTCGTCGGGGTAGGGCCGGATCGCGGTCGCGTCACCGTCCTCGGTCTGCAGCCGCCAGCGGAATCCGGGGGCGGCGTCGGCCAGCGCATTGATCGGCTCGAGGGCGTTCATGAACCCCGCCGTCGCCGGTGCGTCCGTCGGCGCCAAGAGGCGGCCGATGTTGATCTGCGCCAACTCCCAGGACATGACCATGACCGTACCCCCCGCTACCCTGGCGGATCCTTGCGGGTGTAGTTCAGTGGCAGAACATCAGCTTCCCAAGCTGAGAACGCGAGTTCGACTCTCGTCACCCGCTCCAAGCGTTCTGGGGATTTCCCCAGGCCAGGGCGCGGTTGTGGCTTCCTGGCCGGTGCTCACGATGCCCGCTGTTGCTCACCGTTTCTCGTCGGCTCGTGGCCTCACCGCCGCCCCAGGGCCCGGCTCCCGTCGCTTTACGCCAGCGACCAGGCGGACCGGATCCGGGCCTGCAGGCCACGCACATCTGACCTACCTTGTTGGCCCATCGTTCGACAGGACCCAAGTTGGTCGTATGCCTGCGCGTGGATGGACGGACGAGTCGAAGGGTGTGAAAGGACCGCGTCTCATCGTGGTCGTTGCGATCGCTGTCATCGCGACCGCCGCAACGGCCGGGACGATCCTCCTGGAGCTCGCCAGCGACCACGGCGGACCGGATCCGGGTCTGCAGGCCTCGCTCCACGCCTGGCTCATCCTCCCCTACGTCCTCTGCGGGCTGTTCGCCTGGTACCGCAAACCCGAGAACGGCTTCGGTCTGCTGATGATCGCCGCGGGGTTCGTGACCCTGCTGTCGTCCATCTCCGCGGCCAACTCCAACCTCGTCTTCACGATCGGCAGAGCGTTCGACCTCGTCGCGTTCGCCGTGTTCATGCATGTCTTCCTGGCCTTTCCGACCGGGGCTCTGCGCAGCCGTGGTGAGCGCCTGCTGGTAGGCGCCACCTACGCGGTTGCGGCGCTGAACGTCGTCGGCCTGATGCTCGGCGGCTTCGATCCAGGCAACGCGTTCGCGGTGATCGACGCTCCTGAGCTCGCCGCGGACCTCCTCCGGCTCCAGCTGGTCGTGGTCTCGGTGCTCTTCCTGGTCGGGTTCGTCGTCATGGTCACCCGCCGTGGCGCGGCCGGTCGACCGCTGCCGACGCCGGTCAAGGTGCTCGTCAGCTTCTTCTCGCTGGCGTTCGTGATGGGCGCCGTCCTCTTGCTCAGCCTGGCGCTGGAGATCCCTCTGGATGCGTTCCTGACCATCCAACGGACCATGTTCGTCGTGGTTGGCCTGGCCCCGTTCGTCTTCCTGCTGGCGATTCTCGACGCGCGCTTGGCACGATCGGCGGTCGGCGACCTCCTGGTCGAGCTGCGCTCCCAGCCGGCGCCCACCGATTTGCGCGAGCCGCTGTCGCGTGCGCTGCGCGACCCCACGGTCAGCCTCGCCTATTGGCTACCGCAGTACGACACGTGGGCCGACCAGGACGGGCGACCGATCAGCCTGCCCCGTCCCGGCGACCCGCGCTCGGTCACCCTGATCGACAGCGACGGCGGACAACTGGCGGCGCTCGTCCACGACCCCTCGCTCGACGATGAGCCTCAATTGCTGCAAGCGGTCGGCGCGGCGGCGGGGATCGCGCTCGAGAACGGGCGCCTGCAGGTCGAGCTCAAGGCGAAGCTGCAGGAGCTCGAGGGCTCGCGCGCGCGCGTGATCGAGGCCGGCCAACAGGAGCGCAAGCGGCTCGAGCGCAACCTCCACGACGGCGCGCAGCAGCGGCTGATCGCGCTCTCACTCGAGCTCCAGATGTACGCCGCCAAACTCGCCGACGATCCCGAGGCGCAGGCGCAGATCGAAGCCGCCCGAAAGGAGATCGCGGTCTCGCTCGACGAGCTACGGGCGGTCGCCCGCGGCCTGCATCCGGCGGTGGTCACGGGCCACGGGCTCGGCGTCGCGCTCGTGTCGCTGGCGGCCTGTTCGCCCGTCCCCGTGACGCTCAACGTCGCCATCGAGGACCGGCTCGACGAGTCGATCGAGGTCGCCGCGTACTACGTCGTCAGCGAGAGCCTCGCGAACATCGGCAAGCACGCCAAGGCCAGGACAGTGACGATCGACGTGATCCGTGAGTGCGACGAGGTGGTGGTCGAGGTCGTCGACGACGGCGTCGGCGGCGCCGACAGCGAGCGCGGGACCGGGCTTCGCGGTCTCGCCGACCGGGTCGAGGCGCTCGGAGGGCAGCTGCGGGTCTGGACCCCCAGCGGAGGCGGCACTCGTGTGCGCGCCCAGATGCCGTGCGGGTAGCGCTGGCCGAGGACAGCGTTCTGCTCCGGGACGGGCTCGCGCGCTTGCTGACCGACGAGGGCTTCGACGTCGTCGCCCAATGCGAGGACGCCGTAGCGTTGATGCGCAAGCTCGCGGCTCACGCCGTCGACGTTGCGATCATCGACATCCGTCTGCCGCCGACCCACACCGACGAAGGGTTGCGCGCGGCGCTCGAGATCCGCGAGCGCTACCCGGGGACAGCGGTTCTCGTCCTCTCACAGTACGTCGAGCCCGGCTTGGCGATGAAGCTGCTCTCAGATTCGGCGGAGGGCACCGGCTATCTGCTCAAGGACCGCATCAGCGACGTCTCGGAGTTCGTGGACGCCGTCCGACGGGTCGCCGACGGCGGTTCGGCGATCGACCCGCAGATCGTCTCCACGCTGCTCTCCCGTCAGCGCACCGACGATCCGCTCGCCGGCCTCACCCCGCGCGAGAGCGAGGTACTCGAGCTGATGGCGAGCGGCAGGTCCAACGCCGGCATCGCCGAGAGCCTGGTGATCAGCGTCGGCGCGGTCGAGAAGTACGTGTCGAGCATCTTCGGGAAGCTCGGACTTCCCTCGACCGGTACCGAATCGCGGCGCGTGCTCGCGGTACTGCTGTTCCTCAGCGGCTGAAACCGCAGCGTCGAGACACCAGAAAACCCGACCCCGAAGTACCGGTCTCCCGGCTGTCGGCGCAGCGACCTCGGGAGGATCCTGAGCAGGTCCAGCTTCAACCCCTGTCAGGAGAGGGTCATGAAATCCCGCATCGTCCAGAAGAAGGTGAACCCGATGGTGGCGGCGACCAGCGTCACCACGCAGCCCGTTCATCCGCCGACGGCTTCCGATCAGGAGGTTGATCGATATGAAGCCGTGAAGCAGTACTCCCTGCGAGAGATCCTTGCCGTGTGGGCGGCCGCGGCCGTCCCGATGGGGCTGCTGGCATGGGTGGTCGCTCCCTGGCTCGCAGACCGACTCGGAGGCGATGAGCCACTCACTCAGGCGTTGCTGATCGTCCTCACGGTGGGGCTCATCTGGCAATTCGTGCTGGTCTTGATCCTCCTCAGGCGGGAGCTGGGGTCGCTCGAACGGTCGCGGGTGCGCGACGCACTTTGGTTGCGGCCACCGCGAGATCCGAAGACCGGACGCGTGGGCGGAAAGACCTGGTGGTGGGCACTGCTCTTCGTCGCCCTCATGGCCGTGTGGGCGATGGTGCCCGCCCTCCCAGGTCCCTCCGCCAGGGATTTCGCCGACTTCGTCGGCGCCGACCGTGGCGAGGACTTCTTCAGCGGCGCGTGGGGCTGGTTCGGGCTCGTCGTCGTGTTCGTCGTCTTCAACACCGTGCTCGGCGAGGAGCTGCTCTTCCGGGGCCTCCTGCTGCCGCGCATGCGAGCCGTCTTCGGCAGGCGCGACTGGGTTGCCAACGGCGTGCTGTTCACGATCTATCACCTGCACGTGCCATGGGTCATTCCGACCACCTTGGTGGAAGGCATCTTCCTCGAGGCCTATCCGGCGCGGCGCTTCCAGAGCGCGTGGATGGGGATCATCGTGCACTCGCTCCAGAGCGTCGCCGTGATCGCCGTCGTTCTCGCCCTCGTGCTCGCGTAGTGCGGTACTGCCATTTGGCGAGGATCCCGCGGTGCAGAGCACAGGTGGACTGACCTCCACCTGTGCTTCGGCCTTCCATGCATCTGGACAGTGAGGCGCCAAGTGGATGCAACAGGCCGGCGCGCCGACCTGATCGCCGTCAGCGGCGAGCTTCGGCCTGTTACCCGGGCGAGAGTCGGTCCTCTCCGGAGAGAGATTCACACACTGTGCTCGAACAGGCTACTCTGTGTGGTTATTGGAACCGAGGATGGGCCGCGAGGCGAGGCGGGGAAGCGACGGTGATGACTCCGGACGAGATCGAGAACCACGTGTTCAGCCGGGAGTGGAGGGGCTACGACCGCTCCGAAGTGGACGACTTCCTGAAGGGGGTCGCCGCCGCCCAGGCCGAGGTCCCACCGGGGCCGACCGACACCGTCACGGGCGCCGGCCACGACGACTTCGATCGCCTCGGCGAGGAGGTGGCCGCCGTCCTGCGCCAGGTCCACGAGTCGGTGGCCACGCTACGGCACCGGGCCGAGGCCGACGCTGCCCTCCTCCGCCAGAACGCCGAGGGCGAAGCCGACCTGCTCCGCCAGGCGGCCGCGAGCGACCGCCAGGCCGCCGCCCACACGCTGGAGGCGGCTCAGGCCGAATCGGCCCGGGTCATGACCGACATCCAGCGTCAGGCCGACCTGGCCACCGAGCAGGCCGCCGCCCTCGCCCGGCAGCGGGCCCGGGCGATCATCGAAGGCGCCCGGCTCGAGGCGCGGGATGCGGTCACGGTCCAGCGCGACGTCCGCGGTCGCCTGGAGGGCACGCGTGACGACATCGACCACGCGCTGGACCGGCTCGTAGCGGACGACGAGGACCTCTTCGCCACCATCGACCTGACCCCCATCGCTCTGGGACCGGGGCCGGAGCTTGCGCCGCCCCCTCGCGGGGAGGGTCCGCCCACCGGGACGATCCGGACGACGCCGGTGAGCATCGAGGAACTGCCTTACACCGAGGACGACGACGTGGCCGGGGGCGAGGAACAGCCCAACCACTCGCCGGTGGTCGACCTGACGGACGGCGATGCCGGGCCCGGTCACGGTGACGACGACTGGCTCACCGCCTTCGAGGACGCGCACCCCACCTGAGGGGCTGGTGACCCGGAGCACGGGTCGACACGGTGGGCTGGCGAGGGTCCGCTCGGACGTACCGTGCCCGCATGGTCACGACCCGGCGACCCCGCTGGAGCCCGCGAGGACGAGTCCGCGTCGGGGAAGTCGTCGCCGTGCTCGGGGGCGCGATCCTGCTCGCGGGGAGCTGGGTCGTCGTGGCCGCTCAGGAGAAGGTGCCTCGCTGGGAGGCTCGTCTCTTCTCGGCCGTGAACGACATGAGCAACTTCTGGTGGGTCCTGGTGTGGGGACCGATGCAGCTCGGCAGCTTTCTCGGCTCGCTCGTCGTGGTCGGGCTGACGGCGGTGATCAGTCGCGATCGCCGCCTCACCCTCGCCGCGCTCATGGGCAGCCAGGCGGCCTACTGGACGGCGCTGACCGTCAAGGACCTGGTGTCGAGAGGGCGACCGACGGCGTTCTTCACCGAGGTCCGCCTCCACGACCAGGCGACGGGCTTCGGCTACGTCTCGGGCCATGCTGCGGTGGCGTTCGCTTTGGCCGCGGTTCTGGCGCCGTCGTTGCCCCGCGCCTGGCGCGCCGTGGTCATCGCGCTCGCGGTCACGGTCGCCTTCGGTCGGGTCTACGCCGGCGTGCACCTCCCCCTCGACGTCGTCGGCGGCGCCGGCCTCGGCCTCCTGTGCGGGACGCTCGCCCGGTGGGCGTTCGGCCTCGGGGGCGAGGGCCTACCGGTCGCCCCGGTCGGCGACGAACCGCCGCCGTGAGCAGTCGGGTCGGGAAATCAGATCAGGTTGCGACGCTGGAGGGCCTGGAAGGACAGCCAGCCCGGCAGGATCGGCAGCCAGAACGTCGCCATCCGGTAGGTCAGGACGACGGCAACCGCGAGCCCTGGCTCGACACCCACACCGGTGAAGCCGGCGACGAGCGCGGCCTCCATGGCACCCAGCCCGCCCGGCGTCGGCGCGGCGGCCGCGATGAGGGACGACCCCAGGTACACGGCACCGACCTCGGCGAACGAAACGTCGGCGTCGAGCGCCGCGCCCGCGGCGACGAGCGCGCAGACGTAGGCCAGGGTCACACCGAAGGACCCGCCGAAGAGGGCGAAGATCCGGGACGGAGATCGGGCCAACGTGCTGAGGCTCCGCCACGACTGCTTCAGGAACCGCAGGACGTGGGTCTGGAACAGGCGGCGACCCCGGGCGGTCGCGGCCACGATGCCGGCCAACGCCAGGACCACGGCGATGGCGACGAGAAGCTTGCTGCTGGACGGGATGGCGAAGCCGCCCTGGCTGCTCTGACCTGCCCAAGCGAAGAAGGCGACCAGGAGGACGACGTGGACGATTGCGCCGGCCACCACGTTCAAGCCCATGCCGGTGACCGCGGCGCCGGAATCGACCCCGGACTTCTGCATGAAGCGGACGTTGAGCGCCATGCCGCCGACGTTGGCGGGGGTGACCCGGTTGACGAACGACGAGGCGAGCTGGGCCATCACCGTCGGGACGAACGGCAGGCGCTCGGGCACGCCACCTGCCATCCCGATCGCTGAGGCCACATAGGTCAGCCCGGACACCACGACGCAGACGGCCACCCATCCCCAGTTCGCCGATTGCATCGCCCGCACGCTGTCGTCGACGTTGGCGAGCTGCGGGAGAAGCAGGTAGAAGGCGCCGGTCAGGACGGCCACCGTCATGAGCGTCCGGGGCCGGACGCGCACGAGCCGCTCGAGCGGCGGGACCTCCTCGCCCGTCACGTCGGCGGTGCCGGTGCGGAGCTCGGTCAGGAGCCCCTTCGACACCTGGTGTCGGGTCGAGGCCGACAGCGCCAAGGGCTGGAGGTACGGGAGCGCGGTCGCCAGGTCGTCGGGGTCGAGCACCCGTGCGGCCGACCCCAGGGCTCGCTCGGGTCCGACGAGCGCGGCGAGGGACGCGAGCAGCTCCGCCCGGTCGATGGCTTGAGACCGGGGCGTCGCCGACTCCTCGCCGAAGCTGAGGTCGATGATCGTCGGACGGCCGGCCGCCACCAGGATGTTGCCCGCACGCAGCGCGCGATGCGCGAGCCGGGCGGCGTGGATGGTCGCAACCTCTCGCCACACCGCGTCGAGCAGCGCGTCGTCGATCTGGTCGGGCGGCAGGGCGTCGAGCAGCTCGCCGTCGATGCATTCGAGCGCCAGCGCGACGGAGCCGTCGCCGAGCCGGGCCAGTGCCTCCACCTCCGGACAGCGCACGCCCGCCCGGCGGGCGAACATCAACAGCAGGGCCTGGTGCTCCACATCGTGGGCGAGCGAGGTCGACGGGCGCTCGTCGCCCGGGCCCCGCAACATCAAGGTGCGGTAGCTGCGATAGAGCAGATCGGCGTCTCTCGCGTCCTGGGCGTAGACCTTGACGAACAGCGGCGGCCCTTCGGCCATGGCGGCGACGTAGCGCTGGGCCCGCCCGGTCGGCGCGAGTTGGAGCTCCAAGTCCGTCACCGCGAGCCCGGCCTCGCGCAGTGACCCGGCGACGGTGGCGGGCGCCGGCCGTCGGTTCGGCGCGCCGAAGACGACGAGGACGGCAGCACCCGCCGCCGCGCCGGACGCGACCGCGAGGGCGACCTCGGGGACGCCGGCGGTGCCGGCGATCGCCATCGCGCCGGCGAGGACGACCACGCCCCAGTCACAGCTCCGGCGCCAGGACCGCGAGAGCCAGGGCTTCCCGAGCGTCGCGACCGCCGCCACCGCCGCGAGGAAGGGAAGCGACGGGAAGCGACTGGACAGCACCCACGTGTCCCCCGTGACCCCGTCCGGGATCTGCCGGTGGAGGGACAAGCCGGCATCGAGCAAGGCGAAGAGCCCCGCCCCTGCGGCCCCGGCGAGCGCAACCATGAGCAGCCGATGCCAACGTCGCTTCACGACGAGTCCGACCACGACCGCGAGGGGTACGGCGAGGGCGGCGATCTGGATCAAGCCGAGCAGGAACTCCCGCACGGAGCCGGGCAGGCGCGTCACGACCCGGCCCACATCGGTGGTGACGCCCTCGCTCGTCGAGGTGGCCACCGCGATCAGGACGGCGAGCACCAGCGTCGCCGTCCCCCACAGGGCCAGGCGAACGACATCGCCGGGATGCCGGAAGCGGCGCTCTCCTGGCGGTTGCCCGTCGAGCCCGGCCGGAGGCGGCGCGCCGTCCACGGCTTCCGGGACCGGGTCGGACAGGACGCGGCTCATGTCGTCCCGTCCCGGGCCACGGCGGCGACGACGCGCAGCAGAAGAACGGTCCCCGCGAAGAGACCGCCGAAACCGAAGATCTCGAAGAGACCGGACGAGGTCGCGAGGGTTGGTCCGGGATCGTCCGCGATGAGGAGGAGCGCGGAGGCGACCAGGAACGCCGCGCCGACCGTGCCGAGCAGCGCCCGGTTCGCCAAGGTACGAACGATCCGATTCTGGTCCTCGTCCATGACGCTGCGAAGGCGCAGCTCACCTCGTCCGGCGAGGGTGAGGATGCGGTCGATCCGCTCGGGCATGCGCCGGAGGTGCGGCAGCGCGGCCTCCAGCTCGCGGCGAACGATCGCTTCCGGGTCGATCGGCTTCGGCACGGTCGTGGACGTCATCATCTCCATGGCGGCGGAGACCATCGACATGCCTGGCGCGAGGACGCGCATCGTCCCGTCGAGGGTGGCGAGCGCCCGCGTCAGCGTCACCAGGTCGCCGGGGAGCCGCACGCCGAACCGTGTGAGGGTCGACACGAGGTCCTCCAGCACGCCGGGATCGATCGTGCCGGTCGGCCGCATGTGCTCGGCCATGAGCCGGGCCAGCGCGCGTTCGAGCTGCTCGGAGGCGCCGCCCTCGGTCACGTCGGCCACCCGTTCGATGCCGTCCCGCAACAGGCTCACGTCGCGCCGGGCGAGCGCGGCGAGGATGTCGACGACCGCGGCCTGCTCGATCGGGTCGAGACGACCGACCGCCCCGAAGTCGATCAGGCCCAGGCTCCCGTCGTGGAAGGCGAACACGTTCCCCGGGTGGGGATCGGCGTGGAAGAAGCCCGCTCCCAGCACCTGGTCCAAGAAGCTGCGGAGAAGCTGCTCGGCCAGCGCCCGCCGATCGACGCCGGAGGCGGCGAGCTGTTCGGTGTCGGCCAGGGCAAACCCCTCGAACCGCTCCTGGACGAGGAGCCGCCGGGTACAGAGCTCACGGTGGACCTTGGGGATCCGGACCTCGCTGTCCTCGTCCAGCAGCAGCGCCATCTCCTCCATGGCGTCGACTTCTCGGCGGAAGTCGAGCTCGGCCCGCAGGCTGTTGGCGAACTGCCCGAGCATCTCCCCCGATCGGAGCCCCTGGCCCATGACGGTGCGACGCTGGGCGACATCAGCCAGCAGGGCGAGCGCAGCCAGGTCGCGCTCCATGGTGTCCTCGATCCCCAATCGCTGGACCTTGACGACCA
>DATDAH010000012.1:0-5648 GCA_036525535.1 Acidimicrobiales bacterium
CCGGTGATCGTGCCCGCCGACAGCGTGGCCAAGCTGATGGGCGCCACCCTCGACCTCCCCAGCGGCGACCAGCAGGGGCTCGTCCTGCGCAACCCGAATCGGCCCAACCCGCTGGCCGGCGTGGACATCGAGCTCTCCGGCACCACCGAGGAGAAGGTCCGCCAGCTCCTCGAGCAGTCGATCAACCCCGCCCTCGCCTCCCACGGCGGCTTCGCCGTGCTCGAACGGATCGAGGACCGCGACGAGGGGGTCGCGGCCGTCGTCACCATGGGCGGGGGCTGCCAGGGCTGTGCCGTCAGCGCCATCACCCTGCGGGAGGGGATCGAGGCCGCCATCAAGGAAGCCATCCCCGAGGTCACCGAGATCATCGACGGGACCGACCACGACGCCGGCGAGAACCCCTACTTCACGTAACGGCGTTCGCTCCCGTCGCGAATCTTCTGACGGGCCGCATGACATATGTCACACCGTCGGTGTACTGTCTGGCGCCTCGGGCGGACTCCGTCCACCGGGGCGACACAAGGGGGGATAGGCCCGGGGTTTTGCCGGCTGGCCCGGCGAGTCCCCGGGCCTCGTCGCGTCAAGGGGCCGTGACGCGACGCAGGCGCCGGCCGGAGGGTGCGGCGGATCGGCGGGATCGGCGGACTACAGCAGGGCGCGGGCGGAGCCGGCGATGCCCGCGGCGTCGAGGCCGAGCTGGGCCAGGATCACATCCGGCTTGTTGTGGGGGATGTAGCGGTCGGGCACGCCGAGGACCGCGATCTTGGGGCCGCCACCGTCGGAGCGGCGCCGGAGCTCGTCGGCCAGGGCGGAGCCCACGCCGCCGTCGGCCAGACCGTCCTCGACAGTGACCACGACGGGGTGGGTCAGGGCGTCCTCGACCAGCGCCTCGTCGAAGGGCTTGACCACCCGGGGGTCCCAGACGGTCACGGACAGGCCCTCGGCCTCGAGGGTCTCGGCCGCCTCGGTGGCGGGGGCCAGCATCTTGCCCACACCGATCAGGCAGACGTCCGTGCCCCGGCGAACGAGGCGGGCGTGCAGACCGGAACCGACCTCGTCGGGGCCGACGCTGGGGGCGGCCGTCTTGGGCCAGCGGATGGCCGAGGGGCCGGTCGTGCACAGCTCCAGGGCGTCGTGGAGCATCACGCCCAGCTCCTGGTACGAGGAGGGGGCGAAGATCGTCATGCCCGGCACCTTGCGCAACAGGACCATGTCGAGGACGCCGTGGTGGGACGGGCCGTCGTCGCCGGTGACGCCCGCCCGGTCGAGGCAGAAGACGACGGGCTGGCGGTGCAGGCCGACGTCGTAGAAGGTCTGGTCGATGGCCCGGGTCAGGAAGGTGGAGTAGACGGCGAAGACGGGCCGGAGCCCACCCATGGCCATGCCGGCGGCCGACGTGACGGCGTGCTGCTCGGCGATGCCGACGTCGAAGCAGCGGCCGGGGAAGCGTTCGTCGAAGGGGAGGAGCCCGGTCGAGTCGGGCATGGCGGCGGTGATGGCCACCAGCTCGGGGTGCTCGTCGGCCTCCTTGACGAGGGCCTCGGTGAATGCCGCGGTGTACGACCCCGGCTTCACGGCGCCGATGTCGTGCATGTGCTTGATGGAGTCCTGCTCGGCGGGGGCGTGGCCCTTGCCCTTCTGGGTGAGCACGTGGACGACGACGGGGCCGTTCAGCTCCGCCGCGTTGCGCAGGGCCCGCTCGACCCCTTCGATGTCGTGGCCGTCGAAGGGGCCCGTGTAGCGCACGCCCAGCTGCTCGAAGAAGGCGGGCGGCTCCCACATCTCGCGCACGGCGGCCTTGGTGGCCTCGAGGCCCCGGACCATCCGCTCGCCGGCGGGGAGGCGTTGGAGGGTGCGTTCCATGCGGGCCTGCTGGCGCAGCCAGGTCGGGTTGAGGCGCAGGCGGGCCAGGCTCTCGCCCAGCCGGGAGATCGTCGGGGCGTAGGAGCGCCCGTTGTCGTTGAGGATGATGATCGCGTTGCGGCCGCTGTGGCCGAAGTTGTTGAGGCCCTCGAAGGCCATGCCCCCGGTCATGGAGCCGTCGCCGATCACGGCGATGACCCGCCGGCCCTCGCCCAGCTCGCTCTCCTGGGCCACGGCCAGGCCGTGGGCGTAGGAGAGCACGGTCGAGGCGTGACTGTTCTCGATCCAGTCGTGCGGCGACTCTTCCCGGGAGGGGTAGCCGGAGAGGCCGCCGGCTTTGCGCAGCTCGGTGAACTGGCTCTGGCGACCGGTCAGGATCTTGTGGACGTAGGCCTGGTGGCCGGTGTCCCACAGGATGATGTCGTCGGGCGAGTCGAACACCCGGTGCAGGGCGATGGTCAGCTCGACGGCACCGAGGTTGGACCCGAGGTGCCCGCTGCCGGCCTCGTCCACGGCGGTGACGACGAACTCCCGGATCTCCTGGGCGAGGTCCGTGAGCTCCTCGGGGGACAGGCCCTTGAGATCAGCGGGTGAGTGGATTTGCTCGAGCATGGGTGCCTCGGAACCGTACCGCTTCCGTCACCGCCGTCGGCAGACGCCTGGACGTCAGACGGCCAGCGTGAGGTCGGCCACCACCGGCCAGTGATCCGAGGGCAGACGGCCCCGGGGCCGTCCGGTGACGACCTGGGCCGGACCGATCTCCCAATGGCTCGACACCAGGATGTGGTCGATGCGGCGCCCGTCGGTCCGGCCGGTGAAGTCGTGGTTGGTGCCCGGCGCATCAGGGGGGAGGACGGTGCGCAGCCCGCCGGCCTCGAGGGTCGCCAGCACCCGGCTGTCGGGCTCGGCGTTCAGGTCGCCGACCACGATGCTGGGGCCGTCGTCCAGCCAAGCCAGGAGCTGCTCCACCGCCGTCAGTCGGTTGGCCTCGTGGCGCTCGTCGAGGTGGGTGTTGACGAACGTGAACGGCGGACCGCCGTCCACCGGCCGGAAGCTGGCGATGGTCGCCACCCGGGGGAACGACGCCTTCGGCAGGTGTATCCCGGGCCGGGTCGGCTCGTGGCCGTACCACCGCGTCTCGCTGGCGGTGAGCTCGAGCGCGGCCTGGCGGAAGAGCACGGTGCAGCGCTCCCCCCGGCGCCGCGCCGAGCGCCCGTCGCCGGTCAGGCCGTAGTCCTCGAGCCGGCGGCGCAGCTCCCGGGCCTGGAAGCCGTACGCCTCCTGGAGCCCGACGACGTCAGCGTCGAGTCCGCTGACCATGTCCGCCGTCGCCTTCCGCCGGAAGATCCAGGAGTTGCAGCCGTCGAAGGCCACACCGTTGCGGATGTTGAAGGTGCCGACCCGGAGGTTCACGTCGGCTTCACGATCATGACGGCGAGCGATCCGGCCAGGACGCCGAGGGCGGCCCCGCCGAGCACATCCAGGCCCCAGTGGACGCCGAGGTGGACCCGGCCCACCGCGGTCAGCACGGCCGCCGCGATCACCAGGCCCCGCCCGACCCGACCCCGGGCCACGGTGAGCAGGAGGACGGTGGCCAGGGCGAAGGCGATGGTGGCGTGTGACGACGGCCACGACGCGTTGTCGACGGTCTCGCGGGGGACGCGGCCGAGCGTGGCCAGGGTCGGGCGGGGCCGGTCGAGCGCGTCCTTGAGGAGGCTGGACGCCAGCCAGCCCGCCAGCCCGGCCAACGCCGCGGCCCCCGCGGCCCGGTAGCGCCCGGCCACGACCAACGCCGCCGCGACCAGGACGATCGCCAACTGGCCGCCCACCTGCATGACCGCTCGGAGGGGCGGGGTGAGCAGGTCGGGGAGATCGAAGACCCAGCGCCCGATGTCGCCCTCGAAGGCGTACGGGGTGCGGGCGTCGGCCAGCAGGCCGGTGACCACGAGCACCACGGCGGCACCGACGGGCACCAAGCGCTCACGGGTCACGCGCCCAAGTCTGGCCGGTGGCCGTTGTTACGCTCCGCCATCGTGTGCGTGAACTGCGTGACCGGCTACGAGGCCCTCGCCCTCAACTCCGTCGCCGTGGTCACGGCCGGCTCCTCGCTGTGGGCCCGTCTGACGACGCGGGTGCCCCGTGAGGTCACGCAGCGCCGGGTCCACGCCGAGAACGCGGCCCTGATGCGCCGCCTCGGCCTGGACCCCGAGGCCGTGCTCGGCCCCGCACCGACGGTCGCCGCACGGCCGGGCCCGGTCGAGCGTCCGCAGGAGCTGGTCCCCGCATGATCCGCCGCTTCCTCCCCTTCGCGGTCGCGCTCGTGGTCTACGTGATCCTCGGCGTGACGCTGAAGTCGTTCTTCCTCAACTGGATCATCGGGCCGCTCTTCCTGTTGCTGGCCCTCGACGTCCTGCCCCGGGCCTTCGGGGCCCGACCCTTCTTCGAGTTGCCCCCGGTCGAAGCGCCGACGGAGGACACCCCGATCCCGTGAGTTGGGCCGCCCACGAGTTCGAGAACTACTTCATCCAGAAGCACACCGGGGCTCGGGTCTCGTTCTTGGCCATCGTGCTGGGGACCTTCACCCCCGACCTCTTCACGAAGTACCTCGTCTACGCCTCCGACGACCCGGCCCAGTTCCACCGGGGCTGGCCGGGCGTCGGCTTCACCCACTCGCTGATCTTCGGGTTCGCGTTCGCGGTCCTCGTCCTCGCCCTGACCAAGAGCCGGAGCTGGGCCCTCGGGATCCTCATCGGGCAGTGGGCCCATGTGCTCACCGACTTCGCCGACACGGCCGGGACCATGCCGTTCTTCCCGTTCTCGATCGAACCGGTGACGATCAGCATGTGGAAGCACGCCGCCGCCGAAGGGCGTTACGGCGACGCCGCCGCCTACTACAGCTCCCTCGGCGGGGTCTGGGACTTCTTCTGGTTCGCCATGGTCCTGATCTTCGCCTGGCGCACGCTCAGACCGGCCTACTTCCGCACGGTCGTCGTCCCCGCTGACCCGAAGGTGTGGGCCTGGCTGCACCGCAAGTTCCGGCTCACCGACAGTGGGCTGTTCCTCATCTATGTCGGCTTCTTCTTCTACGGGCTCGGCCGGATGACGTCGTGGTTCATCTACGCCCGCTTCGGGGCCAAGACGCCGTTCGAACCGGTGTGGGGCGGGCCGAACTACCTCGGCGGCAACGACCTGTCCGCCGCCGGTCCCCTGGAGGTCGTCATCCGCACGAGCATCGGTGGGGTCCTCTTCGGGCTGTTCCTCTGGCTGTGCTGGATCCTCTTCGTCCGCCGCCTGTGGGAGCGAGGGGTCGACCCGCCGGCCATTCAGCGGGGGCAGGGCCTCCGGGTGGCGTTCGTGACGGAGTCCGACGACCCCGGGCTCAAGCCGGGGCCGGCGCCGCCCGCGCACGGCTACGCAGACGACGACCCCCCTCCCGCAGCAGCCACGCCAGGCTGAACCCGCCGGCGAGGGCCAAGGCCCCACCCAGGGCGTCGAGCCAGTAGTGGTTGGCCGTCACCACGATGGCGTAGAGCGTCAGCCACGGGTACGCGGCGATGGCGATCCGGGACCAGCGGTGCTTCATGTGCGGGACGAGGACGAGGAACACCCACGCGGACCACGCGAAGTGCAGGCTCGGCATGGCTGCGTACTGGTTGGAGATCTGCTCCATCGTGCCGCTGTCGAAGGACCACAGCCCGCCGTACTGGGCCAGCGTGTCGACGAAGCCGTAGCTGGCGCAGGCCCCGAACTGGCCACAGTCGTCGAGGAGCCGGGGCGGCATGAGC
>DATDAH010000013.1:0-11665 GCA_036525535.1 Acidimicrobiales bacterium
CCGGCTTCGCCGTCGGCCGCTTGCTGCGCCACGCCGACCTGAAGGAGATCGGCCACGCGGCCAAGCCCGCCGGCGACAACGGGTCATCTGACGTTGCCGGCCTGTCCAACGGGCATGGCTTCGCCGAACTGGCGTCCCCGTCGAGTCCCGAGCCGGGTGCAGCGCCGCAGCCGGTGCCGCCGACTCAGACGGCGCCGCCGCCCCCGCCGGCGCCGCCGCTCCAGCCGCCTCCGCCGCCCCCGCCGGGGCCGCCGACGACGGGAGGGACGTTCTGATGGCGGACGTGCGGATGACCCCGCCGTCGGACACCGAGCCGATCGACGCGGACAAGCCACTGGCGGAGCTCATCTCCCAGCTGACGTCAGACTTCAGCTCGCTGGTCACCACCCACATCGAGCTGGCCAAGGTCGAGATCAAGGAAGAGGTGACCAAGGCCGGCAAGGGCGCCGGGCTGCTCGGCGGGGGCGCGTTCGCCGGCGTGATGGCGGTCCTTCTCCTGTCGTTCGCCGCGGCGTGGGGCTTGGCCGAGGTGGTTCCCGAAGGCGTGGCCTTCCTCATCGTGGGTCTGGTCTGGGCTGCGGTCGCCGCGGCCCTGGCCGTGACCGGCCGCCAGAGGCTGGCCGAGGCGCGCCTGCCCGAACAGACCGTCGAAGAAGTCAAGGAGGATGCCCAATGGGTACGGCAACAGACGAGTTGAGCGCCGCGGAGCTCCGTCAGCAGATCGACGAGCAGCGCGGCGAGATCAGCGAGGACCTCGTCGCCATCGGCGACCGGGTGAGTCCGAAGCGGATGACGGAGCGCAAGACCGCCGCCGTCCGCGAGCGACTTGCCGGTGTGCGGGACTCGGTGATGGGGGCCAAGGACAGTGTCGTCGACAAGGCGTCCGACCGCGGAAGCGCGCTGGGCGACAAGGCCTCGGAGGCCGCCGACCAGGTCCGGCAGGGCCCCGAGCTGGCGCGGCGCGGCACCCAGGGCAATCCCTTGGCAGCCGGTCTCATCGCCTTCGGTGGCGGCCTGCTCGCCGCCACCCTGCTGCCGTCGAGCTCCCGCGAGCAGCAGCTGGTCCACGACAACGTCCAACCTCAGCTCGAAGCGGCCGCCGGCCAGGTCGGTGTCGCCGCCCAGGAGACGGTCGAGGCCGTCAAGCCGGCCGTCGAGGAGGCGGTCGTCGAGGTGAAGGACGACGCCCAGCAGGCGGTGGCGGAGGTCAAGGACACCGCGTCCTCTGCGGCCGCCGATGTCGCCGAGGAGGCTCGCACCGGTGTCGACGAGGTCCGCCCCCGCTGACAGGTCCGCGGTCCTCGGCGTCGCGGGCGGCGCCGGGGACCGTGGTCGGGCCGCCGAGACCCCCCTTGACGTCCCCGCCAAGGGTTGGCGGGATGTCTGGGCGCGGGTCAGGGTCGAGTCCAAGGACGATCAGCTCGTCTTCCTCGCAGGCGGTGTCGCGTTCTTCGCTCTGATCGCCGTTGTCCCTGGGCTGGTGGCGTTGGTCTCGCTGTTCGGGCTGGTCGCCGACCCGGCTGAGGTTCAGCGGCAGGTGACCGACACCCTGTCGGCGGCCCCCGCCGAGGTCCGGGACCTCGTGACCGAGCAGCTGGAGAGCGTCGCCGCGGCTTCCACCACCGGGCTCGGGGTCGGCTTGGTCGCCGGAATCGCTTTGGCCCTGTGGTCGGCCTCGAGCGGGATGAAGAACCTGATCGCGGCGATCAACAGGGTGTATGACGAACGGGAGTCTCGTTCGTTCGTCCCGCGGCGGACGTTGGCCCTCTGCTTGACCATCGGCGCGGTCCTGTTCCTCGTCGTCGCGTTCCTGGTCGTGACGATCGTGCCTGCCGCGCTCGAGGACCGCGCGCTGGGTCCGGTCGCCCGGTGGACCGTCGTGATCCTCCGGTGGCCGGCCCTCGCCCTGTGCTGGATCGGTGGCTTGGCCGTCCTGTACCGGCTCGGACCGGATCGGCAGGACCCCAAGTGGCGCTGGGTGACGCCCGGGTCCATCGTGGCCACCGTCCTGTGGCTCGTCGCCTCGCTGGCCTTCTCGGCCTACACGGCTGGCTTCGCGTCGTATGACGAAACCTACGGGACCCTCGGTGCGGTGGTCATCACCATGTTGTGGCTGCAGCTCACCGCATTGGCGATCCTGATCGGCGCCGAGATCAACGCCGAGCTCGAGCATCAGACGGCCAAGGACAGCACGACCGGACCGGATCGGCCCCTCGGCCAGCGCGGTGCGGTGATGGCCGACACGGTCGGGGCCCCCGCCGAGGCAGTCCGGGCCGACCGCGGCTAGATGTCGACCTGGCGGCCGAGCTCGATGGTGCGCTCCTGGGGCAGCGAGAAGAACGAGGCCGCACCGGTGGCGTTGCGGTGCATGATGGCGAAGAGCCGCTCCCGCCAGATGGCCATGCCGTCGCCGGGGCTGGGGCGGATGGACTCCTTGCCCAGGAAGTAGCTGGTGTGCAGGGGGTCGAAGCTGACCTTGGAGCTGAGCACGTGCCCCAGGGCGGCAGGGACATCGGGCTCCTCCATGAAGCCGAAGCGCAGCCGCACCGAGAAGAAGCCCTGGCCGTGGTCGATCAGCTCCTCCCGGTCGGCGGGGGTCACCCGGGGCACGTCCATGGTCCGTACCGACAGGATCACCACGTTCGTGTGGAGCATCCGGTTGTGGAAGAGGTTGGCCAGCAGCGCCGGGGGGGTGGAGCCGGGCCGGCTGTACATGAAGACCGCCGTGCCAGGCACGCGGATGACCTTCTGCTTGCCCAAGCTCTTGATGAAGGTGGCCAAGGGCAGCTCGCCCTGGCGCAGGCGCTTGCCCACCAGCACCCGGCCCGTCCGCCAGGTGGTCATCAGGCCGAAGACGCCGGCGCCCACGACCAGCGGCAGCCAACCGCCGTCGGGGATCTTGACCAGGTTGGCCCCGAGGAAGGCCAGGTCGATGAAGAGGAACGGCGCGCAGATCGTCAGGGCCTTGCGCTTGCGCCAGCCCCACCGTTCGCGGGCGACCACGTAGAAGAGGATCGTGGTGATGAACATGGTCAGGGTGACGGCCACCCCGTACGCCGCGGCCAGGTTGCTGGAGCTGCGGAACCCCAGGACGAGGGCGATGCAGCTGACCATCAGGGCCCAGTTGATGGTGGGCAGGTAGATCTGGCCCTTCTGGTCCTCCGACGTGTGCTTGATCTGCATGCGGGGGACGTAGTCGAGCTGGATGGCCTGCATCGTCAGCGAGTACGCGCCGGAGATCAGGGCCTGGCTGGCGATGACCGTGGCCAGCGTGGCCAGGAAGGTCAACGGCAGGATGAACCAGTCCGGCGCCATGTTGAAGAACGGGTTCTCGACGGCCTCGGGGTCCGAGAGGATCAGCGCCCCCTGCCCGTAGTAGGTGATGAGCAGGGCGGGCAGGACCATGGTGAACCAGCCGATGCGGATGGGCCGCCGCCCGAAGTGGCCCATGTCGGCGTAGAGGGCCTCGCCGCCGGTGACGACCAGGAACACCGAGCCGAGGACCAGGTAGGCCTCCCATCCGCCGTTCACGAAGAACTCGATGGCGTAGTACGGGTTGACCGCCTTGAGGACCCGTGGACCGTCGATGATGTGGCCGGCGCCGAGCACTGCGAGCACCCCGAACCAGACCAGCATCACCGGCCCGAAGGCCTTGCCGACCGCCCCGGTGCCCTTGCTCTGGACCGAGAAGACCCCGATGAGGATGACCACGGAGATGGGGATCACGAGGTCGCCGATGCCGGGTTCGGCCACTTCGAGGCCCTCGACGGCGGACAGCACCGAGATGGCCGGGGTGATGATCCCGTCGCCGTAGAGCAGGGCCGTGCCGAACAGGCCGATGAGGATCAGGGCCCACCGGCGCTGGGTGGGGTTGCCCTTCGGGGTGGCCAGCGAGGTCAGGGCCAGGATGCCACCCTCGCCTTCGTTGTCGGCCCGGAGGACGAACACCAGGTACTTGATGGTGATCACCATGATCAGCGACCAGGTGATGAGGGAGAGGAGGCCGAGGACGTTGGCTTCGGTGGCGGCGATGTCGTGGGCCTCGCCGAAGGATTCGCGCAGGGCGTAGAGGGGGCTGGTGCCGATGTCGCCGTAGACGACGCCGAGGGCTCCAAGGGTCAGAAGCCCGACACTGCCCCGGACGCCATGGCCTCCGGCGGGCCCGTCGCTCTCCCGCACCTTGTGCTCGCCTGCCATTGGCGCCCGTTTCTACCGCCTCGCCGCCCGGCCCGTCGCATCGCCGGAGCGAGCACCGATGTCAGGTTCGTGTCAGGTCGGCTCCCCCTCGAAGCGGTAGCCCATCCCGGGCTCGGTGAGGAGGTACCGGGGGTGGGACGGCTCGGGCTCCAGCTTGGCCCGGAGGTGGGCGACGTGGACCCGCAGGTAGTTGGTCTCGTCGACGTACTCGGGGCCCCAGACCTCCTGGAGGAGGTGGCGTTGGGTGACGAGTCGGCCCGGGTTGCGGACCAGGATCTCGAGCAGGCTCCACTCGATGGGGGTGAGGTGGACCGGCTCGTCGTCGGCGTCGACCACGTGCTTGGCCGCCAGGTCGATGCGGAAGGCCTCGGTCTCGACCCGGGGCTGTTCCTCGGCCGGGGCCGCGCGGCGCAGGGCGGCCCGCAGGCGGGCCATCAGCTCGTCCATCCCGAAGGGCTTGGCCACGTAATCGTCGGCCCCCGCATCCAGGGCGGCGACCTTCTCGCCCTCGTCGGCCCGGGCCGAGAGGATGATGATCGGCACCCGGGTCCACCCTCGCAGGCCTCGGACCACCTCCTGGCCGTCCATCCCGGGCAGGCCCAGGTCGAGGATCACGGCGTCGGGATGACGGCGGGCGGCCAGGTCCAGGCCCTGCTCGCCGGTGGCGGCCAGGTCCACCTCGTAGCCCCGGGCCTTCAGGTTGGCGGACAGGGCCCGGACGATGGCCTCCTCGTCGTCGACCACCAAGACCCGGGCCACGTCAACGCCGCCCCACGGGGACGCGCTGGTCGCTGCTCCGCAGGCGGACCACGGCGGTCAGGCCCCCGCCGGGCGTGTCCTCCAAGACGATCTCGCCGCCCATGGCGTCCAGGAAGCCACGGGCGATGGCCAGGCCGAGGCCCACGCCGGTGCCGTGATCGGTCGTGCGCTGGAATGGCTCGAAGAGCTGGTCGCGATCGTGGGGGTCGACGCCGGGCCCCTGGTCGACGACGCGGACGTCGATCCCCTCGGGGACCTCGCCCGCCTCCACCCGCACCGGCGTGTCCAGCGGGGCCAGCTTCAGGGCGTTGTCGACCAGGTTGGCGATGACCCGCTCGAGCAGGGCCCGGTCCGCCACGACAGGAGGAAGGTCCTCGGCCACGTCGACCATCACGCGCTCGGCCCGGGGCCCGAGCCCGGCGAGGGCGGTGAGGACCACGCCGTCGATGGTGACCGTCCCGAGCTGGGTCCGCACCGCCCCGGACTGCAGCCGACTCATGTCGAGCAGGTTCTCGACCAGGTTGTCGAGGCGGTCGGCCTCCTCTTCGATGGTGCGTTGGAACTCGGCCACCTGCTCCGGCGTCCAGGTGATGCCCCGCTGGCGCAGGCTGCTGATCGATGCCTTGATGCCGGCCAGCGGTGTGCGCAGGTCGTGGGAGACGGCCTGCAGCAGGGCCCCCCGGAGGTCGTTGGCCGCAGCCAACTCCGAGGCTCGGCCGGCCTGGGCCTGGAGCCGACGGGCCTCCACGGCAGTGGCCAGCTGCCCGGCCAGGGCCGACAGCACGCCTTCGTCGGCCGCCTGCAGCGGGCGTCCCGACAGGGTCAGCACCAGATCGGGGCCGATGTCCCGGGTCACGTCGGCCGCTCGGGGCTCGACCGGGGGCGGGCCGCCGGCCGTGGCCTCGACCAGCCAGCGGCCGTCGGTGCCCGGGACGGGCTCCCGGCGGAACAGAGCGGCGTTGCGCATGCCGAAGGTGGTGCGTAGGTGGGCGACGAGGCCGGGCAGGGCCTCGGCCTCCGCCAGCGAGCCGGCCAGAGCGGCCATGGCTTCGGCCTCCGCGCGGCTGCGGCCGGCCTGCAGCCGGGTGCGGCCCAGCCGGTCGACGAGCACGGCCACCAGGCCGGCGGCGAGCAGGTAGACGACGAGGGAGACCACCACCTCCGTGTTGCCGATCTTCAGGTCGTAAAGGGGCTCGGTGAAGTAGTAGTCGGCGAGCAGGAAGCCCCCGACGACGGTGGCCAGCGCGGGGAACGCCCCGCCCACGAGGGCCACGGTCATGCCCAGGCCGAGGTAGAGGAGCAGCACGGTGGGCAGGTGGACGTCCTGACGCAGGTTGGCCAGCGCCACCGTCATCAGGGGGAGGCCGGCCCCCGCCAGGCCCCACCCCCACGCTTGGCGGGCGGGGGACACCGGGGTCAGGACCCGACGGCGGAGGGGCAGGGCCTGTCGCTCTTCCTCGGTGCTCTCGGCGGAGATGACGTGGACGTCGATGGGCCCGGCCCGGGCGATCACCCGGCTGATGATCGAGCCCTGGGTGAGGCGCTGCAGCCGGCTCCGGCGGCTGGCCCCGAGCACGATCTGGGTGGCGTTCTCGGCCCGGGCGACGTCGATCAGGGCGACGGACACGTCGGAGGCCACGACCTCCCGGAACTCGCCCCCGAGCTCCTCCAGGAGTCGGCGCTGCGCCTGGACCAGATCGCCCGCCGCCGACGTCAGGCCGCTGTCGGCGGTCACGTGGACCCCGATCATCTCACCATGTGTGCGCTGGGCGATGCGGGACGCCCGCCGGATCAGGTGCTCGGTCCCCGGGGCCCCGGTGACGGCGACGAGGACCCGCTCCCGCAGCTCCCAGGGGTCGGTGATGCCGTGGCGGTCGCGGTACTCCTCGAGGGCGTCGTCGACCCGGTCGGCCACCCACAGCAGCGCCAGCTCCCGCAGCGCCCCCAGGTTCCCCGCCCGGAAGTAGTTGCCCAGGGCGGCATCGATCTTCTCGGGGGCGTAGATGTTGCCGTGGGCCATTCGTCGGCGGAGAGCCTCAGGGGTCATGTCCACCAGCTCCACCTGCTCGGCGGACCGCACGACGTGATCGGGCACCGTCTCCCGCTGGCGGACCCCGGTGATGCGCTCGACGACGTCGTTCAGCGACTCGAGGTGCTGGATGTTCACCGTGGAGACGACGTCGATGCCCTCGGCCAGCAGCGCTTCGACGTCCTCCCACCGCTTCTCGTGACGGCTGCCGGGGACGTTGGTGTGGGCCAGCTCGTCGACCAACGCGATCTCCGGCCGCCGGGCGAGGACCGCCGCCAGATCCATCTCCTCGAAGTCGGCACCTTGATGGACCAGCCGGCGCCGGGGGACGACCTCGAGGTCACCGAGCTGCTCGGCGGTCTTCGCTCGGCCGTGGCTCACGGCGTAGGCCACGACCACGTCGCTGCCCCGTTCCCGGCGGCGTCGCCCCTCGTTGAGCATGGCGAAGGTCTTGCCTACGCCGGGCGCTGCGCCCAGGTAGATGCGCAGGGAGCCCCGTCGGCCCGCAGGTGCGGCCATCGGTTCCACGCTACGGGAGCCGGCCTCAGGCGGCCGCGTCGAGGGCGAGGTTGAGCCGGAGGACGTTCACGCCCGGCTCGCCGAGGAAGCCGAGGGACCGATCGTCGGTGTGGGCCTGGATGAGGGCGAGGACGGTGGCCAGGTCCAGGCCCCGTTCGTCGGCCACCCGCGGGGCCTGCAGCTCGGCGTTGGCGATCGAGATGTGGGGGTCCACGCCGGAGCCGGACGACGTCACGGCATCGACGGGCACGGGGGTGTCGGCGGCGAGACCGTTCGCTTCCCGGTACGCGTCGGCGGCGTGGGTCACGGCGGTGAGCAGGTCCGGGTTGGTCGGGCCCAGGTTGGAGGCACCGGAAGCGATCTGGCTCGGGTCGTCCGGGTCGCCGCCGCGGGTCCCGCTGGCGGCCGCGCCCGCGGCCGAGGGCCGGCCGTGGAAGTACTGCGGGCGGGTGAAGGCCTGGCCGAGCAGCGAGGAGCCCACTGGTTCGCCGCCCTGCTCCACCAGAGAGCCGTCGGCTTCGGCTTCGAAGGCGACCTGGGCCAGCAGGGTGACGGCCAGGGGGTAGAGGACGCCGGTCAGGACGGTGAGGACGAGCGCGGCCCGCAGGCCGGCCAGGAGCTGTTGGCGGACGCCGGTCACGAGACGCCGATCGCGGTGAGGAGGACGTCGATGGCCTTGATCCCCATGAACGGGGCGACGAGGCCGCCGACGCCGTAGACGAGCAGGTTGCGACGCAGGATCGCAGCCGCGCCGAGGGCCCGGAAGCGCACGCCCCGCAGAGCCAGGGGGATGAGGGCCACGATGATCAGGGCGTTGAAGATGACCGCGGCCAGGATCGCGGAGCGGGAGGACGCCAGGCCCATGACGTTGAGCGTGTCGAGCTGAGGGAAGACCCCCACGAACATCGCCGGGATGATGGCGAAGTACTTGGCCACGTCGTTGGCGATCGAGAAGGTGGTCAACGAGCCCCGGGTGATGAGCAGCTGCTTGCCGATCTCGACGACCTCGATGAGCTTGGTCGGATTCGAGTCGAGGTCGACCATGTTCCCGGCCTCCTTGGCGGCCTGGGTCCCGGTGTTCATGGCCACGCCCACATCGGCTTGGGCCAGGGCGGGGGCGTCGTTGGTGCCGTCACCGGTCATCGCCACCATGCGCCCGCCCCGCTGCTCGGAACGGATCAGGGCCATCTTGTCCTCGGGCGTGGCCTCGGCCAGGAAGTCGTCCACCCCGGCCTCCCGGGCGATGGCGGCGGCGGTCAGGGGGTTGTCGCCGGTGATCATCACCGTCCGGATGCCGAGAGCTCGGAGCTCGTCGAAGCGCTCGCCCATGCCCTGCTTCACGACGTCCTTGAGGTGGACGACGCCGAGGACCTCGTTGTCCTCGGCCACCACGAGCGGCGTGCCCCCGCCGGTGGCGACGCCCTCCACGATGGCGTCGAGGGCGGCGGGTACGGCTCCGCCGTTGTCTGTGACCCAGCGGCGGACAGAGTCGGTGGCCCCCTTTCGCACCGAGGTCCCGTCGAGGTCCAACCCGCTCATGCGGGTCTGGGCGGTGAAGGGAACGAGGACGGCGTCCCTGAGGTCGCGCTCCCGGATACCGAAACGGTCCTTGGCCAGGACGACGATGGACCGACCCTCCGGGGTCTCGTCGGCCAGGCTGGCGAACTGGGCGGCCGAGGCCAGGTGGACGGGCTCTACGCCCGGGACCGGAAGGAACTCTGCGGCCTGACGGTTGCCCAGGGTGATGGTGCCGGTCTTGTCCAAGAGCAGCGTTGAGCAGTCGCCGGCGGCCTCGACGGCCCGACCGGACATGGCCAGGACGTTGTGTTGCACCAGGCGGTCCATGCCGGCGATGCCGATGGCCGACAGCAGGGCCCCGATGGTGGTCGGGATCAGGCAGACCAGTAGGGCGACCAACACGATGATGTCCTGCTTGGCCCCGGAGTAGACGGCGAAGGGCTGCAGGGTGACGGTGGCGAGCAGGAACACCAGGGTCAGCCCGGCCAGCAGGATGTTCAGGGCGATCTCGTTCGGGGTCTTCTGACGCTCGGCCCCCTCGACGAGGCTGATCATGCGGTCGAGAAACGTCTCGCCCGGCCGAGCCGTGATCCGGACGATGATGCGATCCGACAGCACCGTGGTCCCACCGGTCACCGCCGACCGGTCGCCGCCGGACTCGCGGATGACGGGGGCTGACTCACCGGTGATGGCCGACTCGTCGACCGACGCGATGCCCTCGACGATCTCACCGTCGGACGGGATCATCTCACCCGCCGACACCTCGACGAGGTCGTCCACCTGCAGAAGGGAAGACGCGACCTCTTCCGTGGCACCACCGGTGCGGCGCCGGGCGGTCGTCTCGGTTCGGGCCTTGCGCAGGGTGTCGGCCTGCGCCTTGCCCCTGCCCTCGGCCACGGCCTCCGCGAAGTTGGCGAAGAGCACGGTGAACCAGAGCCAGGCGGCTACGAGACCGGCGAACAAGTTCTCGTCGCCGCTGCTCTCACCCAGGTCTCGGAAGAAGAGGATCGTCGTGAGCACACTGCCCACCAGGACGACGAACATGACCGGGTTCCTGGCCATGTACCGAGGGTCCAGCTTGCGGAAGCTGTCCACGGCGGCGGAGCGCAGGATCGCTGCATCGAGGAGGGATCTCTTCTCGGTCGCCATCGCTCGCTCCTCAGAGGCCCAGTTGCTCGACGACGGGGCCGAGCGAGAGGACCGGGAAGTAGGTCAGGCCCACCACGATCAGCACGACCCCGACGAGGAGCGTGGCGAACAACGGGGTCCCGGTGGGGAAGGTGCCGGCCGACACGGGGACCCGGGGCTTGCGGGCCAGGGCCCCGGCGATGGCCAAGGCAGGAACGATGAGCAGGAACCGGCCGGCGAGCATGCAGAGGCCGAGGGTCGAGTTGTACCAGTCGGTGTTCCCGGTCAGTCCGCCGAAGGCCGAGCCGTTGTTGTTGGCCGCCGACGTGAAGGCGTAGGTCACCTCGGTGAGACCGTGGGGTCCCGTGTTCAAGATCGACGATTGGGAGCTGTCCATCACCACAGAGATCCCGGTGAAGGTCAGGACCACGATGGGCACGATGAGGATGTAGAGCACCACCAGCTTCATCTCGGCCGCCTGGATCTTCTTGCCCAGGTACTCCGGCGTGCGCCCCACCATCAGGCCGGCGATGAACACGCCGAGGATGGCGAAGATCAGCATCCCGTAGAGCCCGGCTCCCACCCCGCCCGGGCTGACCTCGCCCAGCATGATGTTGACGAGGGGGACGGCGCCGCCGCCGGGGGTGAAGCTGTCGTGCGCCGAATTGACCGCACCGGTGGAGGTGCCGGTCGTCGCCGCCGCGAACAACCCGGAACCGGAAGGCCCGAAGCGGACCTCCTTGCCCTCGGCGTTGCCTCCCGCTTGGTCGTCGTTGACGACCTGGGACACCTCCCTGGCGTCCAGCGCGGGGTTGCCGTCCGCCTCGAAGGCCATGGCGATCCCCGCGCTGGCCAGCCAGAGGGCGAGCATGGCGGCGAGGACGGCCATCCCCTGGCGCTTGTCCCCGGCCATCCGGCCGAAGGCGACGGCCAGCGAGAAGGGAATGAGCAGCAGCAGGTAGATCTCGAGGAGGTTGGTGAAGCCGTTGGGATTGGCGAGGGGGTGGGCCGAGTTGGCGTTGAGATAGCCCCCGCCGTTGGTTCCCAGCTCCTTGATGGCCTCCTGGCTGGCCGCCGGCCCGCCGGGGATCACTTGGGCCGCGCCTTCGACGGTGGTCACCGTGTCGAAGCCACCGAGGTTCTGGACTACGCCCTGGCTGACCAGCACGATGGCGGTCACGAAGGCGATGGGGAGCAGGACCCAGATCGTGCCCCGGACGAGGTCGACCCAGAAGTTGCCGATGGTGTCCGACCGGCGGCGCACGAGCCCCCGGATGAGGGCAACGGCCACGGCGAGGCCAACGGCGGCCGAGACGAAGTTCTGGACCGCGAGGCCCACCATCTGGGTGAGGTGGCTCATGGTGTTCTCGGCGGCGTAGTTCTGCCAGTTGGTGTTGGTGACGAAGCTCGCGGCCGTGTTGAACGAGAGCGCCGACGGAACCCCTGCCACATCGGTCGGGTTCAGGGGCAACACATCCTGCAGGCGCTGCAGCAGAAAGAGACCGAGAACCGAAA
>DATDAH010000014.1:0-11104 GCA_036525535.1 Acidimicrobiales bacterium
CGAGGAGATCCGGGGCGCCCTCGAGGAGCCCATCACCACGATCATCGACTCCATCGTGGCCTGCCTGGGCGAGGCCCCGCCCGATCTGGCCCAGGACCTCATCGTCAACGGCATCCACCTGGTCGGGGGTGGTGGCCTGCTGCGGGGCCTCAAGGACCGCCTGAGCCTGGAGACCGAGGTCCACGTCAAGCTCGTCGACCTCCCCCTGGAGGTCGTCGTGCTCGGCGCCGGGCGCTGCATCGAGTCCTACGACGCCCTGCGTGTGATGTTCATGGAATAGCGGCCACGGGTTCCGGCCGGCCGATCGGCAGCGGAGCCGCGCCGGCGGCGACGGGCAACTACTGTCCCGACCCGAATGGGGACGCTGTTGGGGGTGCAGGACGTCAGCGTGCGCTTCGGCGGCGTCATCGCGCTGAACGGCCTCACCTTCACCGTCGACGAGGGCCAGATGTGCGCCCTGATCGGCCCGAACGGGGCGGGCAAGACGACCCTGTTCAACGTCATCAGCCGGCTCTACGAACCCACCGGCGGTTCGGTCACCTTTGCCGGCGACGACCTCTTGGCCGTGCCCGCCCACCGCATCGCCAAGATCGGCATCGCCCGCACCTTCCAGAACGTGGCCCTCTTTCCCGGCCTGTCCGTGCGGGACAACGTCCTGATGGGGGCCTTCTCCGACACCCGGGCGGGCTTCGTGTCCACGACGGTGCGTTGGCCCACCGCCATCAAGGAAGAGCGCGCCAGCCGGGTGACCGCCGACGCCCTGCTCGACGAGCTTCAGCTGGGCGCGGTCGCCCACCGACCGGCCGCCGGCCTGCCCTACGGGACGCTGAAGCGGGTCGAGCTGGCCCGGGCCCTCGCTTCCAACCCTCGGATGCTCATGCTCGACGAGCCGGCGACCGGCCTGACCCACGGTGAGGTGGGCGAGCTGGCCGACCTGGTCCGTGAGGTGCGCGATCAGCGGAACCTGACCGTCCTGCTCGTCGAGCACCACATGGAGATGGTCATGCGCATCTCCGAGAAGATCGTGGTCCTCGACTACGGCGCCAAGATCGCGGAGGGCGATCCGGACGTCGTCCGCAACGATCCCCGGGTCATCGAGGCCTATCTGGGCGGGGGCGACTCGTGACCCCGCTGCTGGAGGTCACCGACCTCGAGGCCGGCTACGGCCCCGTTCAGGTCCTGCGGGGGATGTCTTTCACCGTCGACCCGGGCGAGACGGTGGTCATCCTCGGGGCCAACGGGGCGGGCAAGACGACGACCATCCGCGCCATCAGCGGGATGATCGTCACCAAGGGGTCGGTCATCGTCGACGGCACGTCGGTGGGCGGCAAGAAGCCGGAGGAGATCGTCCGACGGGGCGTGGCCCACGTCCCCCAGGGGCGGGGCACCTTCGTGGACCTCACGGTGGAGGAGAACCTCCGCCTCGGCGCCTTCACCCGCAAGGACGCCGACATCGTCGCCGACATGGACCACTGGTACGAGGTCTTCCCCCGCCTGCAGGAGCGCCGCGACCAGGTCGCCGGCGGGATGAGCGGGGGCGAGCAGCAGATGCTGGCGATCGCCCGGGCGGCCATGTCGCGGCCCCGCCTCCTGCTGTTGGACGAGCCGTCGCTGGGCCTGGCCCCGCTCGTGACCCAGGAGCTGTTCCGACGGCTGCAGGTGTTGAACCAGGAACAGGGGACCGCCCTGCTCGTCGTGGAGCAGAACGCCAACCTGGCCCTCGGCATCGCCGAGCGGGGCTACGTGCTCGAGGCCGGCCTGATCGTGGCCCAGGGCACGGCGGCGGAGCTGCAGGCCGACGAGTCCGTGCGCAAGGCGTACCTCGGGATCTGAGGGGAGGCAACCGTGGAACTGTTCTTCAACCAGGTGATCAACGGCATCCAGCAGGGCGCCATCTACGCCGCGCTGGCGCTGGCCCTCGTCCTGATCTTCCGTTCCACCTCGTTGCTGAACTTCGCCCAGGGCGAGATGGCCATGTTCTCGACCTTCATCGCCTGGATCCTGGCCGACAACGGGTTCCCCGTCGTGTTCGCCATCCTCGCCGCCATGGCCGTCTCGGTGGTCGGCGGGGCGATCATCGAACGGACCCTGATCCGGCCGGTCGGCAGCGACAACGTCCTGGCCATCGTCATCGTCACCATCGGCATCTTCATCGCCACGAACGCGCTGGCGGGGTGGATCTACGGCACCGACGGCCGGGTGTTCCCCCGCATCTTCTCCAACGAGTCGCTGGTCACCTTCGGGGACGTCACCGTGACCAAGGAGACGACGGGAATCGTCGCGATCCTGCTCGTGGTCGTCGGGCTGCTCTACCTGCTGTTCCAGCACACCAAGGTCGGGTTGGCCATGCGGGCCGTGGCCTCGAACGCGGAGTCCGCCCAGCTGGTCGGCATCCGGGTGGGCCGGATCCTCATGCTGGGGTGGGGCCTGGCCGCGGCCCTCGGCGCCTTGGCCGGCGCCCTGGCCGCGCCGCAGCTGAACCTGAGCCTGAACCTGATGCAGGGCCTGCTCATCTACGCCTTCGCCGCGGCGACCCTCGGTGGGTTCGACAGCCCGCTGGGCGCGGTGGTCGGCGGCCTCATCGTCGGCGTGACCCAGACCCTGGCCGGCCAGTACATCGACTTCTTCAACGGCTTCGAGCTGGGCTCGGCCTTCCTGCTCATCCTCATCGTGCTGCTGGTGCGCCCCCAGGGCCTCTTCGGCCGAGCGGTGGTCACCCGCGTATGAGTCGTCTCGCGCTCACGCCCCGGCGGGTGGTCCTGGGCATCGTCGCCGTGGCCCTCGCCGCGCTCGTCCTCTACATACCGCAGTACTTCGTCGAGTTCCGGACGGCGCAGCTCACGAGCGTCATCGCCATCTCGATCGCCGTGCTCGGCCTCGGGTTGCTGACCGGGTTCAACGGCCAGATCTCGGTCGGACACGGCGCGTTCTTCGGTGTCGGGGCCTACACGACCGCCATCCTCACCGCCGACCACGGGTGGTCGCACCTCCCGACCATTCCGGTGGCCATGGTGCTCTGCCTGGCCATCGGCGTGCTCGTCGGCCTGCCCGCCTTGCGCATCAGCGGCCTGTACCTCGCCCTGGTCACCCTCGCCCTGGCCACGCTCTTCCCGCTGGTCATCCAGAAGTACTCCGACGTCACCGGCGGGAGCACCGGCATCCGGGTGCCGTCGTTCGAGCCCCCGGACTGGGCGTCGGGCCTGACCGAGGACCAGTGGGCCTACTACGTGGTCCTGGCCTTCGCCGTGGTCACCTTCGTCTTCGTGCGCAACCTCATCCGCAGCCGGGTGGGCCGGGCCATCATCGCCATCCGTGACGGCGAGGTCGCGGCCGAGGTGCTGGGTGTCAGCCTGGCTCGCTACAAGGTGGCTACCTTCGGGATCAGCGCCATGATCGCCGGTCTGGGCGGATCGCTCTTCGTGATGAACACCGCCGTGCTCGACCGCGTCGACCCTTCCCAGTACACGATCAGCCGTTCCATCGAGTTCCTGGCCGCCCTGGTCATCGGTGGCGCCGCCACCATCCTCGGCCCGGTCCTCGGCTCGTTGTTCATCGTCTTCGTCCCCGAGCTCTCCTCCGACGTCAACGCCGAGCTGTCCCGGGTCATCTTCGGGGGCGTGCTCATCGTCATGATGCTGGTGCTGCCCGGCGGGATCCTCGGCGGGCTCCGCCAGCTGGAGGCCACGGTGCTGCGCCGGTCGGGCCGGGACGGGCAGTGGCGGAAGGTCCGTCGGGGGCCGGATCCCGCCGCCGCCACCCCCGATCCGGGTGGGTCGCCTACGGTGGATGACGCTGCAGTCTGAGCACCGAGGGGAGCAATGGAATGATCCGATCCAACCGTTTGGGCGCGCTCGGCGGGTTGCTCGTGGTTCTCGCCCTGATCGCCGCCGCCTGTGGTGGCGGTCGTGAGGACACCGGGGGCGACAGCGACGCCAACGAGGCCGCCGCGGAGGGGACCAGCGACGAGTTCGCCGAGTACCTGCACCTCGACGACTGCACCACCGACTTCAACCAGGGCGTCACCGACGACTCCATCAAGATCGGGTCCAGCTTCCCGCAGTCGGGCACCTTCGCTGCCTTTGCCGAGATCTCGACCGGCTACCAGGCCTACTTCGACTACGTGAACGAGGAGCTGGGCGGTGTCGACGGGCGCCAGATCGAGTTCACCGCTCTGGACGACGGCTACGAACCGGGTCGGACCGCCACCAACGTGCAACGGCTGGTCAACGAGGACGGCGTGTTCGCCCTCTTCAACGTGATCGGCACGGCGAACAACCTGGCCATCTGGGACAGCCTCGACGAGGACTGCGTGCCCAACCTCTACGCCGGCACGGGTTCGCCGCTGTGGGGTGACCCGGCCCACCCGTGGACGATCGGCTCCTTCCCCTCCTACTCGCTCGAGGCGGTGATGTACGCCAACCACCTCGAGGAGAACCAGCCCGACGCGAAGGTCGCCCTGCTGACCCAGAACGACGACTTCGGTCGGGCCTACGTCGACACCTTCAACGCCGCCATCGAGGGCACGGACATCGAGGTCGTGGCCGAGGAGACCTACGAGATCAGCAACACCGACACGAGCTCACAGATCACCAGCCTGGCCGACAGCGGGGCCGATGCCGTCGTGCTCGGCACCACCGCCCTGGCCTGCCCGACCACGCTGAACGCCATCAACGGCACCAACTGGGAGCCGACGATCTTCATCTCCGGCACCTGCACCTCGCCGACCCTCGTGGGGCTGGCCGAGCAGGGGGCGGCCGACGGGATCATCAGCGTCACCGCGTTCATGGACCCCCGGGACCCGCAGTGGGCCGACGACGAGGCCATGACCCTGTTCCAGGAGAAGGGTCGTCAGTACGGCGGTCCCGACATCGACCTCGACAACACGATCGTCGCCTACGGGTGGACGATGGGGGCCCTCCTGGTGGACACCCTCACCAACGCCACCGAGCTCACCCGGCCGGCGGTGATGGAGCAGTCCTACAACCTCGAGGACCTGGTCACCGGGCTGGCGCTGCCCACGAGCCCGTTCAACACGAGCATCGACGACAAGTTCCCCGAAGAGGTCCTGCAGCTCATGCAGTACAACGAGGAGCTCGGGTACTACGAGTTCCTGGGCGATCCCCAGGACTTCGAGGGCCAGACCGCCGAGGTGACCCCCTCGGACCTGCTCACGCCGTAGGACTCCCCGAGCCCGCGTTGAGCAGGTCCTCCGCGGCCTGTCGCACCTGTCGATCGCGGTCTTCCAGCGCCCGCTGGAGGGCCGCGTCGACGTTCGGTCCCTCGAAGGGGGCCAGCGCGATGACCGCTCGGCGCCGAACGGCGGGCTTGTCGCCCGTGGCGGCCAGGATGGCGGCGAGACCGGCGTCGTCCCCGATGGCGCCCAGCGCCGCCACCGCGGCCTCACGACAGAGGGGGTCCTCGTGGTCGACGGCGACCTCGCTCAACGCGGCCACGGTGCCCGGGGCCACCGGCTGACGCTCGCCGCACGCCCACGCCGCCGCCTCCACGACTGTGGGATCGGGGTCCCCCAGGAGGGGGAGGAGGGAGGGCCGCGAGGGGTCGGCGGTCGCGGCTCGGCCCGCCTCCTCAGCAGCGCGGCGGCGGACGGAAGGGTCGGGATCGGCCATCGCCGTGCCCAGCTCCTCGGCGCCGAGGCACCCGAGCCGGGCCAGGGCGCCGAGGGCCACGACCCGGACCCGGGGATCGGCGGCCCGAAGGCCCGTCCGCACGGTGGCCTCGTCGTCCTGGTGCCCGGCGAGGGCCACGTCCTCAGCCGCCGGATCCGTTGTCATGGCCTCAAGTCTGTACGCGCCCAGCCGACGGAGCGGGGCAGGCATCACGAAAAGGAGAATGTCTTGTCGCACATGGTGATCTACCGCACGGCGGATGGCCAGCCCGGGTATCACCAGGCTGAGGAACTCGACGAGGCCGTCCGATTCGTCGAGAGGCTCCGCAACGGCGACGGCGTCGACGGCGCCCGCATCTTCAGGATGGAGGAGGTCAACTTCGACTTCCGCCCCTACTTCAAGGTCGAGATCGGCCCCGGTGGTGTCGCCACCGAGGCCCCGGTCGCCCCGGCGTTCGCCGGTCGTGACCTCGGCTTCGTCCCTGAGCTGGCCAACAGCCTCGAGGCTGCCCCGGCGGCTCCCGCCTACGAGGTCCCCGCGGCCTTCGACGGCGAGGTGTGGGCCGAGCCCGAGGCCGGGTCCGAGCTCCTCGCCGAGTCGGTCGACCTGGCCTTCGAGCCCGAGCCGCTGCCGTCCTTCGTGGCCCCGCCCTCGGTGTCGGACCCGTCGGTCATCGACGCCCTGCCGAACCCCCCGACCGGTCTCACCTTCGACCCCCCGGCCCCGGCCGAGGCCGATGAGGCCGACACCAACGTCGGCGCCCCCCGCCGCGGCCTCTTCGGCCGGTAACCAGGCACCGAAACCAAGGGGGTGGCATCGCCCCCCCCGCTCACCGGTTACTGAACCGCGGCTTCGAGCGTTCGGCTGATCACCTGGACCCCCAACAGGAGGCCCAGCGCGATGCCGGCACCGATCATGGCCATCATGACCACGAGCGTGACGCCGGCCCGCACGCGGACCAGGAGGCCGGGCCGGGGCGAGACCCTGTCCGCGAGCACGGCGCGGCTGGGCGCCGCGGCGGCCCGTCGGGCCGCCTTCGCCTTCCGACGCCGGGCGCGGTGGCGGACGGGCGGTTCCGTGGCAGGCTTGCGCTCCCCGCTGCCGGCGAGCCTCGCCGCGACAGCAATCGAGCCCCCTACCACCACGAGCGTCAGTACCACCGTGGACACGACATCGGCGACCCTACCCGTGGCCCCGCCCGAACCTCCCCTCAGCCCTCCGGGCCCGTCGCGGCGCGCCCGATGGCCCTGGTTCGTCGGGGCGATCGGCGTGCTCGTGGTGGCCGCCAGCCTGTTCGCCCTCGTCGTCGAGCTGCCGTACTACACGATCGCCCCGGGCTCCGCCCGCCCGACCGAGCCCACCATCAGGGTGGAGGGGGCCGAGACCTTCCCCGCCGGTGACGACCTGCTGTTCACCACGGTGACCATCAGCCAGGACCGGATCAACGGGTTCGAGTGGTTGCAGGCTGAGCTGTCGCCCGACGTCGACCTCGTCCCCGCCGACCAGATCGACGGCGGCCAGACGCCCGAGGAGAACCAGCAGCTCAACCAGCAGCTGATGGACAACTCCGAGGACACCGCCGTCGTGGTCGCGCTGGAGCACCTCGGCTACGACGTGGTCTCCGGTACCGGCGCAACCGTGGCCGACATCGTTCCCGGCGCACCGGCCGACGGGTTCATCAACCCCGGCGACACGGTGGTGCGGGCGGCCGGACAGCGGGTCGACCGGGTCGAAGACCTCGTGGCCGAGATCGAGAAGCTCGCTCCGGGCGACGAGCTGACGATGGTCGTCGAGCCCGCGGACGGTCCCCGCCGCCCGGTGACCGTCGAGTTGGCTGCCTTCCCCGACGCTCCCGACGAGCCGTTCCTGGGCGTCGCCGGCCTGACCACCCGCGACGTCGAGTACGACTTCCCCTTCGAGGTGACCATCGACCCCGGCCAGGTCCGCGGTCCGTCCGCCGGCCTGGCGTTCACGCTGGCTGTCCTCGACGTCCTGACACCCGGCGACATCAGCAACGGCGTGCCCGTCGCCGTCACCGGCACCATCGACGGCCTCGGCCGGGTCGGCCCGATCGGCGGGGTCGACCTCAAGGCCCTCGCCGCAGAACAGGCCGGGGCCGAGCTCTTCCTGGTCCCCGCCGGCGAGGAAGACGATGCCAGGAGTCGGGTGACCGGCGACATGGAGATCGTCCCCGTCGAGACCCTCCAGGACGCCCTCGAGGCGCTCGACGACCTCGGCGGTCACGCCACGGACCTCGAGTCGCCCCTACGATCGGGAGAGTGAGCGACCCGGGTTCCACGGATGCCGACCGCCTCCTGGACATCGAGCTCCCGCACAGCTTCCGGGGGCTGGACCCCGAGGCCGTGCAGAGCCTGCTGACGGACGCCGTCGGGAGCTTGCGCCAGGCCCAGGCCAGGGAGGCCGAGCTGCGGGCCACCATCGCCTCCCTGGAGGCGGCCTTGGCTGAAGCCCGCGTCGACGTGACCGCCGAGTTGGAGGACGCCAAGCACCGAGGGCGGGCGATGGTCACCGAGGCCCAGACCGTCCGCCGGCGGGTGCTGGAGGATCTCGTCCGTCGTCGCAAGGTCCTGCGCCGCCAGATCGAACAGCTCCGGGTCGGCCGCGAGCGCCTGCTCGAGGCCTACGAGGTCGTCGCTCAGACCGTCCAGGAGGCAACCCAGGAGCTGGGGGTGGCGGTGCCGTCGGCCCAGGCCGCGGCCGAGCGGGCCGGTCGTCGGCTCGGCCCCGATGACGACGAGGTGACCCCCGAGGACCTGCACGCGATGGAGGCCGAGATCACCGCGGCCCGGGTCGCCGGTCTGCCGATCCTCGACCCGCCGACCGCGGCCGAGCGGGTGGCCGCCGAGCGGTTGGCGGCCGCGGCCGTCGACGCCGGCGACGAGGAGGCGGACCCCGACGCCGTCCCGCCCCTGGTCGAGGTCGAGGCCACGGTGGCCGCCTTCGAGGAGATGCGCGTGCTCGGTCCGGTGGAGGGCGAGGAGGCTGAAGGTCCGGCCGCCGAGCCGCCCCCCGAGGGCGAAGACGAGCCTGATGTCGGGTCCGATGCCGAGGACGACGGTGACGGGGCAGCCGCAGCCGAAACGCTCGAGGAGGAGCCGCACGAGCCGGTCGAGGGCTCCGACGAGGTCGCCGGGACCGACGAGGCGCCGCCCGCGGCCGCCGAGCAGGTCGCCCGGGAGGACGAGGCCCTGGTCCTCCCGCTCTTCGACCGCCTCCGCTCGGGTGAGGACGAGGACGTCGCCTCCGAGCCCGCGTTCGCGGTCGCGGTGGACCCCATCGAGGCCCCACCCGAGGAGGAGGAAGCCGATCCTGTGGCCGTCCTGGCCGATGACCTCGCTCGTCGCCTGCGCCGGGCCCTGGCCGACGAGCAGAACCAGGTCCTGGACCGCCTGCGCCAGGACCGCCGCGGCCAACTCGGGCTCGACGAGCTCCTCGGCCCTGACGACGCTCGGGTCGTGCGCCTGGCGACGGCCATCGAGCCCCGCCTGCGGGAGGCCGTGGGCGAGCGGGGCGGCGCCACCGGGGCCGTGGGTGATCTCGCCGCCCGCCTGGCCGGTGCGGTGGCCGACGGCGTCCGCCACGACATCGAACAGCGGGTCAGCGCGGCCACCGCCGACGATGACGGTGAGCGGGTCGATCTGTCCCGGCCGGTGCGGGAGGCCTTCCGGGCCTGGCGCACCGATCGCATCCTGCCCCTGGCTGCCGAGGTGGCCGCGGAATCTCTGGGCGGTTAGCTCAGTAGAGTCCCCCATCCATGCGGGCCCCGTCAGACATGCCCCCGCCGCGCCGTCGCCGACAGCGCCGACTCTCGCCTCGGGGCCGTGTCATCCTCATCCTCGTCGCGGTCGGCCTGTTCCTCCTGATCACCTCGCTGCGGGGCATCGCCGGCTTCTACACCGACTACCTCTGGTTCGAGTCCCTGGGCAAGGCGAACACCTTCCGGACGATCCTGGGGGCCAAGCTCAGCCTCGCCGGGATCTTCATCGGGGTCTTCTTCGCCCTCTGCTTCGCCAACCTGGTCATCGCTGACCGCATCGCTCCCCGGTTCCCGCCCATGGGTCCCGAGGAGGACCTGCTCCGGCGCTACCACGACATCGTCGACACCCGGGCCGGGTGGGTCCGGGCGGGCGTGGCCTTCCTGTTCGCCGTCATCGCCGGGGCCGGTGTCTCCAGCCAGTGGGACCAGTGGCTGCTGTTCATCAACCGCGTCGACTTCGGGGTGGAGGACCCACAGTTCCACACCGACATCGGCTTCTACGTCTTCCAGCTGCCCTTCCTGTCCTTCGTGGTCTCCTGGCTGTTCGCCGCGCTGGTCATCATCCTGCTGATCACCGCCGTGGCCCACTACCTCAACGGTGGCATTCGGGTGCAGAACCCCGGGCCCCGAGTGACGCCCCAGGTCAAGGCCCACCTCTCGGTCCTGCTGGCTCTCCTGGCCCTGGTCAAGGTGGCCGACTACTGGCTGCAGCGCTACGAGCTCACGCTGTCCACCCGGGGCACGGTGGACGGCGCCCTGTTCACCGACGTCAAGGCCCAACTGCCGGCCACCTACCTGCTGCTGATGATCGCGGTCCTGTCCATGGCCCTGCTCATCGTCAACATCTGGCGCCGGGGCTGGGTCCTTCCGGTCCTTGCCGTCGGCCTGTGGGGCTTCGTCGCCGTCGTGGCGGGGGGCATCTACCCCTCGTTCATCCAGCGCTTCCGGGTCGAGCCGGCCGAGTCCTCTCGGGAGGCGCCCTACATCGAGCGCAACATCGAGGCGACGCGAGCAGCCATGGGCTTGGCCGAGGTCAGCACCCGACCGTTCGACTACAACGAGGACCTCACCTCCCAGCAACTGCAGGACAACGACGAGACGGTTCGCAACATCCGCCTGCTCGACCCGGGGGTCGTCACCGACACCTATCAGCAGCTCCAGGCCGAGCGGCCCTTCTACCGCCTGAACGACCTGGACGTGGACCGTTACGAGATCGACGGGGAGACGACCCAGGTCGTCATCTCGGCCCGAGAGCTCAGCACCTCGGGCATCCCGCAGCAGTCCTGGGAGGGCCAGCGGGTGGCGTTCACCCACGGGTACGGCGCGGCCGTGGCCCCGGCCAACGCCGTCACCACCGAGGGCCGCCCCGACTTCGTCCTCGGCGACATCCCCGTCGACAGCGGCGATTCGACCGTCGACGTCGTCCAGCCCGGCATCTACGTCGGCGAGAACCTCGACGGGTACTCCATCGTCGGGGCCACCCGGGACGAGATCGACTATCAGACCGCGGGCGGCGAGACCGTCACCAGCCGGTATGACGGCTCGGGCGGGGTGGCCATGAACTCGTGGTGGCGGCAGGCGGCGTTCGCCCTGCGCTTCGGTGAGGTCGAGCCCCTGATCTCCAACTTCGTCACCAACGAGAGTCGCATCATCTACGTACGCGACGTCCAGGACCGGGTCGAGCAGCTGGCCCCGTTCC
>DATDAH010000015.1:0-5209 GCA_036525535.1 Acidimicrobiales bacterium
ACGCCGCTGGGCTGACCTGGACGACGAGCTTGCCTGTGTTGTCGCCGGTGAAGAGCATGTTGAGGGCCTCGGGTGCCCGCTCGAGCCCGTCGAGCACGTGCTCGCGGTGCACCAGGCGGCCGGCGTCGAGGAGGGCGGACAGCTCGTGGGTGATCTCGCCGAAGCGGTCCCAGTGGTCGAAGGCGTTGAAGCCCTCCATCCGGGCCCGGAAGGTGATCAGCTCGAGGTAGTTGGCCGGGCCCGGCGGTCGGTGCTCGGCGTTGTAGACGGCGATGGCCCCGCAGAGCACCACCCGGGCGTTCATCGCCAGCCGGCGCAGCACCGCATCCAGGACCGGCCCGCCGACGTTGTCGAAGTAGACGTCGACACGATCCGGGGTGGCGGCTCGGAGCTCCTCGACGAAGTCGGGGCTGCGGTGGTTCACGCAGGCGTCGAAGCCCAGCTCGTCGACCACGAAGGCGCACTTGTCGTCCCGCCCGGCGATCCCGACCACCCGGCAGCCACGGAGACGGGCGAGCTGGCCGGCGATGGACCCCGTGGCGCCGGCCGCGGCGGAGACGACCACGGTCTGGCCCTCCTCCGGCTGACCGATGTCGAGCATCCCGATCCAGGCCGTGATCCCGTTGTTGCCGAGCACCCCGAGCGCGGCGAGCAGGTCGGTGCCGGGATCGAGCTTGGTGGTGAACACGTCGTCGCGGACCACGGCGTGCTCCTGCCACCCCGGCAGGGAGTACACGAGGTCCCCCACGGCCAGCCCCTCGGCCCGGGAATCCACGATCACCCCGGTGCCCGAGCAGCGCACCACCTCACCGATCTGCACGGGTGGGAAGTAGCTGCGAGCCTCGGAGACCCAGGTCCGCACCGTCGGGTCGATCGAGAGGTAGGTCGTGCGCATGAGCGCCTCTCCCTCCTCGAGGTCGGGCAGGGCCACCTCCTCGAGCCGGACGTCGGCCTCGGCCAACAGGCCGTGGGGCCGCTGGGCGAGGGCGAGTCGGCGGTTCGTCGTCATGGCGTCGGGTCCTCCGACGAGGCGGGCGCCGCCGGTTCGGCAGCCTCGGTGGGGACGGCACGGGCCCCGTGGGCGGTGCGGACGACGGCGAGGAACCGGTCGACCGCCCGCAGGGTGTGCAGTGTCCGCACCGACGAGAAGATGTCGAAGGCGTGCTGGGCCCGGGGCAGCTCGGCGTAGACGACGGGTTGGTCGGAGGCCCCGCGCAGCATCGAGGCGAACGACCGGGCCTGCTCGACGGGCACGAGGCTGTCGTTCGCCCCGTGGGCGATGAAGAACGGCGGGGCCCCGGAGCCGACCCAGGTCATGGGGCTCGCCTGCTCCCAGGTCTCGCGGGCGTCGGCGAGCCGTGACTTGAGGACCAGCCGGGACAGCATGTCCTCCATGTCGGCCCGCCCGGTGCGGTCCCGGTTGGTGAAGTCGTAGACCCCGTACATGGGGATGGCGGCCTGCACGCTGGTGTCGGCGTCCTCGAAGCCCGGTTGGAAGGCGCGCTCGCCAGCGGTGAGCGCGGCGAGGGCCGACAGGTGCCCTCCCGCCGACCCGCCGGTGATGACGACGAAGTCGGGATCGCCCCCGTACTCGGCGATGTGCTCCTTCACCCAAGCGATCGCCCGCTTGACGTCGACGATCTGGTCGGGCCACGTGCTGCGGGGGGCGAGGCGGTAGTTCACGGCCACGCTCACCCAGCCGCGCTCGGCGAGGTGGCCCATCAGCGCGGCGCCCTGCTGCTCCTTGCTGCCCGTCACCCACGCCCCGCCGTGGACCTGGACGAGCACGGGGGCGCCGGCGTCGTCGGCGAGATCGGCTCGGCGCCAGACGTCGAGGTGGTTCCGCCGCCCGTGCTCGCCGTAGGGGACGTCGCGGGTCGTGGCATAGCGGCGGCGCAGCGGGGGCAGGGGGTTGGCGACCTGCCGGCGGGTGATGGGGACGTCCTCGGGGGGAGCGAACGTGGCGGCCATCCGGCGCCGGTAGTCCGGGCCGAGCCCCTCGACGAGGGCCGCCTCGAGCACGTCGTCGGCCCGGGCCGCGACCCGGTCCAGGCCGACGAGGCCGGCCCAGGACGCTGCGGTGAGCGCCAGGCCGGCCCGACCGGCCCGCGACCGGAGGCCCCCAGCGGCGACGAAACCCGCCGTCGCCGCGGCCTGCCAGGCCAGCGAGTGCAGTGGCAGCTCGGACACAGTCAGGCCGCCGGGGAACGCCATGACCGAGGTCCGACCGGTGCGGCTCACCGGGCGCCACGCGTTGAGGGTCCGGGCCGCGCCGATCGCACTGGCGGCCAGGAAGGCCCGCCCGACCCGCTGATCACGGACGTCGGATCGGGCCGGCGCTCCGGTGCGCTCGTGCTGCTCGTCGCCGGCCATGGGGCTCAGCATGCCGCCAGCCGACCACGGACCAGCGCCTTCGGCGAGGACGCCTACCCGGACCTGTGGACCAAAGCCGCCGCGCTCCTGCAGTCCATCGTGAAGCACCATCCGCTGGTTGACGGCAACAAGCGGCTCGGCTGGCTCGCCACCGCCGTCTTCCTCCACCTCAACGGCCTACCCGCAGAACAGGCCGACAACAGCACCGTCTACGACCTCGTGATGGCCGTAGCAGGGGGCGACGCCGAGGTCGCGGAGATCGCCCAAGCACTGCAGGAGCTCGTCGAAGGCCACTAGGCACGTTCTCGACGGCAGTACAGGCGTCCAGCGGGACTCGAACGCCGGTGTCGGCGGTGTCACCACAGGACCCGCCGAGCCTCGGTCGGGTGCGTTCTCCGACGGCGATCGGGTGATGCCCAAGCGGACCCTGGGCCAGGGCAGAGCGGCTCAGCTCGCTCGATCCGGTTACGTGAGGGCCGCTCCATGACTCGCTCGACAAGGACAACTCCGCCCGCCAGACCTTCGGCATCGACACCGGCCCGATCCGCTCGGTGATCGTCCGGCATCGTCGACGAGATCACCGCCTGACCGCCGCGGTGGCGCGGCAGGTCGCCCGCCCCGGCCCGGCGGCTGTCGGGCCGGAGGACCGAGGCCTGCCGACCGTAAGCTCAGCGGCCGAAGGGGAGGCCACGGTGAACGGGATCGGCGACTACGGCGTCATCGGGGACTGCCACTCGCTGGCTCTGGTCGGTCGGGACGGGTCCATCGACTGGTGTTGTTTCCCTCGCTTCGACTCGCCATCGGTCCTGGGCCGGGTCCTGGATGACGAGCGCGGCGGCAACTTCTCCGTCGCTCCGGGTGAGGAGGTGGTGGCCGTCGAGCGGTCGTACCTGCCCGCCACCATGGTGCTCGCCACCCGCTTCGAGACGGCGTCCGGCCTGCTCGAGGTGACCGACTGCATGCCCGTCGCCGGCTTCGACCCCGAGCACCCGGCCGAAGTGACCACCCGTCACGCGGTGCTGCGCCGGGTCCGTTGCCTGGGGGGCGGCGTGACTGCCGAGGTCCGTCTCGACCCCCGCCCCGAGTACGGGGCGGTTCGACCGCGGTTCACCCGGATGTCGGACACGTCCTGGTCGATCGTCGGCGGGCCCGACGCGCTCTGGGTGCGGGCCACCCGACCCGTCGAGGGTGACGAGGACGGTGTCGCTGCGGCGTGGTCGCTGGCCGCGGGCCAGGAGGAGTTCGTCGAGATGGCCTGGACGCCGGCGGCGGAGCAGCGTGCGGACGGGTCGGTGAGCACTCGGGCCGCCTTTCGAGCCCGCTTCGGCGAGACCGTCGCCTTCTGGGAGGAATGGTTCGCCGGCTGCCGGTACGAGGGCGAGCACGCTCGCACAGTCCACCGCTCGGCACTCGTGCTCAAAGCCCTCACCTACGCCCCCACGGGGGCGGTGGTGGCGGCCGGGACGACGTCGCTGCCCGAGTGGATCGGTGGGGGCCGCAACTGGGACTACCGGTTCACTTGGATCCGCGACGCCACGCTCACGTTGACGTCGCTGGTGATCCTCGGGTCGCTGGGCGAGGCCGCCGCCTTCAAGGGCTGGTTGGAGCGCACGGGGTCGGGCCGGCCCGAAGACCTGCAGATCATGTATCGGGTGACCGGGGAGCGGCTGCTCCCCGAGGTCGAGTTTGACCACCTGGACGGCCATCGGGGCTCGCGGCCGGTGCGGGTGGGCAACGCGGCGGCCGGTCAGGTGCAGCTCGACTCGTACGGCCAGCTGCTCGAGGCAGCGTGGGGCTTCGTCGCCGCCGGGGGCGAGCTGACGACCTCCAACTGCGAGTTCCTGGCCCGGGTGGCAGAACGGACAGTCGAGTCGTGGCGCCACCCCGACCACGGCATGTGGGAGATCCGCGACGAGCCTCGCCACTTCGTGCACTCCAAGCTGAACTGCTGGGTGGCCCTCGACCGGGCCGTGCGCATGGTCCGGGCCGGCCAGCTGTCGGGCCCGGTCGCTCGGTGGGAACGCGAACGCGACCTGGTGGCTGACTGGCTCCGCACTGAGGGCTCGCCCGACGGTTGGTTCGTGCAGGCGGCCGGCCGCCCCGTCGCCGACGCCTCCAGCCTGCTGGTCCCTGCCCTGGGCTTCCTGCCCGTAGGCCACCCCGACGTGACCCGGACCGTGGAGACGGTCACCCGCGACCTGAGCGACGGCACACTCGTCCGCCGGTATCTCGACCCCGACGGCCTGGAGGGCGCAGAGGGGGCCTTTCTGCTGTGCTCGTTCTGGTTGCTCGACTGCCTGATCCACGCCGGTCGCCTCGACGAGGCCGACGAGCTGATCGAGTCGCTGCTGGGGTTGGCCAACGACGTCGGCATCTTCTCGGAGATGGTCGACCCCACGACCGGTGAGGCTCTGGGCAACACGCCGCAGGCCTTCACCCACATGGCCGTCGTCACCTCGGCCGACGCCCTGACGGCGGCCCGCCAAGGACGCCTACCGCCCCCGGACACGTCCTACGCCTTCGCTATGGCCGCGCTCGCACGGCGCCGATGAACGACCCCGGGAACGCGGGTCCAGCGGATTGGCGGCGAACCCCCACCCGGGGCCGCGGACTGAACCGACACTGCCGAACCGACCCGGTCGCGCTCGAACTCCCACGACATCGGGGGTGTCATCCGATCGTGCGTCGGGTTCTGAGCCCGATGGCGCCGTCCGGGGAAGGCGGCGAGCTCTAGGGTGAGAGTGGCGCCCCCATGCCGGACCGACGGTGTCGCACGGCCCACCTTGACACTGCTTCGATGGAGTGATTGCCCCGCTCCTGAGGCGGCGAGATGAAC
>DATDAH010000016.1:0-5805 GCA_036525535.1 Acidimicrobiales bacterium
GCGGCTTCGAGGAGCGCCCGGAGCAGCGTCACGTCGTCGCAGGCGGTGAACCCGGAGACGTAGAGGTCCTCACCCTCGGGGGTGGTCGCGGGGTCGGGAACGTCACCGCCGTTGTCCTCGACCACCCCGATGCACTCCTGCATCGCGTCCAAGGCATAGATGTTCTCCGCCGGGCCGTACAGGTTGCCGGCGACCGCGTCGTCGAGCACCGAGAGGTCGTTGCCAGCGGGGTCGCCGGCAAAGGCGAGGACGGAGTTGGGATCGGTCAGGAACAGCTGCGGCCGGTAGTCGAGCGACTGCGTTCCGCTGGCCCAGCCCAGGCCGGCCGTCCCGAGGAGCAGCACCTGGTCCACACCCGAGGACTCGAACCGCTCGGCGATGACGGCCGTCGCCGCGTTGGCCGCGGTGATGTCGCCCGCGTTGGCGGCCGACGCGTCACCTGCGGCCGACTCGGCGACCTCCACACCGAGCTCGTCGAGGAGCGGGAGCACGACGTCGTTGAGCTGGGCCTCCTCGCCCGGGCCGGCGTACACCCCGAGCGTGCCGTCGAACTCACCCGCGTCGGCGAAGGCCCGCACGATGTCGCTCTGGAGGTCGGTACTCCCCTCGGCCGTGAACCAGGGGGCCTGGGCCCGCTCCAGGCGCTCAGCCGTCATCGTGCTGCCGATCACCGCGGTCTGGTGGGCCTCCAGGGGACAGAGCACCGCGTCGTCGAGAAAGAAGCCGGTGACGACGAAGACCGGGTCATCCTGGGTGAGCTGCACACAGGCGGCTTCGGCCCCTTCCGAACCGACCGGGCTCACCGGGGCGAACACCGGCTCGATCATCCGGCCGTTGATGCCCCCCGAGGCGTTGATGTCATCGAACAGCGCCTGGTAGGCGACCTCGTAGTCCCCGTGATCGATGTTGACGACCTCTCCGAGCGACGCGAGGTCGACGTAGGTCACCCCGACCTTGACCGTGTCGTCGGTGACGCCGGGGGCGGGGCCGGTCGGAACGGCGATCGAGTCCACGGTGGTGGCCGAGCCACCCGCGGTGTCTTCGGAGGCGGTGTCGTCCCCGGCCGTGCACCCGATCAGGAGCGCGCCGGCGGCCACGAGGACGGCGAGGTGCTTGGACATGAGATCTCCCCCTGGGCTCCACGGCGGGATCAGCGCTGCTGTTAGCGCTCTCATCCCCACCTGCGAACTGCTGAACAACTGTTTAGCGGCCGCGCTCTCGCTCGTCAAGGACGACCCGCGCGCGGCACGCGTTCAGTCCGCGAGTATCTCCAGGTCGACCGTCGCGGCGAGGTCCTGGGAGGAGCGGCCGATCAGCAGCTGATAGCGGCCCGGGTCGACGTGCCAGCCCGGGGACCGGCGCGCCTGGGCGGCCTGGCCGAACATCGCTCCCGCCCTGGCCGAGACCTCCTCCCAGTCGGGCTGGCCGGGGTCCCAGTAGGCGAAGCTGCGGTCGTCGAGCACGAGATCGACCGTCGTCGACTCCCCTGCCTCCAGCCGGACCTTCGTAAAAGCCTTGAGCTCCTTCGGCGGGCGGGCCAGCCGGGGAGCCTCCGGCGCCACGTAGCAGTGCACCACCTCGGCGCCGGCCCGGTCGCCCGTGTTGGTGATCGGCACCGACACCGTCAGCGTGTCCCCCGCCCGGAAGGTCGATGACGAGAGCGTCGGCGCTCCGAAGGCGAACGTCGTGTAGCTCAGGCCGTGGCCGAAGGCGAAGCGGGGCTCGACGGCGCAATGCTCGTAGCCCCGGTAGCCCATGAACACGCCCTCGCCGTAGCGGAGCTCGCCGTTCTCGCCCGGGAAGTTGTCGTGGGCCGGGCTGTGCTCGATCCGCACCGGGATCGTGGTCGGGAGCCGCCCGCCCGGCTCGGCGTCGCCCACCAGGACATCGGCCACCCCGGCCGCCATCTCCTGGCCGCCGAACCAAGACTGGAGCACTGCGGCCACGTCGTCGGCCCAGGGCAGGTCGACCGTGGCCGCGGCGTTGACAACGACCACCGTTCGCGGATTGACCGCAGCGACCCGGCGGACCAGCTCGTCCTGACCGCCGGGAAGGCCGAAGCCGGACCGGTCTCGACCCTCCGTCTCCCAGTCGCCGCTGGTGCCGACGAACACCACGGCGACGTCGGCGTCGGTCGCCGCGGCCACGGCCTGGTCCAGGAGCGGGGCGGGGTCGGGCGTCCGGAACCCCACCCGGAAGTACGCGGCCAGGGTGTCGACCTTGGCGTACTCGACGACGACCTCGATCGGCACCCCGCGGGTGAGCGTCACCTCGGCCAGCAGGTCCTGGCTGGCCATGCCGAACATCTCCGTGCCGCCGGGCGGTGGTGGGTCGGCCACACCGTCGAGGACGACCTCGCCGTCCAGGAGCACCCGAGCCTGCCCCGCCTGGGCCAGCCCCAGCTCGAAGACGCCGTCCTCGTCGGGCACGATCGTCCCGCGCGCCCGGGCCGACCAGTCGTTCGAGCCATCGGCGCCGAGGCTGAACACCAGGAACCGCAGCTCGTCGAGGTGCTGGCGGTCGACGATCTCGCCGGCGAGGTCGGTCCCGGCGAACCGCTCGACCTCGAAGCCGTCGGGCGCCCGGAGGACGGCGCCGCCGACCACGGTGGGCGTGAGGCTGGCCTCGGCCCCGCGGGCGTGGACGATCTCGACGCCGTCGCCCAATGCCTCGGTCAGCGCCTCCAGCGGGCTGACCAGGCGGTGCGGCGTGACCTGGGCCGAGCCCCCGCCCATGATGCAGGGCACCGCGGCCCGGGGCCCGACGACGGCGACCCGGTGGAGCGCGTGCCGATCCAAGGGCAGGACGCCGTCGTTCGTCATCAGCACCGTCGCCTCGGCGGCCGCCCGCCGCAGCAGAGCCAGGTCGTCGGCGGACTGCGGTTGCGGCCGGTTCGGCGGCTCTGGCTGGTCGAGGACACCGAGGCGGTCGAGAGCCCCGAGTTGGCGGCGCAACGCAGCGTCGAGGTCGGCCGTGTCGACCCGACCGTCGGCCACCGCCTCCACCAGCGTCGAGCCGAGCGACCGTCCCGGCCCCGGCATCTCGAGGTCCAGCCCCGCGCCGAGCGCGGACACCGTGTCGACCATGGCGAACCAGTCGGTCATGACCAGGCCCTCGAACCCCCATTCGTCACGGAGGAGGTCGACGAGCAGGGCGGGCTGCTCGGTGAGCCACCGGCCATTCAGCCGGTTGTAGGCCGTCATGATCCCGAGGGCCCCGCCCTCCTTCACCGCCAGCTCGAAGGGCAGCAGGTACAGCTCGCGGAGGGCGCGCTCGTCGATCACCGAGCTGATCGACCCGCGCTCGAACTCGGCGTCGTTGCCCACGAAGTGCTTGACCGTGGCGAACACGCCGTTGGCTTGGACGCCTCGCACGTAGCCCGCGGCCAGCCGACCCGAGAGCAGTGGATCCTCCGAGTAGCACTCGAAGTTGCGCCCGGCGAGGGGGTGACGGTGGAGGTTGACCGTCGGGGCGAGCAGGCCACGACAACCCCGGTCGAGGGCCTCGCGGCCGACCAGCGATCCGAGCTGCTCCGCCAGTTCCGGGTCCCAGGTCGCCCCGATGGCCGAACCGCAAGGGATGCAGGTCGACGGGGTCCCACCCATGCCGGGCAGATCCGACCCGCGGGCCCCGTTCGGACCGTCGGTGACGTTGACCCGCGGGATGCCGAGGCGCTCGATGGCGGCCGTGGCGAACAGGTCGCCGCCGGCCGTGAGGGAAGCCTTCTCGTCGAGAGTCAGCTCCTCGAGGAGCGCGTCGATGTCCGCCAACGTCAGACGACGGGCTCGCCGGCGGACTCGGTTGCGACCGCGCCGCTGCGGGCGATGGCGCGCTCGTCGGTGCCGAGGTAGCTGGCGATGACCGCCGGGTCGTTGCGCACCTCGGAGGGCACCCCCTCGCAGATGACATGGCCCAGCTCGAGGCAGTACACGCGATCGCTGATGCTCATGATCAACGGCATGTCGTGCTCGATGACGAGCATCGAAGCCGAGAGCTCCCGCCTGATCTCCTTGATGAGCGGGCCAAAGGCCTCGGTCTCCCGCTGGGCGACGCCGGCCGTCGGCTCGTCGAGGCAGAGCAAGCGGGCGTCGAGGGCAAGGAGGCCCGCCAGCTCCACGATGCGCCGGGTGCCGGTCGACAGGTCGGCGATGTACATGTCGGCGTAGCGGCCGAGGCCGAGGAAGTCGATGAGCTCGTCGGCCTCGGACCGGTGCCGGCGCTCACTGCGGATCGCCGGGGGCAGGAACAGGGCGGTCGAGAGCAGGCCCGTGCGCTTGCGGGCCTCGAAGGCGACGAGGACGGTCTCGCGGACGGTGAGCTCGGGGAACAGGGTGGCGGCCTGGAAGCTCCGGCCGAGGCCCTGGCGGGCCCGGGCCGAGGCGGACCGGGCGACCGGCTCGCCGAAGAGCTCGACGGTCCCCGACGACGGACAGAACCCGCCGATGGCGTTCATGAGGGTCGACTTGCCGGCGCCGTTGGTGCCGATCAGACCGACGATCTCGCCCTCGTTCACCTCGATCGAGGCGTGGTCCACGGCATGGATGCCCCCGAACCGGACCTCGATCTCTGTGGCCCGGAGGGCGGGGACACCCTCCGGTAGCGGCTCTCGTGCCTCCGCTTGACGGGCCGGGACGGCGTGCTGGGCCTTCGGCGGCGGCGCGCCCAGCCGTTCCTCCTTCCAGCGGACGATCGCCGCCCGGGCGGCATAGCCGATCTGCACGAGGCCCCCCGGGAAGTAGAGGAGCAGGACGAGGAGACCGATGCTCGAGGTGAGGAGGGGGACGATGTCGTTGTCGGGGAAGAAGGCGGGCAACCCGATGACCCACGCCGCCCCCAGGACGGTCCCGGACACCGAGCCCAAGCCGCCGATGACCACGATCGCCACCAGCATGAGCGAGTCCGTGACCGTGAAGACCCGATCGCTCGGCACCCCCTGCAGGTTGGCGGCGAGCAAGGAGCCCCCCACCGCGGCCAGGCCCCCGGCCAGGGCGAAGGCCCGGAGCTTCGTCCGGGTGTTCGACACCGTGTAGGCGGCCGCGGTGTCCGGGTTGTCCCGGACGGCGATCGTCCCCCGGCCGATGCCGGTCCGCCGCAGGCGCGACACCAGGATGATGGCCACGACCAGGACGACGAGGGTCACGTAGTAGGTGGACCGCTGTGAGGTCATGTCGATGCCGAAGATGTCGGTCCGACGCAGCGGAACCGAGTCGGTGAAGTCGCCGTGCAGGATCGGCCGCTGGTAGATGTACTGCTGGGCGGCGAGGCCGAAGGCAAAGGTCACCACGGCCAGGTAGAGCCCGCGCACGCGGAGTGCGCCCACCCCGATGAGCGCGGCGATGCCCGCGGTGATCAGGGCCGAGAACACGAGCGAGGGCCCGAACCGCAGGGCCTCGATCCCCGCGTGGAGGAACCGCGTCTCGCCCCACCCGATGTCGACGTTGATGCCCCGCGTGAACGCGGCGGTGAGCAGCGCGCCGATGCCGGCAAACGCCATCTGACCGAGGGACAACTGGCCCGCCCACCCGGTGAGGACCGTGAGCGAGAGGGCGCAGATGGCGAAGCCGAGGATCGAGGTGTAGAGCAGGTGGCGGGACGGGGCGGTGACGACCAGGGGCAGCACGACGGCGCCCGCGACGAGCACGACGAGCGCGATGCGGTCGATCTGGCGCAGCCACCAGATCGATCTGAGGCGTTCGGGAATGGGCGGAGCCTTGGCCGCGAACGAGAAGGTCTGGGTCTCGCCCCCCGCCTGCCGGCTCTGCCAGTACACGGCGACCGCAACAGCCAGGAACACGAGGAAGTCGA
>DATDAH010000017.1:0-9344 GCA_036525535.1 Acidimicrobiales bacterium
CCTCCTCGTCGGCGCCGGGATCGTCGTCTTCGTCACCGCGTTCTCCGTCATCGCCATGTTGCTCAACCGCCGGCGGGCGCCCGAGGGCAGCTGGTTCCAGGACGGTGACCGGGCCTCGGGGGTCTTCGGCGTCCTGGCCACCGGGTTCTCGGTCCTCCTCGGCTTCATCGTGTTCCTCTCCTTCGCCACCTACGACGGCTCGCGTTCCGGCGCCGAGGACGAGGCGGTGATCCTGACCCAGCAAGTGGAGACGGCGCAGTACTTCGAACCATCCGTCGCCGAGGAGATCACCGGTGAGCTCGTCTGCTACGGCCGTTCGGTCGCAGGCGAGGAATGGGACCAGTTGGAGCGGGGGACCTTGGGTGACTCGATCAACCCGTGGAGTGCCGCCATGTTCCAGACCCTCCACCAGTACGAGCCGGCGACGGCGACCGAGCAGTCGGCCTACGACCGGTGGATGGACCAGACGATTGCCCGTCAGGACGCCCGCAACGAACGCATCCACGGCGTCAACGGGGTCATCCCCACCCCGCTCTGGATCGTCCTGTTCTTCGTCTCAGCCGTCATCTTCGTCTTCATGCTGTTCTTCGGTGACAGCAACGAGGGGCCGATGACCCAGGCGATGCTGATGGGGTCGGTCACGTCGGTCATCACGATCCTGCTGCTGCTCCTGGTCTTCTTCAACCAGCCCTTCCAGGACGACGTGGGTGGGCTCCAGCCCGATTCGATGGAACGTTCCCTGCGCATCATCGACGGGGAGATCGAGAGCGAGCTCATCGCTATCGACCCCCCCTGCGACGAGGCTGGTCTGCCCCTCTGACATGACCGGACGCACGACCGGCGAGCGCCTCGAGCTGGCCGCCACCATCCTGCTCGCCGTGGCCGCGGTGGCGACGGCGTGGAGCAGCTACCAGGCCACGCGCTGGAACGGCGAGCAGGCCAAGGACGCCAGCGCGACCAACGCCATCCGGGTCGAGGCGGCGCGGGCCCAGGGCCAGGGCCTGGCCGAGACACAGGTCGACGTCGCCACCTTCATCCAGTGGGTCGACGCCGACGCCCACGACGACGAGGTGCTGACCGACTTCTACGCCGACCGGTTCCGGGACGAGTTCCAGCCCGCGTTCGATGCCTGGCTGGCCACCGATGCCCTGGTCAACCCCGACGCCCCACCCACGCCATTCGCCATGCCGGAGTATCAGGTGGCGGCGACCGAGCAGGCCGCGGACCTCGACCAGGAGGCGGAGGCGTCGGCGGCCGAAGTCCGGGAGGACATCCAGCGGGCCAGCAACTACGTGCTGGGCGTCGTGCTCTTCGCCGTGGCCCTCTTCTTCGCCGGCATCAGCACGAAGTTGGACAGCGAGCGGCTCCGCGCCGTCATGCTCGGCATCGGCTATGTGATCTTCCTCGGCGCCCTGGTCTGGGTCGCCACCTTCCCCGTCAGCTTCGCCACCTGAGCGGCCCGACGGTCAGACCCGGGAGTAGAGGATCTCCCGCTTGACCTCCTCGATGGCCTGGGTGACCTTGATGCCCCGGGGGCAGGCGTCGGTGCAGTTGAAGGCGGTGCGGCACCGCCACACCCCGCTGCGCTCGTTGAGGACGTCGAGGCGCTCGGCGGCGGCCTCGTCCCGGCTGTCGAAGATGAAGCGGTGGGCGTTGACGATGGCGGCCGGGCCGACGTAGCCCGAGTTGCCCCAGAAGATCGGGCACGAGGTCGTGCAGGCGGCGCAGAGGATGCACTTGGTGGTGTCGTCGAAGCGCTCGCGCTCCTCGGAGGACTGGGTGCGCTCGCGGTAGCCGGGCTCGTCGGTGGTGACCAGGTACGGCAGCACCGAGCGGTACTGGGCGAAGAAGGGCTCCATGTCGACCACGAGGTCCTTGATGACGGGCAAGCCCCGGATGGGCTCGACGGTGATCTTGTCGCCCACCTCCTGGATGAGCAGCGTGCAGGCCAGGCGGTTGACGCCGTTGATGACCATCGCGTCGGAGCCGCAGACCCCGTGCACGCAGGAGCGGCGGAGCGCCAGCGTCCCGTCCTGGTGGTACTTCACCTCGTGGATGGCGTCCAGGACCTTGTCCGTCGGCTCCATGTCGACCGTGTAGGTCTCCCAGTGCGGCTTGGTGTCGGTCTCGGGGTTGTAGCGCTTGACCTTCAGCTCGACCTGCATCAGTACTTGCGCTCCATGGGTTCGTAGTTCCCGCCGATGACCGGCTTGTAGTCGAGGCGCACCGCCCCGTCGTCCTCACGGTGGGCCAGGGTGTGCTTCATCCAGTGCTCGTCCTCCCGCAACGGGTGGTCGTCCCGGAAGTGGGCGCCGCGGCTCTCGGTCCGGGCCCGGGCACTGGCCACGGTGACCTTGGCCAGCTCGATGAGGTAGCCCAGCTCGAGGGCCTCGGTGAGGTCGTAGTTGAAGACCTGGCCCTTGTCGTCGATCGATACCCCTTCGTACTCGTCGGTCAGCTGGTCGATCAGGTCGGAGGCGTGGGCCAGGCTCTCCTCGGTGCGGAAGACCATCGCGTTGTTGGTCATCTCCTCCTGGAGCCGGGCTCGGATGTCGGCGGTGTTGCCCCCACCGTCACCGCCCTTCATCTTGTCGATGCGGGCGTTGACCTCGGCCTCGGGGGCCTCGGGGAGCTCGGGCTGGTCGGCGTCGGTGACGAAGCGGGCCATGTCCCGTCCGCCCCGGCGGCCGAAGACCACGATGTCGAGCAGGGAGTTGGTGCCCAGCCGGTTCGCCCCGTGGACCGACACGCAGGCGCACTCGCCGGCGGCGTAGAGGCCGGGGAGCACCGTGTTGTCGGCGTCGATGACGACCTGGCCCTCGACGTTGGTGGGGATGCCGCCCATGGCGTAGTGGGCCGTGGGCTGGATGGGGATCGGGTCCTTCTTGGGCTCGATGCCCAGGTAGGTCCGCACGAAGTCGGTGATGTCGGGCAGCTTCTCGTCGATCTGCTCCGGCGGCAGGTGGGTCAGGTCCAGGTAGACCATGTCCTTGTCGGCGCCCGCCCCACGGCCCTCGCGGACCTCGGTCATGATCGAGCGGGAGACCATGTCCCGGGGGGCCAGGTCCTTCACCGTCGGGGCGTAGCGCTCCATGAAGCGCTCGCCGTCGACGTTGCGCAGGATGCCGCCCTCCCCTCGGGCCGCCTCCGAGAGCAGGATGCCGAGCTTGTAGATCCCGGTCGGGTGGAACTGGAAGAACTCCATGTCCTGCATGGGGATGCCCCGGCGGTAGAGCAGACCGGGGCCGTCACCGGTGAGGCTCACCGCGTTGGACGAGATCTTGTACATCCGCCCCATGCCGCCGGAGGCGAAGAGGGCGGCTTTGGTGGTGAAGACGTGGAGGTCGCCGGTGGCCAGCTCGTAGGCGACCACGCCGGCCACCCGCTTGCCCGCCGGGCCGTCGTCGTCGGCGAAGGCGATGTCCAGGACCTGGAACTCGTTGAAGAAGGTGACGTCGCGCTTCACGCACTGCTGGAAGAGCGTCTGCAGGATCATGTGGCCGGTGCGGTCGGCCGAGTAGCAGGCCCGGCGCACCGGCGCCTCGCCGTGGTTGCGGGTGTGGCCGCCGAAGCGGCGCTGGTCGATCTTGCCCTCAGGCGTCCGGTTGAACGGCAGCCCGAAGTGCTCCAGCTCGACGACGGCGTCGATGGCCTCCCGGCACATGATCTCGATGGCGGGCTGGTCGCCCAGGTAGTCCGAGCCCTTCACGGTGTCGAACGCGTGCCACTCCCAGGAATCCTCCTCCACGTTGGCGAGGGCGGCGCACATGCCCCCCTGCGCGGCGCCGGTGTGGGAGCGCGTGGGGTAGAGCTTGGTCAGGACGGCGACCCGGCACTTCCCGGCGACCTCGATGGCCGCCCGCAGGCCCGCACCGCCCGCCCCGACGATCACCGCGTCGTAGCTGTGATGGTGGACGTTCACAGGGGTGATCCTCGCACGCCCGGTTGGGCCCGGCGAAGTCGTCGCTCCGCCCGGATCATGGCGCGATCGCCGTCGTGTAGCGGTTGGTGGCGGTCACCTCGCCGGCGGTCAGCGTGAGGTCGAGGACCATCTCCCCGGCGTCGTCGGGGACCTCGGCCTCGACGCGGCCGATGCGGACGCAGGCGTCGGCGGTGACCTCCCCCTCCCAGTGCCACGCCCGGTGGCCCCCGGGCCACGTCAGCTCGGCGCTGACCGCGGCCCGGACGAGCGGGATGCGCAGGTCGCTGACGACGTGGACGTCCAGGGCGAGGGGATCACCGGGTCGGACCTCGGCGGGCAGGCGGTCGGCCACGACGATGACGGGGCGGCACGCCTCCTGGAGGGCCTGGAAGCCGGCCTTGGGCACCCGCTCGTGGTCCAGCACCGACCAGGTGACGCCCGGTTGGGGGTCGGTCAGCAGGAACTGGGCGAACCCGCCGGTCGGCCGGTACTTCAGGCGGCGCAGCTCCTCGACGTGGTGGCGGATGACCATCGCCTGGTAGGCCTGGGTGGCGGCCCGCCAGGAGTCGAAGGTGGCGTGGTCGGCCTCGGGCACCCGGCGGTCGAGGAAGTTCCGCTGCAGGCAGTGGTGGTCCTCCAGGCGCTCCCAGTCCAGGTCCGGCCATCGCTCCGGCTCCAGGAAGTCGGCGCTCTCAGGAACGGCCTGGGCCCCGAACTCGGTCACGAAGCGGACCATGCGGGGCAGGGTGGCGGCGAAGCCGGGCAGGTCGCGTTCGTCGCCGTGGTACCAGCCGAAGTAGAGGTGGCTGTCGGTCCCGTCGAGGCGAGGGAGGTGGGGCCAGACGCCGCTGTGCGGGATGACCGGCCGGGAGCCATCGGCCTTCTCCAGCGCCCGTTTGACGGAGTGGTCGAGCACGGTCTTGTTCCACGTCGGCAGCTCCATGGCCAGGGCGCTCTTCACGCCGACCCGGCGCAGGACGGCCGGGTCGGCCATCTGAGCGGTGGTCACGTCGAGCGCCAGCGGCTCGTTGTGCCCGCACCAGATGGCGATCGACGGATGGTGACCGAGGATCTCGACCGCCTTGCGGGCCTGGCGCACCGCCTGCTTGCGCACGGAGCGGGCGTAGCCCCACTGGAGCGGCAGGTCGGCCCACACGAGCATCCCCCGCTCGTCAGCCTGGTCGTAGAGGGCCGGGGTGGCGACGTGGGCGTGGACCCGCACCAGGTCGAGGCCGGCGTCGCGGGCCAGGTCGATGTCCCGCCGGACCTCCTCGTCGGTGGCTTCGCCCAGCAGGGCCCGGGTCGGGGCCAGGTTGGCCCCCTTGAGGAAGAGGCGCTCGCCGTTGACCGACAGCTGCCAGTCGTCGAACACCAGCGACCGCACGCCGACCGTGCGCTCGAGGGTGTGGCTGACGGCCCCGTCTTCGCTGATGGCCTCGACGGTGACGTCGTAGCGGTCCTGGTGGCCGAGGGCCCACGGCCACCAGAGCTTCGGCTCGGGCACGGTCACCAGCCATTCCAGCTGGTTCTCGCCCGCGGCCAGGCTGAGCTCTTCGGTGTAGGGATCGTCGGCCACACCGTCTCGGCCGACGGTGGTGGCGATCTTGACGATGCCAGGCGCCGCGGTGTCGGCGAAGGCCCGGAAGCGGAGCGTGGCGGACTCGCCACCGGCCTCGGTGCAGACCACCGAGAGCCGTCGGAGTCGGATCGGCCCGGTCCGCTCGAGCCGGACCGGCCGCCAGATCCCGCCCGGGTTCAGGTCGGGATCGATGCAGTCCCAGTGCTGGAAGACGCCGGTCAGGCTGCGCTTGGCGGTGCGGTCGCCGGGAGGCGAGCAGACGACCTGGGCGGCCAGGAGGTGCTCGGCCCGGTCCCGCAGCTGGTCGGTCACTTCGAACGTGTGGCCGAAGAAGTACCCCTCGGTGTCGCCCACGTAGCCGCCGTCCAGCCAGACGTCGGACTGGTAGAAGACGCCGTCGAACACCAGCCAGGCCCGCTCGCCATCGACGGGGTGGTCGGCCGTGAAGGGGACCCGGTAGAGCAGCGGCCCGTCCGCCTCGGCGAAGGCCGTGCTGCTGCGCCAGTGGCCGGGGACGGTGAGGGACTCCCAGTCCGAGTCGTCGAGGTCCGGGTCGGCGAAGCCCCGTTCCAGGAGCGGGTCGGTCGGGGCCACCCGCCAGTCCGCCGGCAGATTCACCCGGGTAGGTTGCCAGCTATGTCGTCTCGTCCCGCAACGATCGGTCAGCTCCGCGAGTCCGGCTGGGAATCGGTTCCGGTCAAAGAGGAGGTCCGGCGCAACGCCGTGGCCCGCATCCTCGCCGGCGAGTCGATCGTCGAGGGCGTCCTGGGCTTCGAGGAGACCGTCCTCCCGCAGCTGGAGAACGCCGTCCTGGCCGGTCACGACATCATCTTCCTGGGCGAGCGGGGCCAGGCGAAGACCCGCATGATCCGCTCCCTCACCGACCTCCTCGACGAGTGGCTGCCGATCATCGCCGGCTCCGAGATCCTGGACGACCCCTACGACCCGGTCTCCCGCCACGCCCGGGACCTGATGGCCGACCACGGTGAGGACACGCCCATCGAATGGGTCCACCGTGACGACCGCTTCGGCGAGAAGTTGGCCACGCCGGACACGTCCATCGCCGACCTGATCGGCGAGGTCGACCCCATCAAGGTGGCGGAGGGTCGCTATCTCTCCGACGAGTTGACGATGCACTACGGCCTGGTGCCCCGCACCAACCGCGGCATCTTCGCCATCAACGAGCTCCCCGACCTCTCCGAGCGCATCCAGGTCGGCCTGCTCAACGTCCTGGAGGAGCGTGACATCCAGGTCCGGGGCTACAAGATCCGCCTCCCCCTCGATGTGCTGCTCGTGGCCTCGGCCAACCCGGAGGACTACACCAACCGAGGCCGGATCATCACGCCGCTGAAGGACCGCTTCGGCAGCCAGATCCGCACCCACTACCCGCTCGACGTCGAGACCGAGATGGCCATCGCCCGGCAGGAGGCCCGGCCCTTCGACGTGGACGGCGTGCGGGTGGACGTGCCCGAGTTCATGGCCGAGGTCGTCGCCACGCTCTCCCAACTGGCCCGCGAGAGCCCCCACGTGAACCAGTCCTCCGGCGTGTCGGTCCGCCTGACCGTGGCCAACATGGAGGTGCTGGTGGCCAACGCCACCCGGCGGGCGCTGCGCCTCGGTGAGACCGACGTCGTGCCCCGCATCACCGACCTCGATGCCCTGGCCTCCTCGACCTCGGGCAAGATCGAGATCGAGACCCTCGAGGAGGGCCGCGACGGCCAGATCATCGACCAGCTCCTGCGGGGCGCGATCCTGACCACGTTCCGCGAGACGTTCGACCTCGGCGAGCTGTCCGGTGTCCTCGACGCCTTCGAGGAGGCCCGGGCCGTGGACGCGGGTGAAGACATCGGCTCGGCGGCCTACGCCGAGCTGGCCGCCGAGATACCGGCCCTCCGCGAAGGCGTGAACCGGCTCACCGAGGACGAGTCACCGGCCGCGGTGGCTTCCGCCGTCGAGTTCATCCTCGAGGGCCTGCACCTCTCCAAGCGCCTCAACAAGGAAGCCGCCGGCGGCCGCGCCACCTACCGAGGGCGGGGCTAGGGCGATGCCGCTCTTCCGGCGCAATGCGGGACGGCCCCGGTTCCGTTACTCGCGTTGGGACGGCACCCAGGTCGGCTTCGAGCTCGGCGCCGACGAGGTCATGGCGGAGATCACCGACGACCTCCTCTACCACGGTGACCTCAACGCCGCCCTGCGCCGCATGCTCCAGTCGGGCTTCGACACCCCCGACGGCGAGCACCTCCAGGGCCTGCGGGAGATCATGGAGCGCCTGCGTCAGCAGCGCCGGGAGATGCTGGAGAACCACGACCTCGGCGGGGTCTACGACGAGATCGCCGACGAGCTCCGGGAGGTCATCGACCAGGAGCGGGCCTCGCTGCAGGAGATGGCCCGGGACGCCGCCGAGTCCGGAAACCGACGGCGCCAAGAGGTGACCGACGAGGTCGTCCAGCAGCGCCAGATGGACCTCGACCTCCTGCCGCCTGACCTCGCCGGCCAGGTGAAGGCGCTGCAGGAGTACGAGTTCACCTCGTCGGAGGCCCGTGAGAAGTTCGAGGAGCTGCTCGACCGGCTGCGCGAGCAGCTCATGCAGCGCTTCGTGGACCAGGTGTCGGGCTCGATGCAGTCGATGTCGCCGGAGGACATGGCCCGGATGAAGGACATGCTGGCCGAGCTCAACACGATGCTCGAGCAGCGGGCCCAGGGCCAGGAGCCCGACTTCGACGGGTTCATGGAGCGCTACGGCGACTTCTTCCCGGAGAACCCGCAGAGCCTCGAGGAACTGCTGGAGCTCATGGCCCAGCGCATGGCCGCGATGCAGGCGATGCTCAACTCCATGACGCCCGAGCAGCGGGCACAGCTCCAGAGCCTGTCCGACCAGCTCCTCGAGGACATGGACCTGCGGTGGCAGGTGGACCAGCTCGGCCAGAACCTGCAGGCCGCCTTCCCCGACATGAACTGGAACCGGAGCTACGACTTCTCCGGCCAGGACCCGATGGGCTTCGGCGAGGCGGCCTCGGTGATGGAGCAGCTGGGCGACCTCGACCAGCTCGAGAACCTGTTGCGCAACGCCACCTCACCGGGCGCGCTGGCCGAGGTCGACCTCGACAAGGTCAAGGAGCACCTGGGCGAGGACTCGGCCGAGAGCCTCGAGAAGCTGGCCGAGCTGGCCAAGCTGCTGGAGGAGGCCGGCCTGATCGAGAACAAGGAGGGTCGCTTCGAGCTCACCGCCAAGGGCATGCGCCGCATCGGCCAGAACGCGTTGGCCGAGCTGTTCAAGCGCCTCTCGGTGGACAAGATGGGGGGCCACCAGGTCGAGCGCGTGGGCACCGGTCACGAGCGGGCCTACGACACCAAGCCCTACGAGTTCGGCGACCCGTTCAACCTGCACATCGAGCGCACCCTGCGCAACGCCGTCGGTCGCCAGGGGCCAGGCACCCCCGTGCGGCTGCAGCCCGACGACTTCGAGGTCGAGCGCACCGAGCACCTGGTCCGGTCGAGCACCGTGCTGATGCTCGACCTCTCGTTGTCGATGCCGATGCGGGACAACTTCCTACCCGCCAAGAAGGTGGCGATGGCGCTGCACTCGCTCATCTCCAGCCGCTTCCCGCGGGACTACCTGGGGATCGTCGGCTTCAGCAGCGTGGCTCGGGCCCTGACGACTGACGGCGTTGCGCACGGTGCGCTCGATGTGCAGGTTGAACGGGTCGCCGAACTCGTAGGGCTTGGTGTCGTAGTCCCGCTCGTGGCCGGTGCCCACGCGCTCGACCTGGTGGCCCCCCATCTTGTCCACCGAGAGGCGCTTGAACAGCTCGGCCAACGCGTTCTGGCCGATGCGGCGCATGC
>DATDAH010000018.1:0-18080 GCA_036525535.1 Acidimicrobiales bacterium
CCGGCGCAAGACCCGCGAGGGCATGGTCGTGGGCACGAAGATGGACAAGACCGCCATCGTGGCCGTCACCGACCGCGTCCGGCACCGTCGCTACGACAAGACCGTCCAGCGGGTCACCAAGCTCTACGTCCACGACGAGGACAACACCCTCAACGTGGGTGACCGGGTCAAGGTGGCCGAGACCCGCCCGCTGTCCAAGAACAAGCGTTGGCGCCTGCTCGAGATCGTGGAGCGGGCCCGATGATCCAGCAGGAGACCCGGCTCCGGGTCGCCGACAACAGCGGGGCCCGTGAGGTCCTGTGCATCAAGGTGCTCGGCGGCTCCCGCCGGCGCTACGCGACCATCGGCGACGTGTTCGTGGCCACGGTCAAGGACGCCATTCCCGGTGCGGCCGTCAAGAAGGGCGAGGTCGTCCGGTGCGTCGTCGTCCGGGTCAAGAAGGAGAAGCGTCGTCCGGACGGCTCCTACATCCGTTTCGACGAGAACGCCGCCGTTCTCATCAACGACCAGCAGCAACCCCGCGGCACCCGCATCTTCGGGCCCGTGGGCCGCGAGCTGCGGGACAAGCGCTTCATGCGCATCGTCTCCCTCGCCCCGGAGGTGCTCTGACCATGGCAGGCATGAAGATCAAGAAGGGCGACCGCGTCGTAGTCCTCACCGGCAAGGACAAGGGCAAGGAGGGCGAGGTCTCCCGCGCCATCCCCTCGGCCGGCAAGGTGATCGTCGACGGCGTGAACGTGGCCAAGCGTCACCAAAAGGCGACCCGGGCCACCATGCAGGGCGGGATCATCGACAAGGACATGCCCATCCCGGTGGCCAACGTCGCCATCCTCTGCCCCAGCTGCGGCGCCACCCGGGTCGGCTACCGCTTCGACCCCGACGGCACCAAGTACCGGACGTGCAAGAAGTGCGGGAGTGACCTGTGATGGCCGCCACCAGCACCAAGCCGCGCCTGCAGCAGCGCTATGACGACGAGATCCGCCAGAAGCTGAAGGACGACCTCGGGTTGGGGAACATCATGGAGGTCCCCCGCCTGACCAAGATCGTCCTCAACTGCGGCGTCGGGGCGGCGACCGACCAGAAGTCGCTCATCGACGGCGCCGTCGCCGACCTCACGATCATCGCCGGCCAGAAGCCGGTGGTGACCAAGGCCACCAAGTCCATCGCCAACTTCAAGTTGCGCGAGGGCAACCCCATCGGGGCCAAGGTGACCCTGCGGGGCGCCCGCATGTGGGAGTTCTTCGATCGGCTGATCAACTTGGCCATCCCCCGCATCCGGGACTTCCGGGGTCTGCCCGACCGGTCGTTCGACGGTCACGGCAACTACACGTTCGGCGTGACCGAGCAGCTGATCTTCCCCGAGATCGACTACGACGCGATCGACACCGTCCGAGGCATGGACATCACGATCGTCACCACCGCCCGCACGGACGCCGAAGGCCGAGCCCTGCTCGACGCCTACGGCTTCCCCTTCCGACGCAACGAGGACTGAGCCATGGCCAAGAAGGCATTGGTCGAGAAAGCCAACCGGACCCCGAAGTTCAAGGTCCGCGGCTACACCCGCTGCCAGCGGTGTGGCCGCTCGCGGGCGGTGTACCGCAAGTTCAAGCTGTGCCGCCTGTGCCTGCGGGAGCTGGCGCACGCGGGCGAGCTGCCCGGCATGACGAAGGCGAGTTGGTGATCCGATGACGATGACCGACCCGATCGCCGACATGCTCACGCGCATCCGCAACGCCAACGTGGCGATGCACGACGACGTGACGATGCCCAGCTCCAAGCTCAAGGAGAGCCTGGCCGCCGTCCTCCAGAAGGAGGGCTACATCCAGGCCTTCCGTGTCGACCAGGAGGAGGGCAAGCCCTCCAAGACCCTGACCATCGACATGAAGTACTCCGAGGCCCGCGAGCGGGTGATCACCGGCATCCGCCGCGTGTCCAAGCCCGGCCTGCGCGTCTACACCAAGGCCGATGCCGTCCCCCGCGTTCTCGGGGGCCTGGGCGTCGCCGTCGTCTCGACCAGCAAGGGACTCCTGACCGACCGCGAGGCTCGCCGCCAGCGCATCGGTGGCGAGATCCTCTGCTACGTCTGGTAGGAGCCGAGATGTCGCGAGTTGGACAAGCACCCATCCCGGTCCCCTCCGGGGTCGAGGTCAAGATCGAGGGCCGCGTGGTCACCGTGAAGGGCCCCAAGGGCGAGCTGTCGCGCACCCTGCCCGAGGTCCTCAGCATCACCCAGGACGCAGGCGAGCTGACGGTGGACCGCGCCGACGAGGAGCGGGAGAGCCGGGCCCTGCACGGCCTCTTCCGGTCGCTGGTGGCCAACATGGTCACGGGCGTGACCGAGGGCTACCGCCGCGGCCTCGAGATCGTGGGGGTCGGCTACCGGGCCACCGCCCAGGGCGATCGTGCCCTGGAGCTGGCCGTGGGCTACAGCCACACGGTCAAGGTCCGGGCCCCCGAGGGGATCACCTTCGAGGTGCCCTCCAACACCCGCATCGACGTCGTCGGCATCGACAAGGAGACGGTCGGCCAGGTGGCCGCCGACATCCGCGCCATTCGCAAGCCCGAGCCGTACAAGGGCAAGGGCATCCGCTACCAGGGAGAGGTCGTCCGCCGCAAGGCCGGCAAGGCCGCTTCCGCAGGCTGAGTACGAAGGAATCGTCATGGCACCCACCGCCAAGAAGGCCACGGCCCGCCAGCGCCGACACGGTCGCGTCCGCAAGAAGGTCCAGGGGACGGCCGACCGGCCTCGCCTGGCCGTCTTCCGGTCGAACCGGCACATCAGCGTGCAGGTCATCGACGACCGCGCCGGGGTCACCCTCGCCGCGGCGTCGACCTACGAGACCGAGCTCAAGGGCTCGGCGACCGGGAACAAGGACGCCGCAGCCAAGGTCGGCGAGCGCATCGCCGAGCGGGCCAAGGCCGCCGGCGTCACCTCTGTGGTCTTCGACCGCGGCGGAAACCTCTACCACGGGCGCGTCGCCGCCGTGGCCGATGCCGCCCGTGAGGGCGGACTGGAGTTCTGATGAGCAGCTACCAGCGTGAACAGGCCCCCAACCCGCGGGCCAGTGGGGACCCGCAGCTGCGGGAGTCCCGGGTCATCGACATCAACCGCGTGGCCAAGGTGGTCAAGGGCGGGCGGCGGTTCTCCTTCACCGCCCTCGTGGTCATCGGTGACGCCAATGGCCGGGTCGGCCTGGGCTACGGCAAGGCCAAGGAGGTGCCCCTGGCCATCCAGAAGGGCACCGAGGAGGCCCGCCGCAACCTGTTCAAGGTCCCCATGGCGGGCAGCACGATCGTGCACCCCATCCTCGGCGAGTGGGGCGCGGGACGCGTCCTGCTGAAGCCCGCCGCCCCCGGTACCGGGGTCATCGCCGGTGGCGCCGCCCGGGCCATCCTCGAGGAGGCCGGCATCCACGACGTGCTCTGCAAGTCGCTGGGCTCGGCCAACCACATCAACGTGGCCCGGGCCACCATCCAGGGCCTCAAGGGCCAGCGCCGGCCCGACGCCATCGCGGCCCTGCGGGGCATCCCGGCCGAGGAGTTCGTGCCCAAGGGCCTGCTCGAGGCCTACACCGCCACCGAGAAGGGCGGCGTGCCCGGCACGCCCCATCCCCAGCCCGGTGACACCGGGGCGTCGTGATGGCTGAGCTCAAGGTCACCCAGGTCCGCTCGACCATCGGCGTCAAGCCGAAGGCCCGTGGCACCATGCGCGCCCTCGGGCTCCGGGGCATCGGCCAGACCAACGTGCTGCCGGACCGCCCGGAGATCCAGGGGATGATCCGCAAGGTCAGCCACCTGGTCACGGTCGAGGAGGCCGCGGCCGAACCCCGGGCCAAGGCGAAGGCGAAGGCCACCGAGAAGGACACCGAGAAGGACGACGTCGAAGAGGCAGACGAATCATGAAGGTCCACGACCTCAAGCCCGCACCGGGCTCCCACAAGGCGAAGCGGCGGGTCGCCCGCGGCATCGGCGGCAAGCGCGGCAAGACCGCCGGCCGAGGCATGAAGGGCCAGCGGGCCCGTGGCACCATCCCGGCCGGCTTCGAGGGCGGTCAGCTGCCCCTGCACAAGCGCATCCCCAAGCTGCGGGGGTTCAACAACCCGTTCCGGGTCGAGTACCAGGCCATCAACCTGGACACGATCGAGGAGTCCGGCCTCGACGAGGTCTCGCCCGAGACCCTGCGCGAGATCGGCCTGGTCGGCAAGAAGAAGTTCGTCAAGATCCTCGGCCGGGGCGAGCTGACCCGCAAGGTCACGGTCAAGGCCCACGGTGTCTCCAAGTCGGCCGAAGCGGCCATTACGGGGGCCGGGGGTACGGTGGAAATCGTGCCGCTGCCCTGGGGCGACGGTCGTCCGCCCGCCAAGGGCAACGCCCACACCAACCGCTAGGACACCTGCTCCATGGGGACCTTCCTCAACGTCTTCCGCATCCCGGATCTCCGGAACAAGGTGCTGTTCACGTTGCTGATGATCGCGACCTACCGGTTCGGCGCGTTCATCCCCGTTCCCGGCATCGACCTCGACGCCGTGGCCACCTTGCGCACCCAGGCCGAAGAGGGTGGCGTGCTCGGCTTCCTGCAGCTCTTCTCCGGCGGGGCGCTCACCCAGTTCGCGGTGTTCGCGCTGGGGATCATGCCGTACATCACCAGCTCGATCATCATGCAGATCCTGACCGTGGTGATCCCCAAGCTGGAGCAGTGGCAGGCTCAGGGCGCGGTCGGCCAGCGCAAGATCACCCAGTGGACCCGCTACGTCACCGTCGGCATCGCGGTCATGCAGTCGACGGGGCTGGTGTTCCTCTTCCACAACGGCGGCGGTGGCTTCTTCGCCAACGTGTCCACCAACCTCGACCTGGTCCCGAACTTCACCATCCCCCGGGTGCTGCTCATCGTCGTCACCCTCACCGCGGGCACCGCCCTCATCATGTGGATGGGCGAGCTCATCACCCAGCGGGGCATCGGCAACGGCATGTCGATCCTGATCTTCACCTCGGTGGTCAGCTCCTACCCGTCGACGGCCAGCCGGGTCCGGGCCGAAGCCGGCAACACCGCCCTCGTCGCCTTGCTGATCCTCTTCGTCGTCCTGACGGTGGCGATCGTCTTCGTCGAGCAGGGTCAGCGGCGGATCCCGGTGCAGTTCGCCAAACGTGTGGTCGGGCGCCGCATGTACGGCGGCCAGAGCACCTACATCCCGCTGAAGGTGAACCAGTCGGGCGTGATCCCCATCATCTTCGCCAGCTCGGTGCTGTACCTGCCGCTGCTGCTCTCCAACGTGCTCCCCGCCGACGGCTGGGGGGCCGACGTCCAGGAGTGGATCAACAACCACCTGGTCCGCTCGACCAGCCCCTTCTACATCACCCTCTACGGCTTGCTGATCATCGGGTTCGCCTACTTCTACACGGCGATCACCTTCGATCCGGCCCAGCAGGCCGACACCATCCGGAAGCAGGGTGGCTTCATCCCGGGCATCCGGCCGGGTCCCCAGACCGAGCGCTACCTGGCCCGGATCCTGAGCCGCATCACCCTGCCCGGCGCCCTGTTCATCGCCGTGGTCGCGCTGCTGCCCTCCATCCTGCTGACCCTGGTGCTGCCCGCGCAGAGCGGGGCGATCTTCGCCTTCTCCGGGACCTCGGTGCTGATCGGCGTCGGTGTCGCCCTGGAGACGATGAAGCAGATCGACAGCCAGCTGATGATGCGCAACTACGAGGGCTTCCTCTCGTGAGCGGAGCGGGGGCCCGAGCGGCCCGGCGAAGCCAGGAGCGGGAAGATTGAGCCCGACCCGTCTGATCGTCTTCGGCCGCCAGGGGGCGGGCAAGGGAACGCAGTGCTCGCGGCTGGCCGGCCACTACGGGATCCCGCACATCTCGACCGGCGACATGCTCCGCGAGGCCGTGGCCGAGGGCACCGAGCTGGGCCTCAAGGCCAAGGTCCTCATGGACGCCGGGGACCTCGTCCCCGACGACGTCATGGAGGGGATCGTGGTCGAGCGCCTGGCCAAGCCCGACGCCCAACCGGGCTGGCTGCTGGACGGCTACCCCCGCACGCTGGGCCAGGTCGAGGCCATGGTGCGCCACCTCGGTGAGGGCTTCGTGGACCTGGCCGTGAACCTCGACGTCCCCGTCAACGTGGTCACCGAGCGCATGGTCGCTCGGGGTCGGGACGACGACACCGAGGAGGGGATCCGTCGTCGCCTCGAGCTCTACGAGGAGCAGACGGCCCCGCTCCTGTCCTGGTTCCGCGCCAAGGACCTGCTGGTCGACGTCGACGGCGTCGGCACCGAGGACGAGGTCTCCGAGCGCCTGGTGAAGGTCGTCGACGCGGCCCTGGAGGCCTGAGGTGCGCCGCTCCGCCGACGAGCTGGCCAAGATGCGCCGCGCCGGTCGCGTCGTCGCCGAGATGCACGACAAGATCCGAGCCGCCATCCGGCCCGGCGTCACCACCCGGCAGCTGGACGCCATCGGCCGCGAGGTCATCGAGCGCAACGGGGCCCGTTCCAACTTCCTGAACTACGGCGGCGGCCCCGGCGCTCCGCCGTTCCCCGCCGTCATCTGCGCCTCGCCCAACGACGTGATCGTGCACGGGATCCCTGACAACACGGTGCTGGTCGAGGGCGACATCATCTCCATCGACTGCGGGGCGATCATCGAGGGCTACCACGGCGACGCCGCCTTCACCGCCCCCGTCGGCCAGGTCACCGACGAGGCGGCCCGGCTGCTCGAGGTGACCGAGGCGAGCCTGTTCGCCGGCATCGAGGCCATGGTCGACGGCAACCGCCTGTCCGACATCGGCCACGCCGTGCAGACCGTGGCCGAGGCCGCGGGGTACGGGGTGGTGCGGGAGTACACGGGCCACGCCATCGGCACGGCCATGCACGAGAGCCCGCAGGTCCCCAACTGGGGCAAGCCGGGCAAGGGCCCCAAGCTGCGTCCCGGCAACGTCTTCGCGATCGAGCCGATGGTCAACGTCGGCACGGCCGAGACCCGGGTCATGGCCGACGGTTGGGGCGTGCGCACCGCCGACGGCAGCCTCTCGGCCCACTTCGAGCACTCCATCGCCGTCACCGACAACGGCCCCGAGATCCTCACCCTTCCGTAGAGCTTTCGGTGGCGGACCCGTCGTCCCCACCTCGCTCGTCCCTCGAGACGCCCCGGAGAGAACCGCGGCGCTCGCCGTGGCTGGTGCTGCTCGTGGTCATCGTGGCGTTCGTCCTGACCCGGGGCGCAATGGCGTACGTCGTCGAGAACCCGGACCTCTACTCGGTCGGGCAGCACGAGGTCGTCGACGCCGGCTTCGACCGGGGCAACTACCGGATCCTGAGCGAACGGTTCCGGGAGGTCGGAGACCGGCCCTATCAGGACTACCCGCTGGAGTACCCGCCCGGGGCCTTTGCGGCCGCCCTCGTTCCTGACCTGTTCGGCCAGCCCTTCGACTACGAGTTCCGGTTCATGCTCTTCGCTATTGCTGTCGACGCCGTCGGTCTGGTGGCGGTCTGGCGCCTGGCCCGGCGGACCGGCGTGTGGTGGGGGGTCGGGGCCTGGATCGTGCTCGTGCCGCTGGTCGGTCCGGTGACCTACAGCCGGCTGGACATCGTGGTCGCCGCGGCCCTGGCGTGGGCCCTCGAGCGGGCGGTGGCGGGGGCCTGGGGGAGGAGTGGCGTCGCCTTCGGCGTCGGCGCGGTGAGCAAGCTGGTTCCCGCGCTGCTGCTGCCCGCCGCCGTCCTCGTGGCACCCCGTCGGTGGCGTCTCGTCGTCGGGGTCGCCGCCGTCGTCGCCCTCGCCGTCATCCCCTTCACCGGCCACCTCGGTGACCTCTATCACGACGTGATCACCTATCACCGCGCCCGGCCGGTGCACGCCGAGAGCCTCTGGGCGTCGCTGGCCTTCCTCCTGGACCGCCTCGGCCTGGCCGCCCCGGACATCGAGTTCTCCTACGGCGCCTTCAACGTCACCGGCGAGTGGGCGGCGGCCTTCCGCGGCTTGGCCGACCTCGCCGCCCTCGGCGTGCTCGTCGACTCGGTGCTGCAGGCCAGGCTCCGGGTGCGCCGGGGTGACGGCGCCCACCTGGCCGTCCTCTCGGTGGCCACGCTGACCCTGCTCACCGCCGTCGGTCGGGTGCTGTCTCCTCAGTACGTCGTCTGGCTGGTGGCCCTCCAGGCCATCGGGCTCTGCGTGGCGCCCCGAGCCCTGGCTTGGTCCGCGGCGTGGATGGCCCTCGCCGTCGGCCTGACCCACCTCGAGTACCCCGTCTTCTTCGGCGATGTCATGAACCGCCACGCTGAGGCGGAGTACCTGCTGCTGGCCCGCAACGTCGCCATCCTCGTGTCGGGCCTCCTGGCCGCCCGGGTCTCTTGGCGGTACCGGTCAGTCGCCCCAGTCGGCGAAGGGGGTCAGGAGGTCGAAGCGCGTCTGGGGAATGGTGGAGAAGGTCCAGATGGGCACGAAGGCGACGAAGGCCAGGAACGCGGCGAGGAGGACGCCGCCCGGAACCAGGCGTAGCGCGCCACCTCGGTCCCAGAGGGCGCGGAGGCTGTAGGTCAGGCCGACGGCCATGAACGGGACGAGGGGAGTGAGGTAGTAGAGGAAGCCCGGCCGCAGGATCACCAGCCAGGGCAGGTACAGGGTGAGGAGGGCGAAGAGCACGACCTCCACCGTCCGGTCCCGTCGGTGCCACCAGACGAACACGAGGTGGGGGAGGCAGGCCACGAAGCCCCACCACAGGACCGGGTTGCCGAGGGCCACGAGGTGGGCAACCCGGCCGTTCCCGGACTCGGAGATGTAACTGGGCGGGGTCCGCAGCCAGAGCCAGGTCCAGGCCGGGCTCGACCGCTCGTGGTTGGCCCGGAACTTCCGGTGGTAGTTGACGGCGTCGATCTGGGTCCGGAAGAACGCCGGAAGGTCGAATCCGGACTGGATGAGCGGGCCGGCGTGGGCGGCGAGGTAGACCCCGGCGGGTACGGCGACGAAGGCGATCGCGGTCGTGCGCAGCGTGGCCCGGTCCCGACCCGGGGGGAGGACCCAGAGGCCGATGGCCCCGAGCAGGGGGGGCAGCGCCTCCCACTTGCAGGCCACGGCAGCCCCGAGCAGGCCGCCGGCGATGAGGAGGGGCCCGCTCAGCCGACGGCGGTCGTAGCCCCGGTCGAGGTGGACGACGACGGCCAGGGTCGCCCCCACGATGAGCGGGGGCAGCAGGCTGTCGAGGACGGCGGTCCGGCTCTGGACGATGAGCAAGCCGTCGATGGCGACGAGGAAGGCGGCCACGGTGGCCCACGCCGTGGAGCCGAGCAGGCGGCGGGCCAGGAACCAGACCAGGGGCACGGTGACGATGCCGGCCACCAGGGACGCCGCCCGCCAGCCGAGGGGCTCGTCCCCGACGAGTTGGATGCCGGCGGCGATCAGCCACTTGCCCAGCGGGGGGTGTTCGAGGTTCACGTCGAACACCCCGTCGAGGTACGAGCGGGCGGCGGGCACGTAGTAGGACTCGTCCCAGGCGAAGCCCATCGGGCGCCGCCAGACCCGGAAGAGGCGGGGCGCCGCCCCCAGGAGGGTGACCGCGATCACCGCCGTCACGGCGACCCCGCGACGGCCGGTGGCCGTAGGGGTGGGGTGCTCGTCCTGCTCGAGGGGGTTCATCTCGTCACGGTCCGGCTGCTACCATCCGGAGTTCAACCGGACGAAAAAGTGAAGGAATTCCCCCTATGCGCTGGGCATCTCGAAGGGTAGCGGTGACCCTACTCGCCACCGGAGTCATCTTTGTCGGGCTGGGCGCCTCGGCCCAGGCCGCGATGAACGACCAGATCCCGGCGGCCGAGCCCGGCGCCGAGGGCACGGTGTCGTCGAGCTCGACCTCGACGTCGACCTCGTCGACGGACACGTCCACCTCGTCCATCTCCTCCACATCCACCGACACGAGCTCGACCGTCTCGTCGACGTCGGTCAGCACCTCGTCCACGTCGCCCAGCGTGAGCGACTCCAGCGCCTCCACGTCGTCGGAGCCGAGTGTCGTCGACAGCAACATCTCGTCCAGCGGCGTGGGTGGGACCCTGGCCCGCACCGGCGCCGATCCGGGTCTGCTCCTGCTCCTCGGTGGCGGCCTCGTGGTCACCGGTGTCCTCGTCCTGCGGTACCGCCCCCGCGAAGCCTGAGCCCGGCGATCCCCGCCCCGCCCGGGCCCTTGTGCTAGGGCGGAGGTTGGCTGCGGCCCCGGCGCGCCGCTAGCCTTGCCCGTCGGCCCCGGGTCCAGCGCGTTCTTGCGCGCGGCCCGGCGTACCGCTCACCACTAGTTGTTCGGAGATTGTCCTGGCGAAGCCGAAGGAAGACGCGATCGTGCTCGAGGGCACGGTGCTCGAGTCGTTGCCCAATGCCATGTTCAAGGTGGAGTTGGAGAATGGCCACGAGTTGCTGGCCCACATCTCCGGGAAGATGCGGATGCACTACATCCGGATCCTGCCCGGGGACCGCGTCCAGGTCGAGCTGACCCCCTACGACCTCAAACGAGGTCGCATCACCTATCGGTACAAGTGACGAGGATCTGTTGAAGGTACGACCGAGCGTCAAGAAGATGTGCGAGAAGTGCAAGGTCATCCGCCGTCATGGTCGGGTTCGCGTCATCTGCACCAACCCACGACACAAGCAGCGGCAGGGGTAACGGAATGGCCCGTATAGCCGGCGTCGACATCCCTCGCGAGAAGCGGACCGTCATCGCCCTCACCTACATCTTCGGCATCGGCGACACCCTCGCCACCGAGGTCTGCACCAACACCGGGGTCGACCCGAGCCGCCGGGTGCGAGACCTGACCGACGAAGAGGTCAGCCAGCTCCGGGTCTACATCGACGAGAACCTGCAGGTCGAGGGTGACCTGCGCCGGGACATCCAGCAGGACATCAAGCGCAAGATGGAGATCGGGGCCTACCAGGGCATCCGCCACCGTCGTGGCCTGCCCGTCCGGGGTCAGCGCACCCACACCAACGCCCGCACCCGCAAGGGCCCACGCAAGACCGTGGCCGGCAAGAAGAAGGTAGGCAAGTAATGGCCAAGCCCGCCGCCGGCGGTCGTCGCCCCAAGAAGCGCGAACGCAAGAACATCCCCCACGGGATCGCTCACATCAAGAGCTCCTTCAACAACACGATCATCACGTTCACCGATCGCCAGGGGAACGTGCTGTCGTGGGCCTCGGCCGGCAACGTCGGCTTCAAGGGCTCCCGCAAGTCCACGCCGTACGCCGCCCAGATGGCGGCCGAGACCGCCACCAAGCGGGCCATGGAGCACGGCGTGCGCAAGGTCGATGTCGAGGTCAAGGGCCCGGGCTCGGGCCGCGAGACCGCCATCCGCACCATCCAGCAGATGGGCATCGAGGTGACCGGCATCAAGGACGTCACCCCCGTGCCCCACAACGGCTGCCGCCCCCCCAAGCGGCGGAGGGTCTGATGTCTCGCTACACCGGTCCACGCGCCCGCGTCTCGCGGCGCTTCGGCGTCAACATCTGGGGCACCAAGGGCGAGACCATCGCCCTGGATCGTCGCCCCTACCCGCCCGGCGAGCACGGTCGTGACCGTCGCCGCGGCAACCAGTCCGACTACCTGCTGCAGCTCACCGAGAAGCAGAAGGCCCGGTTCACCTACGGCCTGACCGAGAAGCAGTTCCGCCGCACCTACGACGAGGCCAACCGGCGCTCGGGCGTGACCGGCGAGAACATGCTGCGCTACCTCGAGCTCCGCCTCGACAACGTCGTCTACCGCGCCGGCTGGGCCGCCACCCGCCCCCAGGCCCGCCAGCTGGTGAACCACGGCCACATCGAGGTCAACGGCAAGCGGGTCGACATCCCGAGCTACCGGGTCCGCAAGGGCGAGGTCATCTCCCTGTCGACCAAGGCCAAGGCCCTCATCGTCGTCACCTGGAACCGCGACGTCCTCGACCGGGTCCCGCCGCCCTGGCTCGAGACGGGCGCCGAGGGTGCCCAGGTCACCGTGCGCGAACTGCCCCTGCGTGAGCACATCGACGTGCCCGTGCGGGAACAGCTGATCGTCGAGCTCTACAGCAAGTAAGCCCCTGCCCCGGGGCGCCCGTTCAAAAAGGTCCGAGAGGAAACGCCATGCTGGTCATTCAGCGACCGACCGTCGAGCCCGTCAGCGAGGCCGACGGCAACCGACAGAAGTTCTCCATCGCTCCGTTGGAGCCCGGCTTCGGCCACACCCTGGGCAACTCGCTGCGCCGGACCCTGCTGTCGTCGATCCCCGGAGCGGCGATCACCCAGGTCCGCTTCGACGACGCCCTGCACGAGTTCGACACGATCTCGGGCATCACCGAGGACGTCACCGACATCCTGTTGAACCTCAAGGACGTCGTCGTGGTCTCCCACAGTGACGAGCCCGTCGAGGTCCGCCTCGACGTCCGCGGGGCGACCGACGTCACCGGGGCCGACCTCGAGACCAACCCCGACATCGAGATCCTGAACAAGGAGCTCCACATCGCCACCCTCAACACGAAGGCCCGCCTCGCGCTGGACCTGACCATCGAGAAGGGCCGGGGCTACCGCTCGGGGGACCGGGACGCCGAGGAGACCACCATCGGCATCATCCCCCTGGACGCCATCTACTCGCCCGTGCGCCGGGTCACCTTCGAGGTGGAGGCCACCCGGGTCGAGCAGGAGACGGCGTACGACGCCCTCATCCTCGACATCGAGACCGATGGCTCCATCAGCCCACGCGAGGCCCTCGCCTCCGCCGGCGGCACCCTGCGGGCCCTCGTGGCCCTGGTCGAAGAGGTCAGTGACGAGCCCCAGGGCCTGGAGCTGACCGAGGCCGGCCCCCAGGCCGCCGGTTCGCCGGACCTGGACCTGCCCATCGAGGACCTGGATCTCTCCGAGCGGCCCCGGAACTGCCTCAAGCGGGCCCAGGTCAACACGGTGGGTGAGCTGCTGGAGAAGTCCGAGGACGACCTCCTGGCCATCACCAACTTCGGCCAGAAGTCCCTCGACGAGGTCATTGCCAAGCTGGACGAGCGGGGCCTGACCCTCAAGGGTGGCCCCGCCACCATCATCCCCGCGCCGGAGTAGCCATGCCCACGCCCCGCAAGTCCCGCCGCTTCGGCGGCAGCGCCTCGCACCAGAAGGCGATGATGGCCAACCTGGCCGCGTCGCTCTTCGCGGCCGAGGCCATCGTCACCACCGAGGCCAAGGCCAAGGCCCTGCGCCCCATCGCCGAGAAGCTGGTCACCCGGGCCCGCGAGGACAGCGTCCACAACCGCCGAAAGGTGGTGGCCTTCCTCCGCGACGACGAGATGACCGCCAAGCTCTTCGAGGACATCGGCCCCCGCTACGAGGAGCGCCCGGGTGGCTACACCCGCATCCTCAAGCTGGGCCCCCGCCATGGGGACAACGCGCCCATGGCCCGCATCGAACTGGTCTGATCAGAACGGGGTCGGGATCTCATAGGGCGTGAGGTCCAGCTCCTCGTAGCCCGCCGGCTGCTCGTCGCGGGCGGGCAGCGTGATATCCCGCTTCTCCGGTGCCTCATACGGGATCTGCGAGAGCAGGTGGGTGATCAGGTTCAGCCGACCCTGCTCCTTGTCGTCGGTGTGGACGACGTGCCAGGGCGCCCACTCGCTGCTCGTGCGTCGGAGCATCTCGTCACGGGCCTCGGCGTACTCCCACCACAGTGTGACGTTCTTCAAGTCGAGGGTGCCCAGCTTCCAGGTCTTGCGGGGGTCGGTGATCCGCTTGTTGATGCGCTTCACCTGTTCCTCCTCACCGACCTCCAGCCAGTACTTGAGGAGCAGGACCCCGGAGTCGACGATGGCCTGCTCGACCCCGGGGACCATCTCGAGGAAGTGGTAGGTCTCCTCCGGAGTGCAGAAGCCGAGGACCCGCTCGACGCCGGCGCGGTTGTACCAACTGCGGTCGAAGATCACGACCTCGCCCGCCGCCGGCAGGTGGGGGAGGTACCGCTGGAGGTACATCTGGGTCTTCTCGCGCTCGGTCGGGGACGGGAGGGCGACGACCCGGAAGACACGGGCGCTGACCCGCCGTGTGAGCGCGCTGATCGTGCCGCCCTTGCCCGCCGCGTCCCGGCCCTCGAAGACCACGCAGACCTTGGCCCCGGTGGCCTTCACCCACTCCTGGAGGCCGACCACTTCGATCTCCAGCCGCTTCAACTCCTTGGCGTACGCCTTCTTGTCCATCAGACGGCCGGGGTCAGGGGAGGACCGCCCAGGACGTCGGTGATGTCGAGTGGCTGCTTCGGCTCCTTCGGACGCTCGCGCCACCGTTGGAAGGCCTTGTCCAGCTCCACGACGATGGGCATGACCAGCGCAAGGGCGAGCACGGCGACCCACTGGCCGCCGTTCAGCGGGTAGGTGTCGAGCCAGCGCTGGAGCGTGGGCAGCTCCGTCATGAGCAGCAGGATCAGCCCACCCCCGCCGAGGGTGGTGGCGTAGCGGAGCAGGGGTTGGCTGAGCCCGACCCGGCGGTCGTAGCGCATGGCGAACCCGGACAGCAGCGTGCTGGCCCCGATGACCGCGAAGGTCATCGTCATGGCCACCGAGCCGCTGTCGATGTCCGGCTCGTCCGGGCCCCACGCCAGCGGAGCGAGGGACACGAGCCCGAGCACCAGACCGTAGGCCACCCAACGAGGCCCGGTCGTCCGGTTGAAGATCGGGATCGTCGGGTCCCGGGGGCGCTCCTCCATCACGTGCGGGTCGGCGGCGTCGGTCATGATCGCCACCACCGGGAACACGGCGATGAAGAAGTTCAGGGCGATGATCTGCATCGGGAGCAGCGCCACGCCCGAGTTCAGGTCCACCAGCGCGGCGACCAGGAACATCGACACCAGGCCGAAGAGCTGGCTCATCTGGTAGCGGATGTAGGCCGTGATCTTGTGCCAGATGTCGCGGCCGAGGGCCACGGCGTGCACGAGGGTGGCGAAGTTGTCGTCGGTCAGAACCATCTTGGCCGCCTGTTTCGACACCTCGCTGCCCGTTCCCATCGCCACCCCGATGTCGGCCTGCTTCAGGGCGGCGGCGTCGTTCACGGCATCGCCGGTCATGGCCACGACGAGGCCTTGGCGCTGCATGATCTGGACGAGGCGGAGCTTGTCCTCGGGGGCGACGCGGCCGAAGACGTGCAGCGCGGGGAGCCGCTCCTCCAGCTCCTCGTCGGTGAGGGCGGCGAACTCGGGCCCGGACATGGCGCCCTCACCGAGGTGGAGCTGGTCGCCGATGGCCTTGGCGGTGATGGCGTGGTCGCCGGTGATCATGCGCACGTCGATGCCGGCCGCCAGGGCCGCGGTGACGGCGTCCTTGGCTTCGGCCCGGAGGGGGTCGATGATCCCGACGAGGGCGGCGAACGTGAGCTCGCCCACCTGATCACCCGGGTCGGCCTGGACCGCCGACAGCTCGCCGACGGGGATCCGCCGGATGGCCAGTCCGAGCACCCGCAGCCCGTTCTCGGACAGGGACCGGTTGGCGTCGAGGAGCTCCTGGCGGGCCGTCTCGATCGGCACCTCCTCGCCGTGCCAGAGCGCCTTGCTGCTCAGGTCGAGGACCACGTCGGGGGCGCCCTTGACGATTTCGACCAGCACCTCGCCCGACCCGTCGTCGTAGCGCTGGAAGGTGGCCATGTACTTGTAGGCCGAGTCGAACGGCACCTCGGCCAGGCGCGGGTACTTGGCGCGGGTCAGCTCGGCGTCGGCGCCGAGCTTGGCGGCCAACACGACGAGGGCCGCCTCGGTCGGGTCGCCGATGACCTGGCCGTCGTCGGACACCGTGGCGTCGCAGGCCAGCGTCAGGGCGAGCGAGAGCGGGCCGAAGTCCGGTACGCCGCCCCCGGCCGCGGACTGCACCGCGCCCGTCTTGCCGTAGCCGCCGCCCTCGATCGTGTACCAGTCACCGGCGAAGAGGAGCTTCGTCGCCGTCATCTGGTTCATCGTGAGGGTGCCGGTCTTGTCGGTGTTGATCGCACTGGTCGAGCCGAGGGTCTCGACGTCGGTCAGATTGCGCACGATGGCCTTGGAGTCGGCCAGTCGGCGGGCGCCGAAGGACAGCATCCCCTGGACGAAGGTGGGCATGCCGGTCGGGATGGCCGAGATGGCCACCGCGACCCCGAGCAGCAGGAGGTCCTCGAGGGGGAGGCCGCGGGCGGCGCCGATGGCGACCACGATCGCCAGCGCGGTCCAGGCCACGACGCCGAGCCACTTGGTGAGTCCGTCGAGCTGCTGCTGGAGCGGTGACTTGGTGCGATCAACGGACTGCAGGAGGCCGGCGATCTTGCCGACCTCGGTCTCCATGCCGGTGGTCGTCACGATCACCGAGCCGGTGCCCCGGGTCACCGAGGTGTTCTGGAAGACCATGTCGGTGCGATCGCCCAGCGGCGTGTCGTCGCCGTCGACCACGTCGGCGTCCTTCGGGATGGGGGCACTCTCGCCGGTGAGGGCGGCCTCCTGGGTCTCGAGGTTGGCGGCGCGGATCAGCCGCCCGTCGGCGGCCACGATGTCGCCGGACTCGACGGCCAGCAGGTCGCCGGGGACCACCTCGATGGCCGGTATGGCCACCAGCGAACCGTCCCGGATCACCCGGGCCTCGGGCACCTGCATCTGAGCGAGGGCGTCGACGCTGGCCCGCGCCGCCAGCTCCTGGCGGGTCCCGAGGGCGAGGTTGAGCAGGACGAGCAGGAGGACGACGAAGGCGGTCGACACCTGGCCGATGATCAGGCTGGCGATCGCGACCACGACCAGCATGATGTTCATCGGGTCCCGGAGCTGACCGAGGGCGACCTCCCACACCGAGGCCTTGGTCTCCTCCTTCAGCTGGTTGGGGCCGTAGCGGGCGAGCCGGTCGGCGGCTTCGGTGGCCCCCAACCCGCGCTCGAGATCGGTGCCGAGGAGCTCGGCGGTCTGCTCGGGCGTTTCGGTGTGCCAGGCGGTGACCACGGCTTCGTCAGCGACGCTCATGGGCGCAGCGTAGGTGAGGTACCCGGGCCGACGGGCCAGAGGGGCGTGGAGGTCACCCGTCGATCACCAAGCGTCTCGCTCGGTACTACTGTCCGGCCGATGAGCGACGGTGGTGACACAGGCGTTACCGAGGACGAGTCGACGGCGACGTCCGGAGAGGGCCAGGAGGGGGCGCCGGCCAAACGCCTGAAGTTCCCGACCGCGCTCACCGTCCTCGCGCTGGTGCTGCTCGGGGTCTGGCTGGCGTCGTTCTTCATCCCCGGTGGGCGCTACGAGATCGACCCGGAAACCGGCGGTCCGGTCCCCGGCACCTACCACGAGCTGCCCAGCTGTGGTGACGCCGCCCAGGGCGAGCCCTGTGAGAACAACTCGCTCGATGCCCAGTTCGGGCTGCTCTGGCGCGCCCCGCCCAACGGTCTCTACGGCATCGAGAACGTCGAGAACGGTCAGGTGGGGGCCGACGAAGTCGGGTTCCTCTACGGCTCGGCCCAGATCTTCTTCTTCGTGCTCGCCGTCGGCGCCTTCATCACGGTCACGATGAAGACCGAGTCGATACAAGCCGGCATCGGGCGCCTCGCCCTGCGGTTCCGGCACACGCCCGCCCTCCTGGTGATCGTGCTCATGAGCGTGTTCGCCCTCGGGGGCACGACCTACGGGATGTGGGAGGAGACGCTCGGCTTCTTCGTGCTGATGGTGCCGCTGACCCTCGCCCTGGGCTACGACCGCCTCGTCGCCGTGTCCATCATCTTCCTCGGGGCCGGCACCGGGGTGCTGGCGTCGACCGTGAACCCGTTCGCGACCGGTGTCGCCTCTGACGCCGCGGGCATCGACATCAGCGACGGGCTCGGCCTGCGACTGGTGATGTTCATCGTGCTGGTCCCGCTGGCCGCGCTCTACGTCCTGCGCTACGGCGCCCGCGTCCGGAAGGATCCGTCGCGGTCGCTGCTCCCTCCGGAGGCCTCGGCGGTCGGCGACGTCGAGGAGGTGGCGCCGCTCACGGCCCGGCAGAAGGTGACCCTGGTCGTCTTCTTCGCAGCGTTCGCGACGCTCATCTACGGCTTCGTGCCCTGGAACGACGTCTGGAACACGATCTTCGACGCCGACTTCCCGCTGCCCACGTTCGGCAACTTCTACTTCACCGA
>DATDAH010000019.1:0-13947 GCA_036525535.1 Acidimicrobiales bacterium
GGCCCACCCGTTCCTGCTCGAGTCCTTCGAGCCCAACGCGACCTTCGACCAGTGGACCTTCGTCGCCCGAGACGGCATCACCTTCCACGACGGAACGCCCTTCGACGCCGACGCCATGATGGACCACTTCGAGCGCATGCGAGCCAGCACGCTGGTGGGCAACGCCATCCAGGCCATCACCGACGTCCAGAAGATCGACGACATGACGATCCAGATCAGCACGGACACGCCGTGGGTCGACTTCCCGATCTACTTCGCGGCCCAGCCCGGGTACGTCGCCTCGCCGACGTGGCTGGCCGCGGTCGACGCCGGCACGGCCGACGCCACCGAGCCGGTCGGCACCGGCCCGTTCGTCTTCGCCGAGTACAACCCGGGCGACAACTTCCGGATGACCAAGAACGAGGACTACTGGCTGGAGGCGCCCGACGGCGAGCCCTACCCCTACCTCGACGAGATCGAGTTCCTCGTCCAGGAGGAGGACGCCACACGGTCCCGGGCCCTGCAGTCCGGAGAGGTCGACATCACCCACACCGACCGGGGCCCGGACATCGAGGACCTCCGCCAGGCGGCCGACGCCGGGACCCTCGAGGTCTACGAGATGGACACCCGCCAAGGCGTCACCTACGCCCTGATCAACGTGGCCGCCGACTCGCCTCTCCAGGACGTCGAGGTCCGCCGGGCCTTCGCCATGGCCGTGGATCAGGAGTTCCGCAACGACTCGCGGTCCGCGGGGGTGTTCGACATCGCCAACGGGCCGTTCTCCCCGGGCACGATGGGGTATCTGGAGGACACGGGCTACCCCGCCTATGACCCCGAAGGCGCGGCGGCCATCGTCGAGGAGTACGAGGCCGCGAACGGGCCGATCGAGTTCAGCTACCGGACCACGGCCGACCCCGACAACGCATTGACGGTCGAGCTGATCTCCCAGAACCTGGCCGACGTCGGCATCGACGTCACCATCGACCAGACCGAGCAGGGGGAGTTCATCCAGCAGGCCGTGCTGGGGAACTTCGAGGTCTTCACCTGGCGCGGTGGTGGCGCCATCGACCCCGAGACCGAGCGGGTCTGGTGGCACAGCGAGGACGCCGATCCCATCGGGGAGATCGCCTTGAACTTCGGACGGTTCCAGGATGACGTCATCGACGAGAACCTGCAGGTCCTGCGGGAGAGTCAGGACGAGGCCGAGCGCACCACGGCCGCCGAGAACATCAACCGGCGCTTCGGCGAGCAGGTGTACAACGTCTGGGCCGATTGGATCTTCTGGATCACGGCGTACCAGAACGACGTCCACGGGGTGCAGACCCCGCTGGTCCTGCCCGACGGCTCCCCGGGCCTGGTCCAGGGGGTCGGGGCCAACGGCGCCATCAGCCTGCCCCAGATCTGGAAGGGCGAGTAGCGCTCTCCTACCGAACGTCTGTTCTATGCTCGACGGCATGCGGCTGTCACCCCCCCTTCGTAGGTTCGGGCCATGAGCCGATCCCGGACCGTCCACCGCTGCTCGTCGTGCGGAGGCGCGTCGCCCCAGTGGGCCGGCCAGTGCCCGACGTGTGGCGAATGGAACACCCTGGTCGAGGAGGCCGTCCGGGCCATCGGTTGTCCGGTCGCGACCGCCATCGGCGAGCCGGCCCTGCTGGTCGGCGACGTGCCCACCGAGGAGCGCTCCCCGACCCCGACCGGGGTCGGGGAGGTCGACCGGGTGCTCGGCGGAGGCCTGGTGCCCGGCTCGGTGACCGTCATCGGCGGGGCCCCGGGCATGGGCAAGTCGACGCTGCTGCTCCAGGTGGCCGCCGCGGTCGCCGCCTCCGGTCGCACCGCGCTCTACTCCTCCTCGGAGGAGGCCCGGGTCCAGGTCCGGGCCCGGGCCGAGCGCCTCGGGGTCGTCACCGATCGCCTGTGGCTGCACGCCGAGCCCTCGGTCGACCACCTGCTGGCCACCGTCGACGACGTCCGCCCCGACCTGGTCGTGGTCGACTCCGTGCAGACGGCCTTCGACCCGGAGACGGGCTCGGCGCCGGGCTCGCTCAACCAGGTGCGGGCGGTGGCCCAGCGCATGGTCATCGAGGCCCGGGCCCGGGGGTGTGCCGTCGTCCTCGTCGGCCAGGTGACCAAGGACGGCAACCTGGCCGGGCCCAAGGCCCTCGAGCACATCGTGGACACGGTCCTGGCCTTCGAGGGGGACAAGCACCACGCCCTGCGGCTCCTGCGGGCGGTCAAGCACCGCTACGGCGCCACCGACGACCTCGGGGTGCTGGAGATGACCGAGCTCGGCCTGGTCGGGGTCCCCGATCCCAGCGGCCTCTTCCTGGCCGGCCGGCGGCCGGGCGTGCCCGGGTCGGTCGTCGTGCCCACCCTCGACGGCCACCGACCGATCCTGGTCGAGGTCCAGGCCCTGGTCGCCGAGGTCGGTTACGTGCCGCCTCGCCGCTCGGCTCAGGGCATCGACGGCGGCCGGTTGGCCCTGCTCCTGGCCGTGCTCGAGACCCGGGTCGAGGTGACCACGGCCAAGGCCGAGGTCTACGCCCTCACGGCGGGCGGTGTCCGCCTGGTCGAGCCGGCCGGCGACCTCGGCCTCGCCCTCGCGGTCATCTCGGCGGCGGAGAACGTCCCGTTGCCCGAGGACCTGGTCGCCGTGGGCGAGGTCGGCCTCGGTGGTGAGGTCCGGCCGGTCGGTCGCATCGAGCAGCGCCTGGCCGAGGCCGCCCGCCTCGGGTTCCGCCTCGCGGTCGTGCCCCGGGGAACCCCGGCGGTGCCCGGCCTGGTCCTCATCGAGGTCGGCCTCGTCCTCGAGGCCGTGGCCGCGATCGGCCTGCTCGACGAGCGGGCGAAGGCGGCCTGAACCGGGTCCCGGGCTACGGCTCGGGGGTCCGGAGGTAGGATCCCCTTGTGGAACCGGCCAGCGACGCGATGCGCGCCGCCCTCGCGGCCACCGCCCCCGGGACGGCGCTGCGTGAGGGTCTTGACCGGATCCTGTCCAGCGGCATGGGCGCCCTGATCGTCATCGGGGACGGACCCCAGGTCTTGAACATCTGCTCCGGCGGCTTCCTGCTCGACGGTGCCTTCAGCCCCCAGCGCCTGTCGGAGCTGGCCAAGATGGACGGCGCCATCATCCTCTCGCCCGACGCCAGTCGGATCGCGCGGGCCAACGTCCACCTGGTCCCGAACCCCAACACCCCCACCTCCGAGACCGGGACCCGGCACCGCACCGCCGAGCGGGTGGCTCGCTCCATCGACGTGCCCGTCATCTCCGTTTCGGAGCGCATGGCCGCCATCGCCGTCTACGTGGGCGAGCAGAAGCACCGCCTCGACCCCATCCCCCGTCTCCTGGACGGCGCCAACCAGGCCCTGCGGGCGCTGGAGCGCTACCGCAGCCGTCTGGACGAGGTTTCCAGCAACCTGTCGGCCCTGGAGATCGAGGACCTGGTCACGATCCGTGATGTCGTCCAGGTGCTGCAGCGCACCGAGATGGTCCGCCGCATCGCCGGCGAGGTCGAGGGCTACGTGGTCGAGCTCGGCGTGGACGGCCGGCTGGTCCGCCTCCACCTCGACGAGCTCTACTTCGGTGTCGAGGACGACCGCCGCCTCGTCCTGCAGGACTACTTCCACGAGGACGCGGGCTGGCACCTCAAGGAGGCCATGGCCGGCCTGTCCTCGCTCGACACCGACCACTTGCTCGACTTCAAGAGCGTGGCTGCTGTGCTCCACCTGCCCCTCGACGCCGACGATCTGGACGCCAGCGTCGAGCCGCGGGGCCACCGCCTGCTGTCCAAGGTCCCCCGCCTCCCCGAGTCCGTGGTCGACGGCATCGTCGAGCACATGGGCAGCCTGCAGAAGATCATGCGGGCCACCATCGCCGACCTGGTGAACGTGGAGGGCGTGGGCGAGACCCGGGCTCGGGCCATCAAGGAGGGCCTGAACCGCCTGGCCGAGACCTCCATCCTCGACCGGTACGGCTGAGGACGCGAGGGGAGTCGCTCAGGACGCGCGGATCTCCATCTGCTGGCGGTTGGTGATCCGGTAGCGCCCGTCCTCCTGCTCCAGCCAGCCGAGGCGGAGGAACGAGGAGATGGCCTTGTTGACCCGCTCGCGGGAGGCGCCGACCATGCCGGCCAGCTCCTCCTGGGTCACGGGTAGCTCGAACTCGTCGCTCTCGCCGGCCAGGTCGAGCAGGCGTTTGGCCGTGCGACCGGTGACGTCGAGGAACATGGCGTCGGCCAGGGCCTCGTCGGTCACCCGGATGCGGCTGGCCAGCAGGGCCACGACGGGCCACAGCAGGGCCGGGTTGCGCTCGAACACGGCCCGCACCGCCCCGTAGGGGACGGCCACCACCGACGACGGTTCGAGGGCCCGGGCCGCGGCGGAACGGCCATTGCCGTCGAACAGGCCCATCTCGCCGAAGAGGTCACCGGGCTCCATGAGGGCGACCACCGACTCCCGGCCGTCCAGGGCCACGTTGGCGATGGCGATGCGCCCGTCGAGCACGACGAAGAGCTCGTGGGCCTCGTCCTGCTCGTTGAACAGCACGTCGTTGCGCTCGAGCTGGCGCTCGACGGCGGCGGCGGCCACCTCGGCCACGCCCTCGGCGGGGAAGTCGGCGAAGAGCTGGACTTCGGCGAGGACGTCTGAGCGAACCATGGCGGCAGGTTAGTGACGTAGGTCACGGACCTGGTCCGGCGGGTACCGTCCGGCGCGTGGGCAGCGTCTGGACGATCGTCGTAGCCGCCGGCGCCGGCCACCGGTACGGCGGGGCCAAGCAGTACGAGCGCCTGGGCGACCGTCGGGTCATCGACTGGTCGCTGGCCACCGCCGCGGCCGCGACCGACGGCGTGGTCGCCGTGGTGGCTGAGGCCGCTCCGGTCGAGCTCGTGGCCGACCACACGGTCACCGGTGGCCTGACCCGCTCGGCCTCGGTCCGGGCCGGCTTGGCTGCGGTTCCGGAGGCGGCCGACGTGATCGTGGTCCACGATGCGGCCCGGCCCCTGGCCTCGCCCGGCCTCTTCGCCGCTGTGATCGAAGCCGTGCGGGACGGCGCCGATGCCGCCCTGCCCGCCGTGCCGGTCACCGACACCATCCGCCACCGCGACGGCAGCCCGGTGGACCGCGACGAGCTGGTGGCGGTCCAGACCCCACAGGCGTTCGCGGCCGGCCGGCTGCGGGCCGTCCACGCCCCGGAGCCGGAGGCCACCGACGACGCCTCGCTGGTCGAGGCGGCGGGAGGCACCGTCGTGGTCGTCGCGGGGGAGTCCCGCAACGCCAAGATCACCTCGCCCGACGACCTCGTGGTCGCCGCCGCCCTGCTCGGGGCCCCGGCGTGAGCGTCCGCGTCGGCCAGGGCTACGACGTCCACCCCTTCAGCGAGGATCCTGCCCGACCGCTGGTCCTCGGCGGGGTCACCGTCGACGGGAGCCCGGGCCTGGCCGGCCACAGCGACGCCGACGCCCTCGCCCACGCCTGTGCCGACGCCGTCCTGGGCGCGGCCGGCCTGGGCGACGTCGGCGATCACTTCCCGGACACCGATCCTGAGTGGTCCGGCGCCGACAGCCTCACGCTGCTGGCCGAGGTCGTGCGCCTCGCCGCCGAGGCCGGCTGGCGGGTGGTCAACCTCGACGCCACCGTCATCGCCGAGCGGCCGAAGCTTGGCCTGCTGCGACCGCAGATGGCGGACCGTCTCACGGCGGTGGTCGGCGCGCCCGTCTCGGTGAAGGCCACCACCCACGAGGGCCTCGGCGCCATCGGTCGTGGCGAGGGCATCGCCTGCCTCGCCGTGGCTCTCCTCGAGGCGGACTGATGGCGGCCCGACGCCCGCCTCGGGGCGGGGGCAAGGGTCGGCCCCCCGCGCGCAGCTCCGGTACCCGTTCCGGCTCGGCCCGCTCCGGCCCACCCCGCGGCCGCGGTCCGAAGCGCTCGGGCAGCAGCGGCCCGCCAGGCCTCGGGGGCGACCAGGTCGAAGGTCGTCAAGCCGTCCGGGAGGCCCTGCTCGGTCCCCGCACGGTCCGGGAGGTCCTCGTCGCCGCGGCGATGGACCCCGCTCCGATCCTCGACGACATCCGGGACCTGGCCCACGAGCAGCGGGTCGCCATCCGGGAGCTCAAGCGCTCGACCCTGGAAGCCCAGGCCCGCTCCGAGGCTCCCCAGGGGGTCGTGGCGATGGTCAGCCCGATCCAGCCCGTGGACCTCGAGGTCCTGGCCGCGGTGGACCGCCCGTTCCTCCTGGTCCTCGACGGCCTCCACGACCCCCAGAACCTGGGCGCGATCCTGCGCACAGCCGAAGCCGCGGGGGTCACCGGGGTCGTGCTGCCCCGGCACCGGTCGGTCCGGGTGACCGCCGCGGTGACGAAGACCGCGGCCGGCGCCGTGGAGTGGCTGCCGATGGCCGTCGTGGCCGGCGTCCCGACGGCGCTGACCGAGCTCAAGGCGAAGGACGTCTGGGTCGTCGGCCTGGACCAGGACGCCGACCAGGGGTTCTGGGGCCTGTCGGTGGCCAACGACCCGGTGGCCCTGGTTCTGGGCAGCGAGGGCTCCGGCCTGGCCCGTCTCACCCGGGAGCGCTGTGACGTGGTCGCCGCCCTCCCGCTGGCCGGCCGCCTCGGGTCCCTGAACGTCAGCGCCGCCGCCGCCGTCGCCTGCTACGAGATCGCCCGCCTCCGCCAGGGCGGCTGAGCGCTCGGAGGCTCAGCCCGGGGCGGCTTGGATGGCGCGCCAGACGCGCTCGGGGGTGCACGGCATGTCGATGTGGCGGACGCCGAGGTGGCTGACGGCGTCGATCACCGCGTTCTGCACCGCCGGCGTGGAGCCGATGCTGCCGGACTCGCCGATGCCCTTGGCGCCGAGCTCGTTCAGCGGCGTGGGGGTGACCATCTCGATGCGCTCGAAGCTGGGGACCTCGCTGGCTGCGGGGACGGTGTAGTCGGCCAGGTTGCAGGTCTGCGGGTTGCCGTCCTCGTCGTAGGCCATCTCCTCGAAGAGGGCCTGGGCGGCGCCCTGGGCCAGGCCCCCGTGGATCTGGCCGTCAGCCAGCATGGGGTTGATCAGCGTGCCCGCGTCGTCGACGGCGATCAGGCGGGTGAGCACCACGGCGCCGGTCTCGGTGTCCACCTCCACGACCGCCACATGGGCCCCGAAGGGGAAGGTCGGGCCTTCGGCGGTGAAGTCCGAGGCGCCCATGAGGGGCTCCCCGGACTGGCCCGCCACCTCGCCCCAGCTCACACCTACGGCGGGGACGCCGGCCACATGGAACTGGCCGCTGGCGGTGTCGAGCACGACGTCGTCGACGGACGCCTCGAGCAGCTCGGCCGCCTGCTCCCGGGCCCGGTCGATGAGGTGGGCCGAGGCCGACAGGATCGACGAGCCGGCGATCTGCACGGAGCGGGAGCCGCCGGTCGTGCTGCCCGCGGCCACGTCGTCGGTGTCGCCGTGGATGACCCGGATCGCCTCCATGGGCACGCCCAGGCGGTCCGAAGCCAGCATCTTCCAGGTCGTGTCGTGGCCCTGACCGAAGGGTGTGGCTCCGGTGCGGACCTCGACCGTTCCGTCCCCCAGCGCGGTGACCGTGCCGAATTCGCCGCCAGCGCCGAGGGCGGTGATCTCCACGTAGACGCTCAGCCCGATGCCGAGCTGGCGCGCGTCCCCCGCCTCTCGCCGGCGGACCTGCTCGGCCCGCAGGCCGGCGTAGTCCGAGGCCTCGAGCGCCATGTCCAGCGCGGTCGTGTAGGCCCCGATGTCGTACACCGCCCCGCCTGGCGTGCTGTACGGGTACACGTCGTCGGCCAGCAGGTTCCTCCGGCGCACGTCAGCCGGATCCATCTCGATCTCGGCCGCGAACAGGTCCATGGCCCGCTCGATGGCGGCGGCGGCCTCCGGCCGACCGGCCCCACGGAACGGGCGCATCGGCGTGGTGTTGGTGACCACCGACGCGGACTCGAAGCCGAGGTTGGTGATGGCGTAGACCCCGCTGGTCATCATCCGGGTCATGAACGGCAGGACCGCCCCGAGCATGGGGTAGGCCCCGCTGTCCTGGATGACCGACAACGAGTAGGCGGTGACCTTGCCGTCCCGGTTGCCGCCGATCTTGACCTGCTGGATCTGGCCCCGACCGTGGACGAACCCGGTCATGTTCTCCGAGCGGGTCTCCGCCCAGCGCACCGGACGGCCGACCCGGCGGGCGAGGTCGCCGATGAGAAGCTCCTCCGGCAACTCGCCGTTCTTGGCCCCGAAGCTGCCCCCGACATGGGGCACGACGACCCGGACATCCGCCGGATCGAGGCCGTAGACGGCCGCCAGCTTGTCCCGCACGGGGTGGGCGCCCTGGCAGCTCGACCACATGATCAGGCGGCCGTCCTCCCACCAGCCCGCCGCGGCGCGGGGCTCGATGGGAGCGGCCGACACCCGCTGGTTGACGATGCGCTGCTCGACGACGGCCTCGCAGCCGTCGAAGTCGGCCACCAGGTCACCGGAGATCTCCATGGCCAGCGGGGTCTCGGCGTCCGGAAAGAGGGTCGAGCCGTGCTCGCGGGCCCGCTCGGGGTCGACGACGGCGTCCAGCGGGTCGTAGTCGATGATCAGCTGCTCGGCGGCGTCCACCGCCTGGGCCCGGGTCTCGGCCACGACGGCGGCGACCGGTTCGCCGACGAAGCGGACGACATCCCGGGCCAGGAGCGGCCGCTTCATGGCCGGGTTCAGGAACATCATCTCGGGCTCGAGGTCGGCCAGGTCGAGGTCGGCTGCGGTGACCACGGCCAGGACACCGGGAGCGGCGAGGGCCTCGCTGGTGTCGACGGCCACGACGTGGGCGTAGGCCAGCGGGGAGCGCAGGTAGACGACATGGGCCGTGTCGGCGGGGAGGGTGACGTCGTCGACGTAGTCGCCCGCGCCCGTGAGGAGCTCCGGGTCCTCGAAGCGCTGGACCCGGTTGCCGAGGATCGACACCCCGGGCTAGTCCGAGCTCGGGAGGGGCTTGGCCTCCTTCAGGGGGAGGGCCACCCCCTCCGCCGAGAGGGAGCCGGCCCCGGGCTTCGTGCACAGGACCTCGAGGCCGCTGGCCTCGTGGACGTAGCGTTTGCCGAGCATCGTCCCTTCGGCGCGGGCGGCGTCGACGCTCCCCCGAGCCCCCTCCTCGGGAGCCTCCTCCGCGGCGACCATCGGCGCTCCCCCGCACTCGAGGGCCACGGTCTGGCTGGGCGGGCGGACGATGATCACTTCCGTGGCGCAGACGGTGCTGGCCAGCTTCGTTCCCGGAGTCAGATCCACGGCCCCATCCTGCCCGACGCAGCCGAGTCGGGCCGAAACGACATCGTGCTGTTCCCTGCCGGCGCCTCCCTGCCCTGATCAGGCCGGAAGGGGGACTGCCTAGCCTCGCCCGGCATGAGGTCGCCCTGGCACCGCCGACTCGCCGTCGCCGGCCTTGCCGCGATCGGCGTCGTCCTGCTCGCCGCGCCTCCCGCCGCGGCGCACGGGGCGGGGACGCTGAGCGGGCTGCCGTTGCCCCGTTGGCAGTTCGCGTGGGGCATCGCCGCGGTCGTGATCATCGCCTTCTTCGCGGTGGGGTCGACGTGGCGGCGGCCCCGGCTCGACGCCGCGGCGGACGGGCGCCCGTTCCCGGGATGGGCCCGACCGGTCACCACGGTCCTCGGCGTCGTCCTCCGCGTGGTCGGGGTCGTCGTCTACCTCGTCGTCGTCACCGCGGGCCTGTTCGGCAGCGAGTTCCCGGCGGCCAACATCGCCCCGATCGGCGTGTTCATCACCTTCTGGGTGGGGATCCAGTTCGTCTCGATGGTCCTGGGTGACGTCTGGCGGGTGCTGAGCCCGTTCGAGACGCTGGCCCTGGTCGGGGCCTGGGCCCGGGCCCGGATCCGCCGAGAGCCACTGGCTCCGGTCGAGCCCGACGAGCGCGCATCGCACTGGCCGGCCGCGGCCGCTGTGGCCGGGTTCGTCTGGCTGGAGCTGGCGTACCACTCGCCCACAACACCGAAGGTCCTGGGCAGCGTGGCCCTGGCCTACGGCGTGGTGGAGTTGGCCGCCGCGGCTCGCTGGGGGCGGAGCTGGCTGAGGACGGGGGAGGGCTTCGCCGCCCTCTTCTCCCTGTTCGCCGCCATGGCCCCGTTGGCGCGGGATGGCCACGGCGGGCTGAAGGTGCGATGGCCGCTGTCGGGCCTGTCGCGCCTGGTCGTGCGGCCGGGCACCCTGCCGTTGCTGTTCGTCGTCCTGGGGGCGGCCATCTTCGACGGGGTCACCCGGACGACGTTCTGGTTCGACCTCACCGTGGAGCGCCTGGGCTGGGGTTACACGGCGGTCAACACGCTGGGCTTGGCCTGGACGATCGGCATCGTGGCCCTCGTCTACCTTTCGGTCCTCCGCGTCGTGGCCCGCGTCGTCGAGGAGGACCCGGACGAGACGGCCGTCCGGTACGCCCCGATCCTCGTCCCCGTGGCCGCCGCGTACACCATGGCCCACTACTTCTCGGTGCTGGTCCTGGAGGGCCAGGGCTTCTGGTTCCTGATCTCCAACCCCTACGGGAACGGCTGGGACCTCTTCGGGACCGACGACAACACCGTCGACTTCAACCTGGTGAGCACGGCCACGATCACGTGGGTCCAGGCCGCGGCCATCGGCGTCGGCATGGTCGGCGCGGTGATCGTGGCTCACGACCGGGCCGTCCGCGACCACCCGCCCCGCCAGGCGCTCGCGGCCCAGTACGTCCTGCTCGCCCTCTTCGTCGGCGCGGCGGTCACCGCCGTTGCCCTCTTCCTGGGGAACTGAGCCCCGCGGATCAGCTAGGGCGCCACCCGCCACTGTGCACGCCACTCGGGTGGGTCGAACGGTTCGCCGACGTAGACCGTCTCGCGCTCGATCCTGCCGTCCCCGATCTCGAGGACGCCGACGCCGTAGCGCGGTTCACCACCGTCATAGCTGACGGTCATCTCCACCACCCAGATGTCCTCCGCTCCTCGGATGCGGCTGATGTCGAAGCTCACCGATCCCGGATAGCGGCTGCGCCACTCACGGATGTTCGCGACACCCTCGAAACGCTCCCCCGACTGTGGGAACTCGAGCACCGCGTCGTCGTCGTACATGTCGTGGGAGCCGACGGGATCGGCCGCCGCGCCCCCGAGGTTCCGCAACAACATCGCTCGAACCGTGTCTGCATCCATGCCGAGCAGGTTGCCTCTGCTTCCTCGGCATCGCCACCTCGCGTCCCGGGAACCGGCACCCCTTCGTGGGGAAGGGGTCAGTAGGTAGCGTGACCCGATCGAACTCGCCATTGGTGCTGTCGCCACGCTGGTCGCAGCCGTCCTCCTCGAGGCCATCCGCCGTCGCTGGTCGAAGGCGGATCGGGCCGAAGAGCGGGGGGCGTTCGCCGCCGAGCGCCGGGCCGACCGCGCCGCCGCCGCCGCCGACCGCGCCGCCGACCGCGCCGCCCTGGTCGTCGCCGAACACCAGCGGTTCGTTCGGGAAGAGCTTCTCCTGGCCGCCAGCGCGTACCTTCGGGCCTCGGCCGCGATGATCCACCTCCTGGCCCAACTCGACGACCTCCTGTACCAGGAGCGTTCGTACGAGGCCCATCTGCAGATCAAGGACCTCGTCCTGACGGTGGAAGGCGCCCGATCCGCGCTCGACCTGCTCGTCGATGACCCGATCCGTACCCGTCTCGTCCGGTTCGACGAGGTGTGCCTGCTGTACATCGAAGGCTTCTCTGAGGGGCGCGTCCGGTCGAACGACCGGGCGGCCAACGAGCAGTTCCAGAAGCTCGGTCGGCTGAACAGCGACATCACCAACCTGAGCGCTCGAGCCCTCCGCACCCCCGACCTGCCGGACATCACCGACCCCGGCCCGCCGCCGTCGAGTGGGCGAGGCTGAGATCTACGGAGAGCCCGAGATGGGATTCGAGCCCACGACCCCCGCTTTACAAGAGCGGGTCGGGGCCCGTAGTGATCGCGCTCTCGTGCCGACCGTCGGCGAGCTGTCAGACCTCGGGTTGGAGCTGACGATGAATGCCCTGGTCGATGGGACGCAATCGCCGGCTCAGACGCGTGTGGCCGTCACGATCCAGGCCGCCGACGGGTAGAGCACGCCGGCGTTGGTCGCGTGGGCCTCGATCGACGCCCGCAGATCGGCGAGCGCGGCGCGACGGGCGTTGTCGTCGAGCCCGTTCAACATGAACTCGGTGAATCCGAGTCCGCACAGGAATCGATGAGCCTGCTCGGCGCTGTCACCGAACCACATGAGCTCGTCGACACCTTCGAGCTCAGTGTCGGTGAAGCCGCCGGCTGTCAGGATCGAGCGCACCCGATCGGGCGAGGACAGGGAAAACGGCCCTGGGGCATCGGGCGCCCGCGTCGGCATCTCCCGCCCGGCGGCGAGGGCATCTGAGAGGTCACGAACCCAGTGGTTTCGAGCGAGGGGTTGCCATACCAGGAGCACGAGTCGACCACCGGCAACCAGCGCTTCGGCGATGTTGGTGAACGCGGCGACCGGATCGGCGAAGAACATCGACCCAGTGCGACTGATGGCGACGTCGAAGGTGGAGGGGCCGAAGGGATGGACCTGGGCGTCGGCCTGCAGGAACCGGGCGTTGGCGATGCCCTCCTCGTGGGCGCGCAGCTGTGCACACTCGACCATCCGTGATGACAGGTCGACGCCGAGGGCGGACCCGGACCCCGCGGCGCGAGCCGCGTCGCGGGTGGCCTGACCCGTGCCGCACCCGACATCGAGGACGCGATCGGTGGCTTCGATCCGTGCGGCCTCGAGGAACCGCTGCTGATAGCGGCTGAGGCCGTTGTCGAAGATTGACTCGTTGGCGACCCAGTAGTCGCCGTCGGTGCCGTCCCAGGCCCTCAGCGCTTCGGAGTTTCCCGGGTCGACGGTGAGTGCGTCGGTCCTCGCCATCGCTTGCCCCTTCCGGTAGGGTACTTCCGGTATTGTCCCTTTGGGACAAATATTTACTCCCGAAGGGAGAGTAATGTCAAGCGGTCCGGCGTTGACGTCGACGTCGTACGCAATCCTCGGCCTGCTGGCCGTCAAGCCGTGGACGACACATGAGCTCGTCCGCCAGGTCGACTTCAGCCTTCGCAGGATCTGGCCCCGTGCCCGCAGCAAGCTCTACGAGGAACCGAAGAAGCTGGCCGCCCACGGTCTGGCGCGAGCCGCCGATGACTCGATCGGACGCCGAGCGAGGACCCGGTACTCGATCACCCCGAAGGGCCGGCGCGCCCTCGCGGCCTGGCTCCGAGAGCCTGGGGAAGGTCCCTCACTCGAGTTCGAGCAGCTGCTCAAGATCACCTTCGCCGACAGTGGCACCAAGGCCGACATCCTCGCCAACCTCGGCGCGACGCTCGAATGGACGCGTGCGGAGAGCGAGGACAACCTCGTCGCCGTGCGGGCCTATCGGTCCGGCGAGGGTGCCTTTCCCGAACGCGCCGCGCTGAACCAGCTCGGTGGGGTGTTCCTCACCGACTTCTACCTGATGGTCGCCCGCTGGGCTCAATGGGCCACGACCGTGGTCGAGACCTGGCCCGACGACCCTCGTGAGGCGACCATCGACCTCGACGTCCAGAACCAGGCGCTCCGGCGGGCCGAGATCACCGCAACTATCGGACTCGAGACACCCCGACGCAAGGTGGGAACGGATCCGTCGTAGTGGAGGCTGCGCGGGTCACGGGGTCGAACTCGTCGGACGCGGCCTGCTCCCCACCCAACGATCCGGCGCAGCCGCGCTCCATGACCCGGCCGACGTCGCGCTGACAACCAAGACCCACCGCTGACCAGTCGTCCGGTCAGGTGACGCCGATCACGAACACGGCGTGGTTCATCGGATCCGACGAACGGCGCGAGTCGTCGCCGTCGCTGACGAACACCTGCCGTCCGATGACCTCGACCGCACGGGTGTCGCGGAGTCCGAGACCGGTGAGGCTGATGCCGTTCCATCCCGGCCGGAGCCTCCGGGTGCCCATCCCC
>DATDAH010000020.1:0-14299 GCA_036525535.1 Acidimicrobiales bacterium
GGGGGTACGGAGACACCATCCGCCCTGGGCGGTCGGGGAAACCATGGGCTCATGGTCCTAGGACCACGAGCGAGGGCTACCAGTGGTGGGCGACGTCGATGACGACGCGGTGGCTGAGCTTCAACACCCGGAAGGGGAGGCGGGCCCGCACGCCCAGCCCGAACTGGGTGTAGCCCTCGAAGGTGCCGCCGTACCGGGTGGAGCGGAACGTCTCGTACCCGGCGAGGTTCACGCCGGGCAGCGGCTCACCGACGACGCCCGGATAGGTCGCGTGGCCGTTGAGGTCGACCGCGGGGGCGCGGATGACGATCTCGATGCGGGCACCGCCCGGCAGCGGGATGACGTCGCCCGACGGGTCCTGGCGGAAGCGCCGGACGTAGCGGATGTTGTAACCCCGGGCTGAGCCGGTCAGGTCGACCACGAAGCGGTCGTAGCACTCGTGCCGCCCGGTGCGGACGTTGTGCACCCGCGACGAGGGAGTGGTCCCCGGCCCGGCGCTCTTGGCCTCGCTGCCCCAGGTCACCCCGCACGAGCCCTCCGCCGGGGCGGTGGCACCGGCCGCCGTGGGCAGGACCGCCGCCGGACCGGCAATCAGGCCGAAGAGGAGGGCAAGGGACACCAGGAGTCGCTTCATGCGTCTGTCCTACACCCTGGCGACCCTTGCGTCACGAGATGCGTCCCCGCACCCGGGCGGTCGGGTGATCGCACTCACCCTGGTGGGCGGCTCGGAGTTGACCGACCTCTCGACGGGTAGGGGGGAGCCATGACCAACCAGCTGCAGGACCGACGTATCGCCTTCCTCGTCAGCAACGAGGGGGCCGAGCAGGTGGAGCTGACCGAGCCTTGGTCAGCCGTGGAGGACGCTGGTGGCACGCCCGTCCTCGTGGCGCCGGAGGCCGGCGAGGTGCAGGCGTTCAACCACTTGGACAAGGGAGACACGTTCCCGGTCGACGAGACGCTGACCGACGCCGACCCGGCGAGCTTCGACGGTCTGGTCCTCCCCGGCGGGGTGGCCAGCCCGGACCAGCTCCGCACCGACGACGATGCGGTCGTCTTCGTGCGCGCCTTCTTCGACGCGGGCCGGCCCGTGGCCGCCATCTGCCACGCCCCGTGGACCCTGGTCGAAGCCGATGTCGTCGACGGGCGGGCGGTCACGAGCTGGCCCAGCCTCCAGACCGACCTTCGCAACGCCGGCGCCCAGTGGACCGACGAGGAGGTCGTGATCGACGACACGGGGCCGAACACGCTGGTGACGAGCCGCAAGCCCGACGACCTGAAAGCCTTCTCCGAGGCCGCGATCGAGGCCTTCGCCGGCTCGGAATAGGCCACACCGGGAGACGTTCACCAGGACATGCCTGTCCTCCGTCTGAACCACGCCGTCCTCTATGTGCGGGACGCGCAGCGCGCCGCCGCCTTCTACGAAGAGGTACTCGGCTTCCGTAGGATCGGCATGGTCGACGGTTTCGACGGGGCGGTGTTCCTGCAGGCCCCCGGCTCGACCAACGACCACGACCTCGGACTGTTCACCATCGGCGAAGGCGCCGGGCCGTCCGGCGCCGGCCGCCAGACCGTCGGTCTCTACCACCTGGCCTGGGAGGTCGACACCCTGGCCGAGTTGGAGCGCATCGCCGCCCTCCTGTCCGAGCACGGCGCGCTGGTCGGCGCCAGTGACCACGGCACGACCAAGGCCCTGTACGCCCACGATCCGGACGGCATCGAGTTCGAGGTGTCCTGGCTGGTCCCCGCCGACCTCATCGACGAGGCGACGTTGGCGGCGAGGGCCCGCATCGGGCCCCTCGACATCGAGACGGAGAAGCGCCGCTACGGGGCCGAGACCCGCGGCGGTGTGGGGGTGTCGGCCCCCGCCTGACCGTGGGCGGGGAGGCACCGGTAGTGGCTCGCTACCATCCCCACCTTCAGGAGAGGTGCCGGAGTCTGGCTGATCGGGGCGCCCTGCTAAGGCGTTAGTGACCGCAAGGTTGCTCGTGGGTTCAAATCCCACCCTCTCCGCTCCGACCCCTGGCAGGCCTCAAGAGAGATTGATGAGAGAAATCTCTTGTCAATAGAGAGGGCTATCGCTAACCTGCAATCACGCCGACGCCACGACCAGCCCGCACCTACCGCTCCCCGCTGCGGGATGAACAGGCACGACGGACCCGCGATCTCATCCTCGACGCCCTCATCGAGCTGCTGGCTGATCGGCGTTCGGACGACATCACCACGCGGGAGATCGCCGAGCGTTCCGGGGTGTCCCAGCCCACGATCTACCGCCACTTCCCCGACCGGACCGCCCTGCTGAGGGGCATCTCCGCCCGGGTCGGCGAGCTGATCGGCGAGCGGTGGTGGACCAGCCCCACCCTCGAGACGATCGACGACATCGGGCCGCGGTTCGAGGCCCTCTTCGAGGTGTCGGACCAGTTCGCCGTCGAGGTTCGGGCCGAGGCCCTCCTCAACGCCGATCCCCGTTGGTATTCCGCTGAGACCCAGCAACACTCCGCCGGCATCCTCGACTTGGTCGCCGACGCCTTTCCGGATCTCGACGGGCGTCGCCAAGCGCAGGTCGCCGGCCTGCTGCGCTGCCTCGGGTCATCACAGTCCTGGCTGCGCATGCGCGAGGAGTTCGGTGTGCCCGGCGTCGAGTCGGGCCCATTGCTGCGCTGGGCCATCGACACCCTGATCGCGGCTGTTCGCAACGGCGAGCTCCCGGAGATCGATTCAGCACCACAGCCCCACGGAGATCAACCATGACGACACAGACCCGTACCGACATCGTCCGCCTCAACGAACCGGCGGCGACCGAGCGGTCGGAGGTGGGCGCGAAGGCCGCCCACCTGGCGACGCTGCGGGCCGCGGGCTTCCCCGTTCCGGACGGTGCTGTACTCCCGGCCGCGCTGCTCGCCGGGTGGCGCTCCGGCGGGGCGCCGCCCCCCGAGGTCGAACGCTGCGTGAAGGAGATCGTCGACTCGTTCCCGGGGGCCGCCCTCGCCGTGCGGTCGTCGGCCGATGCCGAGGACGGCACCTCCGCCTCGTTCGCCGGCACCTACGCCACGGTCCTGGGCGCGACCGGCGTCGAGGAGGTCACGAAGGCGGTGCGAACATGCCTCGACAGCGCCGACGCGCCGAGGCTCGACGCCTATCGAGGCACCGGCGGCGTGCGCATGTCGGTCCTCTGCCAGCCGATGCTCGACCCGGAGGCCGCGGGGGTGGCGTTCACCGCCGATCCGGTCTCGGGTGACACCGAGGTCACGCGCCTCTCGGCGGTCCGCGGCCTTGGCGATCGACTCGTCGACGGTGGGGCCATCCCCGACGAATGGCGCGTCGTGGGCGAGGTGGCGGAGACGATTCCGCCCGGTGCCGAGGTGGCCATCTCGGCCGACCAAGCGCTGGCCGTCGCCGACCTGGCCCGGGCCGCCGCCGAGCACTTCGGGGCTCCGCAGGATGTCGAGTGGGCCATCCACGACGGCCGGGTGCACCTGCTCCAGAGCCGGCCGATCTCTGCGTTGCCCGTTCGCCCCGAGGCTCAGCTCGACGGTCTGGGTTGGGAGAAGGACGTGGCTCATTACCCGGAGCTGGTCACCCCGTTCGGATGGTCGGTGTTCGAACCGGCGTCCGATGCGGCCGTGCGAGCCATGAGCAGCGACTTCGGCCTCATGCTGGCCGGGCTCGACCAGGTGTCCATCGGTGGCGAGGTCTACGTCCGTCCGGTTCCGCCGTTCGGGTCTCCTGAGCCGCAGGGGTCGGCACCTCCGCCCCTTGCCGTGGGGCTCGTCGCCCGCCTGCTGCCGGCGGTCCGCACACGAATGAAGGCGGCCAAGCGGGCGCTGACCACCGGACTGCCGGCCCAGCGGCTCGCCGAATGGGACGAACGGTGGCGGGGCGAGTTCGAGCAGCGCACCCAGGCCCTGCTCGCCGAGGACCTGGCGTCCCTGGACGACGCCGGCCTGGTCGATCACCTGGAGCGGGCGCGCACGCTGCTCGACGACGGGCACTACGTGCACTTCCAGCTCCTGATGCCCTACACCCTCGCCCTCCACGACCTCGTCCAGCTCTGCCAACGGCTGCTGGGCTGGGGCGAGACCGACACGCTGCGCCTGCTCGTGGGCTCATCTCCCGCGTCGGTCGCCGGCGCCCGGTCCCTGGACGCCCTGCGGGACCGGGTGGCGGCACGGCCTGAACTCGCCGAGGCGCTCCGGGACGCGGCGGCCGATCCCGTGGCGACCCTCGACGCGGTCGATCCCGATGTCGCGAACGAGCTGGACGCGTGGTTGAACGCGCACGCGTGGCGCCCGACGAACTACGAGCCCGGCTCGCCCGCGGTCATCGAACGTCCCGGCGTGGTGACCCGCTTGCTCCTGCACGACGACGCCCCGATCGACGACTCGGTCGCCGCCCAGGCCGAGGCTGAGGCGCTGGCGCAACTGGCCGATGACGACCGTGGCCGTTTCCTCGCTGCTCTCGAACAGGCTCGGCGGATCTACCCCATCCGCGAGGAGAACGTCGTCCTGACCGACAACGTCCCCTGCGGCATCCTGCGCCGCTGGGTGCTCGAGGCTGGTCGTCGCCTTGTCCGAAGCGGTCCGCTGGGGCGAGTCGACGACGCCGTCTTCTGCACCGCGGAGGAGCTGGCCGCGGCTCTGCAGGGCGGAACGGGATCCCTGGAACCCCGCGTCGCGCGCCGGCGCGGCGAGCAGGCATGGACCCGCGCCCATCCCGGTCCGGCCGTCGTCGGTGAGCTCGACGAGATGCCTGACCTCCGGTACCTCCCTGCGCACGGACGGCGCATGAACGAGGCGATGCTGTGGGGGCTGAAGATGGAGTTTCCGGGCGAGATCGCCCGAACCGACGGCGAGGCGTTGCGGGGGACGCCGGCGTCGCCGGGCAGCTCCACGGGTCGGGTGCGCGTCGTGCGAGGCGAGGCCGACTTCGGAACCCTGCTGCCGGGCGAGGTGTTGGTCTGCCCGACGGCGTCGCCTTCGTGGACCATCCTGTTCGCCGTCGCCGGAGGCCTGGTCACCGACGGAGGGGGCCCGCTCTCCCATGCGGCGATCGTCGCCAGGGAGCACGGTCTGCCCGCGGTCGTCGGGACGGTCCACGCGACCAGCCAGCTACGGGACGGTCAGGTCGTGACGGTCGACGGCACCACCGGCAGCATCACCGTCCACCCGGACGACTGATCCAGCGCGTTCGCTCAGGATCTCGCGCACCTCACACCACCGATCACGGTTCGCGCTTTGTCCCACGATCCCCGCCAGCTAGATCAGGCTTGAACCGCAGTCGGCTCGGGACCTGTCAGATCCCGCCTTACGCCCCCGACGGGCCCAGCCCTGCCGCCGATGGCGCTGTCCAGAGCCAATCTGTTGTCACTAGCGTTTCGCTATGGCGTTCCAGGGGTGGCCGGTGGAGGCGCTGGAGTTCTACGAGGGCCTCGAAGTCGACAACACCAAGGCGTACTGGACCGAGAACAAGGCGGTGTACGAGGACAAGGTCCGGGCCCCGATGGAGGCGTTGCTGGCCGACCTGGCGGCCGAGTTCGGCGAGGGGAAGATCTTCCGCCCCTACCGAGACGTGCGTTTCAGCGCCGACAAGTCGCCGTACAAGACGGCGATGGGTGCCCGGCTCGGCGGTGGCGGCTACGTCCAGCTGTCATCGGAGGGGCTGGCCGCCGGGCTCGGGACGTACGTGATGGCCAAAGACCAGCTCGAGCGGTTCCGCCAAGCGGTCGTCGATGATCGCACCGGTGCCGCGCTCGAGGCGGTCGTCGAGCAGGTGCGCGGCTCGGGCATCGAAGTCACGGGCCGGGAGGTCCTCAAGACCGCACCCCGCGGCTACTCCAAGGACCACCCGCGCATCGAGTGGCTCCGCCACAAGAGCCTGATCGCCTGGAGGGAGTGGTCCGCCGGCGCCTGGCTGGGCACCTCGAGCGCCAAGGACCGGATCGTCGACTTCCTGCACCAGGCCCGCTCCCTGCAGGACTGGCTCGACGCCAATGTCGGCGACTCCGAGCTCGAGGACGCCTGGGGCCGCTGACGCTCCGCGGCGGCATGGCAGCCGGATGGCAAGACGGAACTGGGAGCGAGGAGGAGATGTCCGGTCGGTCCGTTCGGAGGTCGTCCTCGGGTTCGCGGTGACGCGCGGCGCCGTCGTACCGACGAAGCCTCCTGAACAAGACCGGCCACGTTCCCGACCCCAGCACCTCGACGGTCAGTCCACGTTGGTCGAGCCGGCCAAGGCGTCGACGTCGAGCAGGCGAAGGCGGCCGCGCTGCTGGTCGATGAGACCGTCGTCCTCCAGGGCCCGGAGGACGCGGTTGACGGTGGGTCGCGTCGCCCCGGTCAGCTCCGCCAGCTCCTCCTGGGTCAGCAGGATGGTGACCGGGTCACGGGAGCCCGAGCCGTAGACGCCGGCGAGCTCCACCAGACGCCGGGTCACCCGCTCGGTGGCCGGCAGGTGGTAGGCCTCGGTCAGGCAGTGCGTCAGCCGCCGCACCTCCATCACGAGCGCCTCGGTGAGCATGGCCTCGAGCTTCGGGCGCCGCTGCCGGAGGCGGTCGAAGGTGACCCGATCGAGCGCCAGCACCGAGAGGTCGTCGAGCGCGTCGACGCCCGCCGTGCGGGCGCCCGGCGACAGAAGGGCGAGCTCGCCGAAGTGCTGTCCGCGGCCGAGCACCCGGATCATCGCCGTGTCACCGTCGGGGGTGACGACACGGACGGCGGCGTGACCGTCGTCGATGAGGTACAGGCAGGCCGCCGAGGCGCCCTCGTGCAGCACGGCTTGGCCCCGCCGAAACGCCCGGGGCTGCACCTGGTCGAGGAGGGCACGGGCGTCGGTGTCGTCGAGGACAGCCAAGAGCGGCCACCGCTGAGGTGAGACCGACTCATTGCGCGCCTCCCCGGGCAGTGCCGACGACCCCATCGTCCTCCCCTTCGCCGGCACCCATCGTGGCACAGGACTGTGCGCCAGGAGACAGACGCCGGACCGGGGCCGTGCGTTACTGGGCGAAGACCCCACCGACGAGGAGGGAGCCATGTTCACCATCCCTGTTCGAACGCGCCCGCGGACGATCCTGGTTGTGACCCTCGTAGCCGCGGCTCTCCTCCTGGCCGGGCTGGCCCTGGTCGACCCGACCGCCGCCCAGAGCGAACCGGCCACGACGACCACGGCCCCCACCACGGCGGCCCCCACGGCGGTGCCGCCGAGCACGCCCCCGCCACCGCGGGACGTCCTGCTCGTGGGCGACTCGATCATGAAGTCGACCGGACCGGCTCTCGCCGACCAGCTCGGCCACCGCTACCGGGTCCACAACGAGGGGGTCAACGGCTCCGGCGTGCTCACCCCGGACGTGTTCGATTGGCCGGCGCAACTCCCGGCGTCGCTGAGCCAGTTCGATCCCGACGTCGTGGTCATGCTCTTCATCGGCAACTACACGGGTGACCCGGCCCAGATGTGGGTGGCCGCCGACGGTCGAACGGTTCCCGACGTGTACGCGCCGGCCTTCGCGGAGGAGTGGGGACAGCAGGCCGAGCGGTACGTGACCCGGGCGATCAGCTCCGGAGCCGAGGTCGTCCTGGTGCTCCCCCCACCGATGATCAGCGCCCGGGTCCAGCGGGTGACGGACCGCCTCCGGGCCGAGTACCAGGCCATTGCCGCCCGGCACCCCGGCGTCACGCTGGTCGACGCCGCCACGGCGGTGGGAGGGCCCGATGGAGAATGGATCGCCACCCGGCAGACGCCCGCTGGGATCCCGGCACCGGTCCGCGTCGCCGACACGGTCCACCTGGCCGACCACGGTCAGGCGCTCGTCGCCAACGAGATCCGCCTCGGCATCCGGCGCGCCGTCCGGGCGCGGTGAGGAACGACTCAGAGCTGGTCGCGGGCCAGGCAATGTCGTCGCCGGCTCAAGCGACCGGGTGGACTCTGATCATCAGTCACTCGCGAGGAGGTCGCCGACGGCATCCCACAGCTCACCGTTCGCGCGTTGTCCCACCCTCTCCGCCAGTGCTCAACCCATTGGCGGTGCCGCTCCGAGGTCGTAGGGTCTGACCGCGTGAGCGTCTGTCGGCGGGGCCTCTGGGTCCTGGGGATCTTGGCGCTGTTGTTCGCCCCCGCGAAGTGGGCGGAAGCCGACCATGACGACCGGACGCTCGGTGCCGCCGTCTTGGCGCCCAGCTTCTCGTCGGCGGAGCTGCCTCGGGCCGAGAACCTTCGCGCCGATGACCCTCGACCCGACGTTCGGGGTCGAAGCACCCCGCAGCCGGTCTCGGTCTTCCTGCTCCTTGGGTTCGTCGCCGTCACAGCGGTCCTCGTCCAGCGCCGTCCGGCGCTCGTGGACCGCGATTCGGTCCTCGCCGCCCCCTGGCGTTGGCGTGGGCCACCCCTCCCCTCCCGGTTGACCTGACGACGGCCGGGCCCCGGTCGTCGTCTCATCGACGTCCGAGGAGGACCCCATGCCGTCACCCACTGCCTTACGACCACGCCAGCCCGCCCGCACGAGCGGGCTGACTCGATGGACGCCACTGCTGATCGCCATCGCGATCGGCGCCGTCGTCCTCCCCGCCCTCTGGGGTGCGTTCGAACCCGCGCCGACCGTCGACCTGGAGGTCGTCAACCCAACCAGCCGCGACATCCACGTTTCCGTGCGGCGCCAAGACGACCGCGGTGTCGTCGGGATCGGCACCGTCGCCCCCGATGAGACCTACCAGTTCCGCGAGGTTGTGGAGCACGGCGATGCGTGGGTCGTCATCTTCTCCTCCGCCGGCGTCGTGGGCGGCGAGCTCAGCCTGAGCCGACAACAGCTCGCCGAGCGTGACTGGATCATCACGATCCCCATGGAGGTTGACCGCGAGTTGGCCGCATCCGGGGTGGCACCGTCGCCCTGACCACCCTGACTTCAGCGACCGGCAGTCGTCGCGGCGCGCCTGACCTCGTCCCAGGAGACTGGCAGACTCCCTACGTGAGCGACACCAAGCCGGCCAAGGTGCCCAAGGCCGTCTACGAGCCCGAGCTCGAGCGACTACAGCGGGAGTTGGTCAAGTTGCAGGAGTGGGTCCAGCACCAGGGCCTCAAGGTCTGCGTCCTCTTCGAGGGCCGGGACGCGGCGGGCAAGGGAGGCACGATCAAGCGCATCGTCGAACGCTGCAACCCCCGCATCGTGCGGGTGGTCGCCCTGGCCAAGCCCACCGAAAAGGAACGGTCCCAGTGGTACTTCCAGCGCTACGTGGCCGAGCTCCCCTCGGCGGGGGAGGTCGTGCTGTTCGACCGGTCCTGGTACAACCGGGCCGGCGTCGAGAGGGTGATGGGCTTCTGCACCGACGACGAGTACACGGAGTTCCTCCGGGCCTGCCCGGAGTTCGAGCTCATGCTCATCCGGTCGGGGATCGTGCTGGTCAAGTACTGGTTCTCGGTGAGCGACGATGAGCAGGAGCGGCGCTTCATGGCCCGCATCAACCATCCGGACAAGCGTTGGAAGCTGAGCCCGATGGACCTCGAATCCCGGGCCCGCTGGGCGGACTACTCCCGCGCTAAGGACGACATGTTCCGCTACACCGACACGAGGCATTCGCCGTGGTGGGTGGTCGACGCCAACGACAAGCGCCGGGCCCGACTCAACTGCATCGCCCACCTGCTCGAGCAGGTCCCCTACGAGGACCTCACCAACGCCCGCCTGGACCTGCCGCCCCGTCAGGACGACGACTACGTCCGCCCGCCCCTGAGCGAGCAGACCTTCGTCCCCGACCGGTATTGACCTCGTCGTAAGGTCGACCGGCATGGCCCCCACGGCTGAGGAGATCTGCGCCGCAGTCACCGACCGCGCCGACGACTGGCGGGCCCAACGCACCGATCGCCAGCTCCGGCGCCACCTGGACCCGAACGACTTCGCGGAGCTGCGGGCCTGCGGCCTCCCGCTCATGGCCGTCCCCGTCGACGCCGGTGGGACCTGGGTGGACGTGGCGACCAGCACCCGACCGGTCGCCCAGGCGTTGCGGGCACTGGCCGGCGGGGACCCGTCGGTGGCGCTGGTGTCGGCGATGCACCCGGCGGTCATCGCGTACTGGTTGGCCGCGCCGGAGCTGTCGAATCCGGCGTGGAAGGCGCAGTGGTCCGCCGTGGTCGACTCCGTCGTTGGCGGGCACCAGTGGGGCACGATCACCTCTGAGCCCGGAAGCGGGGGTGACATCGCCAAGACCCGCTCGGTGGCGAAGGTCGACGGCGACCTGGCGCCCTTCCTCGACGGCACGACCTACCGCATCACCGGGGCCAAGCACTTCGGCAGCGGCTCCGGCGTCTGCGAGCGCATGATCACCACTGCCGTCGCCGAGGGCGACGACACCCCGGCCGTCTTCGTGCTCGACATGGCAGGCCGACCGTGGGAGACCTCGGACCACGTCGAGCTGATCGCGGAGTGGGACGGCATGGGGATGCGCGCCACCCAGAGCCACGCCCTGCGTCTCGAGGGCACCCCCGCCGTCCGGCTGGCCACCGACCGGCCGATGGACCAGGTCACCTCCCCGGCGATGCCGACCATCGAGGCCTACTTCGTCGCCGTCGTCCTCGGCGTGCTCGACGAGGCCATCGCCACCGCCCGGGCCCAGATCCGCGACCGGGCCGACTCTCTGCGGGCCTACGAGCGGGTCGAGTGGACGAAGGCCGAGCAGGACCACTGGCTCGCAGTACAGGCCCACGAAGGCGCTCTCCGAGCGCTCGAATCGGGGGACGCCGTCGCGGCCGCGCATGCCGCCCTGCGGGCCAAGCAGTCCATAGCCGAGTTGGCCGAACAGACTCTGCTGCGCCTCGGCCGGGTGCTTGGCGGTGGGACCTTCTCCCAGCGCTCGCCGTTCAGCCACTGGTTGGAGGACGTCCGAGCCCTGGGCTTCCTCCGCCCGCCCTGGGGCCTGGCCAACGACGCGTTGTTCGCCTCCTCGCTGGACCAACCCTTGGGGTGAGCCCCGCCGAGATCGGTAGAGTGCATGACCCTGCGCTCGTAGCTCAATTTGGATAGAGCGTCTGACTACGGATCAGAAGGTTGGGGGTTCGAGTCCCTCCGAGCGCGCCACGCAAGTGTCCAGGTCCAGGCCACATCCGGCTACTGGTGGCCATCTATCCAATGGTGAGGGCAGTCGACTTCCAGTGGCCCTTCTAATGGACACGCCAGGATCGGTCACCACCACCTGGTTCAGGACCGGTTCTGACGGCAGCGACACCGCCGATCGACGCTTACCACCCCGCTGACGATTCGACGACAAGCGGGTCGAGCGGGTGCTGGCCCTCAGCCCCGGGCTGATCACTCGGATCGCAGCACCTTGGCCGGCGGCGTGCGCCGGGCCATCCAGGCCGGGCCCCAGGCAACGAGGTTGGCGAAGACCAGCACCCCGCCGGCGAGGGCGAGCAGGCCGGTCACCGGGATCACGGGCTCGGCCGGGAACCCGTAGCGGCCCGCCACCAGCGTCCAGGCCATGCGCCCAGCGACTACGCCGATTGGCAGCCCCACCAGCAGGGCCGCTCCCGCAAGCACGGTCACCTGCGACCCGATCGTGCGGGAGATCTGGCCCCGGGAGAGGCCGAGGGTCTTCAGGACGGCGAGGTCGGCCCGACGCCGCCGGATCGAGGTGACCAGGGTGTGCAGGAGGGTGGCGGCGGTGACGAGCAGGAGGGTCGCGACCACCAGCAGGGGGAAGCTCCTGGTGCCTCCGAAGTTGACGAGGTCGTCGGGGCGCTGGTCGTCGTAGACCGGATAGACGTCCAGGGCCCGGCGGAGGTCGGCGATCTCCGCCTCGCGGTCGGTGCCCTGGGTGAAGTCCACCAGGTGGACGGTGCGCGACGACCCGGGGGCGATGCGCTCGAGGCCGGTGAAGGTGAGACGAGCCCCGCGGCCGAGCTGACCGGCGTCGCCGAGATTTGGGAACACGCTGCGCCCGACGATGTCCATCTCCACCGTCTGGCCCGCGGCCCCGACCTCGACGCGGTCACCGATCTGCAGGCCGCCCTCGTCCAAGGTCACGGTCCCCAGGGCGATCTCGTCCGGGCCGGTCGGGGCCCGGCCCTCGAGTAGCGCCGCTGACACCGAGCCCTGCACGTCGTCGACGGCGTACCCGTCGACGCGGTCCCCGTTGACCTCCAGCTGGGAGATGGTGCCGACCGCGATGTTCTCCACGGCCAGGTTCTGCTCCAGCCCGTCGGTGAGGTAGTCGCTGATGTCGGGCACGCCGAGGCCGCCGATCAGCGCATCCCACTCCCAGCCGTAGAGGCGCGGCGTGTTGGTGAGGTGGTCGAGGCTGGCGACGAACGACATGGAGAGCGCGGCCGCGGCCACCGCGGTGACCAGCGCCGTGAGCGTGGAGCGGACGGGGACGGCGGTGGGCCCTCGCCCGGGATCGAGCGCCAAGCGTCCGCCGAGCTGGAGCGAGAGGGGCAGGCGGCGCGAGAACAACAGGTGACGCGGCCGGTCCGACCTCGGCCGGCCCGACCGGGCCTGGCGGAGGCGCTCGGCGCCCATAGACAGCGCGAAGGTCGCCAACGCCGTAGCGAACGCCCCGACCAGGATGGCCATCGGGTCGACGCGGAGGCCCGGCTCGGGCTCCGCCGCGGCTCCCGTGCCCACGGGGAAGACGGGCGACACCGCCACCGCAACGATGGCCACGACCACCCCCGCCGCTGCCGCCACCCCCAGGGCCCGGAGGGCACCCACCTGGAGGAGCTGGCGGGGGGCCATCCCCAGCGCTCCCAACGTGGCATGGTCTCTCGACTCGACGACGACCTGGCGGGCCAGCACCTGGGCGACGATCAGCGTGCCCGCGACCGCCACCAGCGCGGTCAACATCCACAGTGCCTGGGCCTGGAGGTCGATCGACCGCTGGGCGGAGACGAACCGGTCGATGCCGCCGCCCGCATAGGTGATGTCCCGACCCTCATTAGCCGCCTCGAGGTCGGCCTTGTAGTCCTCGACCGCCGTGCCCGGCTCCACGGACACGATCAGGATGCCGCCGCCGGCCACGGTACGGCCGACCTCGGCGTCGAAGGCCGGCGTGGTGTAGGCGATCGGCTGAAGCGTCCCCGGCACGGGGGGAAAGTCCATCGGTGACGACTCGACCCCGACCACGGTGAACCAGTAGCGGCGTGCGCCCGCGGTCGACGCCAGGTCGACAGCGCGAGGATCGCGGCCAGCCAGCCGATCGACCACGCCGGTGGCCAGGTCGACGACCGCCGGCAGCAGCCGGTCGGCCCGGATCATGTCGAGGCCGATCCTGGAGCCGGGCGAGAGGTCGAGTCGTCGGGCCGCCTCGTAGCTCACCACCAGCTCGTCGACGGCGTCGGGGTCTGCCAATCGGCCCTCGAGAACGAGGGGCCGTTCGACGGTGTCCCCCAGCCCGGTGGCCGGGCCGCTGAACGGGGTCAGCTGGAACGGTGGGAGTTCCTCGCCGCGCAACCGGCCTCCGACGGTGAACAGGCCGCGCACCAGCGCCGAGTGCTCCACGCCCGGGAGCTGGGCGGCGGCCCGCAGGTCGAGCTGAGACTCGGGGTTGAGGGCGCTCGTGTCCAGCACGAGCAGGTCGGACGGAGCGCTGCGGGCGAGGAACCGGCCGTAGACGGTCTCGGTCCGCCTCGCCCCGGCAGCAAGGCCCGTGACCGCCCCGCCGACGACGCCGATCAGGACCGCCAGGCCCAGCCAGGCCCGCCAGCGACGGCGGAGGTCGGCGCGGAAGCGCGCGCCGACGGCCGACATCGACCCATCATCCAACGATCCCGTGGTCTGGGGTAATCGGGCTACCACCCCTTCAAATGGGGTGGCTGCTACCGCTACGGTCCCCAAAGCCCTTCCCGGGGGGTCGATCCGGTGCCGCCGCCCGTGCCCGCAGGGGCGCCGGCCTTCACGCGGGACGGGACCGCCATCGATCCCTCACCACGCGAAGTGCAGGGAGGCGAGGTCGGCGTGACCACCGCCGAGGACCCCCGGAAATCCTCACCGAGCTCGCCGCCTGGCGCGAGCCATAGCGGAGCGACCCGCGATCGCCGTGGCGGCGCTGGCCAGTGCTACGAAGGACTCACCGGGCTACGGGACAAGGGTGGCGACGATGGGCACGACCGGGGAAGTCGACCGCATCCTCGCCGACGCGGTCGAGAACGCGAGACTCGACGACTTCGGCGAGACCTGGTTCCTCGGCCCGCTGTCCGCGTACGCCGCCGATCTCGAGCTGCCCAACCTCACCGAATTCGGGCGTCGGTTCCTGCGCTCGCGCGCGGTGGTCGACCTCGTGCGCCGCTTGCGCGTCCTCGACACGCTGCGGCAACACCCCGAGATCGCCAC
>DATDAH010000021.1:0-10630 GCA_036525535.1 Acidimicrobiales bacterium
GCAGCTTGTAGACCTTCCGGCCCAGCTTCGTGTACTCGACCTCGATGTGGTTGCCGTCGACCTCGGTGACCGTCCCGGCGTCCTCGGCCAGGATCATGTCGGCCGCGTCGCGGGCCGCCCGCTCCTCGACACCGGTGCCGATGAACGGCGCCTCGGCCCGCACCAGCGGGACCGCCTGCTTCTGCATGTTGGCGCCCATCAGGGCCCGGTTGGCGTCGTCGTGCTCGAGGAACGGGATCAGCGAGGTGGCGACGGAGACGATCTGCTTCGGCGAGATGTCCATCATCTGGACCTCGCTCGGCGGCACCGAGCTGATCTCGGTCGTCGCCGCGAAGTAGACGTCGCGCTCGAGCATGAGGCGCAGGTCGGCCAGTGAGGCGGCCTGCGGGGAGCGCCGCACCAGGACCCGGTCGTTGCGGAAGTTGCCCTTGGCGTCGATGGGCGCGTTGGCCTGGGCGCAGACGTACTCCTCTTCCTCGTCCGCGGTCAGGAACACGATCTCGTCGGTGACGCGACCGTCGATGACCTTCCGGTACGGCGTCTCGAGGAAGCCGAACTCGTTGACCCGGGCGTAGGTGGCCAGGGCGCCGATGAGGCCGATGTTCGGGCCCTCCGGCGTCTCGATCGGGCACATGCGGCCGTAGTGGCTGAAGTGGACGTCTCGGACCTCGAAGCCGGCCCGCTCCCGGGACAGGCCACCCGGGCCGAGGGCGCTGAGGCGCCGGCGGTGGGTCAGGCCCGACAGGGGGTTGACCTGGTCCATGAACTGGCTGAGCTGGCTGGTGCCGAAGAACTCCTTGATGGCGGCGACCACCGGCCGGATGTTGATCAGCGTCTGGGGCGTGATGGCCTCGACGTCCTGGGTGGTCATGCGCTCGCGCACCACCCGCTCCATGCGGGAGAGGCCGATGCGGACCTGGTTCTGGATGAGCTCGCCGACCGAGCGGATGCGCCGGTTGGCGAAGTGGTCCTGGTCGTCCAGGCGGTAGCCGGGATCGCCCTTGGCCAGGTGCAGGAGGTACGTGCAGGCGGCGAGGACCTCGCAGCGGCTCAGCACGGGCTGGTCGGCGGCGGGCAGGTCCAGGTCCTTCAGGCCGAAGGTGTCCTGCAGGTTCTGCAGCTCGGGGCCGAGCTTGCGGTTCAGCTTGTAGCGGCCGACCCGGCTGAGGTCGTAGCGCCGCGGCTCGAAGAAGGCGTTGCGGAAGTAGGCGCGCGCCGACTCGGTGGTGGGCGGCTCGCCGGGGCGGGCCCGCTTGTAGATCTCGACCAGGGCCTCGTCCTGGGTCTGGGCGATCTCCCGCTCCTTCTCCCACTGCCCCTCGAGGAAGTCGAAGTGGTCGACGAAGCGCTGGATGAAGCCGGGCTCGTTCTCCTCGTCGTAGCCGAGGGCGCGGAGGAGCACGAAGATGCTGAGGCGACGCTTGCGGGCCACGCGGGTGCCGCAGGTGACGTCCTTGCCGGGCTTCTGCTCGACGTCGAACTCGATCCACTCACCGCGGTAGGGGTGGATGGTGCCGGTGACCAGCTGGTGCTTGGCCAGGTTCCGGAGGCGGAACCGCTCACCCGGCTGGAAGATGACGCCCGGCGAGCGGACGAGCTGGGACACCACGACGCGCTCGGTGCCGTTGATGATGAAGGTGCCCTTGTCCGTCATCATGGGGAAGTCGCCCATGAAGACGGTCTGCTCCTTGATCTCCCCCGTCTGGGCGTTCATGAACCGGGCCCGCACGAAGATCGGTGCGGAGTAGGTCATGTCCTTCTCCTTGCACTCCTCCACCGAGAACTTCGGTGGCGGGCGCAGGTCCTCGTCGTCCGGGTCGAACTCGAGCTCGAGCTGGAGCGTCTCGGTGAAGTCCTTGATCGGGCTGATGTCGGCGAAGGTGTTCCGCAGGCCCTGGTGCAGCAGCCACTCGAAGGAGTCGCGCTGAACGGAGATCAGGTCGGGCAGGGGCAGCGCTTCAGCGATACTGCCGAACGAATAGCGGTCGGGGGCGACGGCGCGAGCAGCCAACGGTCACTCCTCAGAAGAGGGCGGACAAGGGAGCCGTGTGGACGCGTGAGGTCGCCAAGAAGAAGAGACTGGCGACAACAGGGGGACGCACGGCAGGGAGAATGCTAGGCGCGCACGCGACAACAAGCAACCCGTACTCCCGCGACCGGAAACGGTCGCCGGCGGGCGTCGGTGCGGAAGGTAGGACGGGTGGGCACGCCTGTCAAGGATTTCGTTGGGATGTGCTAGCAAGTCTGTTCAGCTGCTAGCATCGCCGGGGTGCCCGCCCCCGAGCCGTGGCCCGCGTACGAGCGGGAGATCCGGCGCATCCGGGATCGGCTCGACCTCCCCGCGCCCCTGGCGCCCTACGACGGTGATGACGACGAGGCGCCGGTCCAGCTCTCCGTGCGACTGTCGCCGCGCCTGCGCCACGACATCGCCGAGGTCGCCCGGCGCGACGGCACCTCGGTGACCGCCTTCGTCACCGACGCCCTCGAAGAGGCCGTGCGGGTGGCCGGTGATCCCTTTGCCGGCCTCGCGGCCAGGATGACCGCCGACTTCCGCGCCGAGTTGGGGCGGGCGACCGAGCGCGGCGCCTACGCCGAGGCGGCCGCCGAGGTCGACCGGGTCGAGGACGGGGAGCTGGCCTGGTGATCCTGGTCGACGACCACGTCCTCGCCGCCCACATCGGAGGCAGCCGGCGAGTCGGTCCGGAAGGCGGCGCGTTGGCGACGACGTGCTCGTGGTGGTGGCGGCTGGCGGTGGCGATCGGTCGTCGGGGCGCCCCCGCCCACGCCGTCGACACGCTGCCCGAGTCCGTGCTCGTGCTCGAGCGGCGGGACCTCCTGCCCGCCATGAGTCGGGTGGCGAGGGCGTTCCGCTTGAGCCTGCTGGCGTCGGAGGCCCTCGTCGCCGCGGAGGCACTCCGGGCCGACATCATCGTGGGCCAGGACACCCCCCGGCTCCGTCAGGCCTGCCGGGTCCGGGGCGTGACCTACCTCGTCCGGACGTGAGCCTCAGCCCACGAGGGCGCTCTGGCCACCATCGACGGCGAGGACCACGCCGGTGACGAACCGGGCCTCGTCGGAGGCGAGGAAGAGAGCGGCGTGGGCCACGTCCCAGGCCGTGCCCTGGCGGCCGAGGGGGACGTGGTCGGCCCGGCGCCCCGCGTAGTCGGCCCGCTCGACGCCGAGAGCTCGTGCCGGGGCGTCGACGGCCATCGGGGTGTCGATGAAGCCGGGCATGATCGCGTTGGCCCGCACGCCGTGCTTGGCGTTGGTCAGGGCCAGGTTCTGAGTCAGGGCGTTCACCCCGGCCTTGGAGATCTTGTAGGCGGTCAGGTTCCCCGCTGACGCAATGGCGGCGAGCGAGGAGACGTTCACGATGGCGCCCCGGGCCTTCCGCAGCGTGGGCACGGCCTCCCGGCACACCCGCCATGTGGCCCGGAGGTTGACGTCCAGGATCCGGTCGAAGGCCTCGTCGGTCAAGTGGTGCGGCGGCCCGTCACCGGCCCCGATGCCGACGTTGTTGTGGAGGACGTCGATGCGGCCGAAGGCGTCCAGCGCGGCGGCGACCACGGCAGCCGGCCCGTCGTCCGTCGCGATGTCGGCGCGGTGGACCTCGGCCTGACCACCCTCGTCGAGGATCAGGCGCTGGGTCTCCGTGGCGCTCGCCTCGTCCCGGTCGACCAGGAGGACCTGGGCATCCTCGCGGGCGAAGAGCAGCGCAGTGGCCCGGCCGTTGCCGATCGTCGCCCCTGGCGTCTGTCCGGCCCCGACCACGACGGCCACCTTCCCGGCAAGACGGCCGCCCGTCACTCGACGAAGACCTCGCGGAGGGCGTCGAGGGTGGCGGCGTCGACCTGGGCGGGGCCGGTGAGGTAGCCCTCGATGCCGCCCCAGCGCTCGCTCACGTGGCCGAGGGTGTTGGCCATGGTCTCGGCGGGGGCGGTGAAGAGGACCTTGAGGTCGTCCAGCTTCAGGCCCTGGGCCTCGATGCGGGGCCCCATCTCGGCCAGGCGGTGCCGGGAGCGGTACTGGTCCGTGAGGGCGTAGTCCTCGACGATCACGTCGTCGGCCACGCCGGCGGCGCCGAGGATGAGGGCGGCGCCGAGACCCGTGCGGTCCTTGCCCGCCGTGCAGTGGATGACGATGGGGTGCTGCTCGGGGTCGGCCACGATGCGGATCAGGTCGCCGAAGAGGGTGGCCTGGTTCTCGAGCATCGCCAGGTAGCCGACCGCCATGCTCTCGGCGGTGACGTGGGTGATCTCCCCGGCCCGGATCAGGTCCTCGAGGTTGCGGGGGTTGTCGCCCGGGGCCGAGCCGACGGCCAAGCGGACCACGGTGGCCCCGACCGGCAGCCGGCTGGGGTCCTCGTCGAGCTCCCGGTCGTAGCGGAAGTCACAGACCGTGCGCAGGCCGAGGCCGGCGAGGTGCTCGAGGTCGGCGTCGCTGAGCGCGCTGAGCTTGTCCGAGCGGTACAAGAGACCCCAGCGGGTGACCCCGCTCGACGCGGGGTACCCACCGAGGTCACGAAAGTTGAGCGTCCCCTCGAGGGGGACCAACCGGTCCAGGAGACCGGGGTTACTTCAGCTCGACGGAACCGCCGGCGGCCTCGAGGGCCTCCTTGGCCTTCTCGGCCTCGTCCTTGGCGACACCCTCCAGGACGGCGTTGGGGGCACCGTCGACCAGCTCCTTGGCCTCCTTGAGACCGAGGCTGGTGAGGGTGCGCACCTCCTTGATGACCTGGATCTTCTTGTCGCCGGCGGCGGTGAGCACGACGTCGAAGGAGTCCTTCTCCTCCTCGGCGGCGGCGCCACCCCCATCGGTGGGCGCCGCGGCAGCGGCGGCCACCGGGGCGGCGGCGCTGACGTTGAACTTCTCCTCGAAGGCGGTCAGGAGCTCGGACAGCTCCAGCACGCTCTTGTCAGCGATGGCGTCGAGAATCTCTTCGTTGGTCATGGCCATGATCAGCTTTCCTCCGTGGTTGCGGCGTCCTCCGCCGCGGGGTCGTCCGCGTCGGCCTCGTCGGCCGGCGCCTCGGTCTCGTCCGAAGCCGCAGCGGCCTCGGTGTCGTCGGCCCCGGCGTCATCCGCCGGGGCCTCGGTCTCCACCTCGGTCGCGACGGCCTCCTCAGCCGGCGCGTCCTCGGTCTCGGAGACGGCCTCCTCAGCCGGCGCGTCCTCGGTCTCGGTGACGGCCTCCGCCGCAGCGGCGGGGGCCTCGTCCACCGGGGCCTCGTCAGCGGCCGCCTCGGGCTCCGGTGCCACTTCGCTCTCGGGCTCCGGCTCGGGCGTGGCGGGCACGCCACCCTTCTGGTCGATGAGGGCCTTGAGGCCGTAGGCGAAGTTGCGGGGCAGGGCCTGCAGCAGGCCGGCGAACTGCACCATGGGGGCGGCGAGGCCGTAGGCCAGGCGGGCCAGCAGCTCCTCGCGGGGCGCCACCTGGGCCAGCTTGTCGACGTCGGCCGCGGTCAGCGGGCGGTCACCGAGGAGGCCACCCTTCACCTCGAGGTTGGGGTTGACCTTGGCGAACTCGCGCAGGGCCTTGGCCATGAGCACCGGGTCGCCGTCGCCGTCCCGGCGGACGAAGGCGATGGCGGTCGGGCCGACCAACATCTCCTCGATCTCCAGGCCCAGGTCCTGGGCGGCGAAGCGCACCAGGGTGTTCTTGTAGATCTGGTACTCGGCACCGGCCTCCCGCAGCGAGCTGCGCAGGATGGCCATGCCGGGGACGTCGATCCCCCGGTAGTCGGTGAGCACGGCAGCTTCGGCGTCGTTGAGGCGGGACTTCACCTCGTCGACCACCGCGACCTTCTCGGGCCTCGGGTTCTCCATCGCTGCACCTCCTCTGCTTCTCTCGAAAAAAGACGAACGGGGCGCTCGCGCAGGAGAACGCCCCGTTTCGGAGAGTTCGCCTCGTCGGGCGGGTCCAGGGACCCTTTCAGCGCCAGAGCGCACCGGAGGTCTGCGGCGAGCAGATCAGGTTGTGGATCGAGAGGCTACCGGTCGCTTCCGGTGGCGCCACCCGGGTCGGTCAGGACGGCGGCGTCGGCGTCCATCGACGGTCGTCGCGCCTCGGGCCCATCAGCCCCACGGCATTGCCGTCCGGATCCTCGACGACGGCGTAGCGGGAGCCGAAGAAGGCGTCGTGCGGCGGCTGGACGACCGGATGGCCGGCGGCCACCGCAGCGGCCACGAGGGCGTCGACGTCCTCGTCCTCCTCGACCGCGAACCCGAGTACGACCCCGGTGCGCTCGGGAACCCATCCTGCCGCCCAGTTCGGCGCCGACACGGAACTGTCGAGCTCCACCGACGTCTTCGGAGTGGTGCTCGTCAGCTCGCGGTGGTGGTCCGCCCACGGCACGACGATGTCGGCGACGTCCGCCCCCAGGAGCTCGTAGAAGGCGACGGAGCGGGCCATGTCGCTGACGACGATGTTGACCTGGTTGAACCGGGAGCGTGCGGCCATGGCCAGATCCTTCCAAGCCCGGCTTTGGTTGTCACACTCCCTGGGTAGGGTCTGGGGTACACCAGTTCGACAGGGCCGAATGGAGGTTACCGGCCGTGATCCGTGAGCTCGCTGACCTCGAGCACTACCTGGACCTGGCCAACAAGGCCACCCTTCATGGCCTGCCGGGCGAGACGAAGGGCGAGAACCTGGTCGCCCTGTCCCGGATCCTCAACAAGGCGGCGGTGTTGGACGCGAGCGTGATCACGGCGTTCGAGGCGACCGGTGAGCAGCGGGTCCAGGGGCACGCCTCCAGCATCGGGTGGCTCCAGCACAACAGCGGTGACCACCGTGACGATGCCGCCCGCCGACGGCGTCTGGCGTTGCGGTTGCGGAAGCACCCCCTGGCCGAGCAGGCGATGCAAGAAGGCACGATCACCGCCCGCCACGTCGATGTGTTGGACCACGCCCGCCGCGCCGTCGGGGACGAGATCTACCGCGACCACGAGGCGACGTTGGTCGACAAGGCCCGTTGGAAGCGGTTCTCGGACTTCGAGCTGGCCGTCACCTACTTCATCCACCGCCACCGGCCCCGCGACGCCCGGGACCAGGAAGAACGCCAGGTCCGGGACCGGTGGGCGCACGCGTCACGGACGTTCGAGGGTTGCGGGGCGATCGACGCCTGGATGCCGCCGTTGGACTTCACGATCTGGCAGAACGAGTTTCAGCGCCTGGTCGACCATCTTTACGCCGTCGACGTAGCGGAGGCCACCGAACGGCTCGGCCGCCGGCCCCTCTCCGGTGAGCTGGCCCGGGACGGCGCCCAGCGCCGGTCCGATGCGATGTTGTTGATGGCCCAGCGCTCCGCCGCCCACGACGGCGAAGTCGGCCCCTCCCGGTTCGTGGTCACCCTGCACGCGGATGGAGACCTCGTCGCCCAGCTCCTCGACGTCCTCTTCGAAGCCCTCAACATCGACGACGACGACTTCGACCTCGACGCCGCCCTCGACCGCGTCGAGCTCAGCCCGGAGTCGTTGCATGAGACCGACGACGGGGTCGTGGTCACCGCCAACACGATCATCCTGGCCCTGCTCACGGGCACCATCCGCGGCTACCTGCACGACCCAGACGGCGTCCCAATCCGCTACGGCCGCGACCGCCGCCTCTTCACACCCGCCCAGGCCGACGCCCTCCGGGCCCGGTTCCGGCGCTGCTGTCACCCGTTCGGCTGCGACCGAACCGGAGGACGCCTCCAGTCCAACCACACCCCCGAATGGCAACACGGCGGTCGGACCGACATCGACCTCGCCGACCCCCGCTGCGGCCCCCACAACCGCTGGTTCACCAACACCGCAGGCCAACCCCCCGACGGCCCCATCGACGACAACCAACGAAGAACCCAGCCCCGAACGGGGCCCTGATCACGTAACCCACCGGACCGACCGCCCCCGGCCCCACCAGACACGTTCAGGCACCCCCACGAGCGGCGAGCGATCGGGACCTTGCAGTTCGAGCTAGGCCGCGGGGGCGGCCTCGTCGTCCTTGTTGTCCTCGCGGCGGAACTTGTTGGGGTCGATGTGGACGCCGGGGCCCATGGTCGAGGCCAGGGTCACCTTGCGGATGTAGCGGCCCTTGGCGCCGGCGGGCTTGGCCCGCATCAGCTCGTCGGCCACGGCGAAGAAGTTCGCCAGCAGGGCGTCCTCGGTGAAGGAGACCTTGCCCACCGACACGTGGACGTTGCCGTGGCGATCGGTGCGGTACTCGACCTTGCCGCCCTTGAACGCCTCGACGGCGGCGGCGACGTCGTCGGTCACCGTGCCCGTCTTGGGGTTCGGCATGAGGCCGCGGGGGCCGAGGACCCGGCCGAGGCGACCGAGGACCGGCATCATGTCGGGCGTGGCGATGGCCACGTCGAACTCGATGGTGCCGGCCTCGACGGTGGCGGCGAGGTCGTCGGAACCGACGATGTCGGCCCCCGCGGCCTGCGCGGCCGCGGCGGCCTCGCCGGCGGCGAAGACGGCCACGCGGACGTCACGGCCGGTGCCCGAGGGCAGGGCCACGGTGCCGCGGATCATCTCGTCGGCCTTCCGAGGGTCGACGCCGAGGCGCACGGCCACCTCGACGGACTCGTCGAAGTTCGCCGGGGCCAAGCTCTTGACGAGCGCCAACCCCTCGGCGGGGATGTACTGCCGCTGCCGGTCGAACCGACGAGCTGCGTCCTGGTACTTCTTGCCTTTCGCCATGATGGCTCCCTCTCGTGGGTGGATTTCGGAAACCGGCCCGGGCGAGGTCCTCCCGCAGGCCGGAGATTCGGATCGAGCCGCCTAGGGCGTCTTGATCCCCATGGACCGGGCGGTGCCGGCCACGATCTTCTTGGCCGCCGGCAGGTCGTTGGCGGTCAGGTCGGGCAGCTTGATCTCGGCGATCTCGGTGAGTTGGGCGTCGGTGATCGAGCCCACCTCCTCGCGGCCCGGGTTCTCGGCGGCCTTCTCGAGCCCGGCCGCGGTGCGCAGGAGCACCGAGGTGGGCGGCGTCTTGGTGATGAAGGTGAACGACCGGTCCTCGAAGATGGTGATCTCGACGGGGATGATCGTCCCCCGCTGGTCCTCGGTCCGCTCGTTGTACGCCTTGCAGAAGTCCATGATGGCGACGCCGTGCGGCCCGAGGGCCGTACCGACGGGAGGCGCGGGCGAGGCCGCGCCGGCCGGGATCTGGATCTTGACGATCGCGAGGACGTTCTTCTTCGCCATGGGAGTGCTTCCTGTGTTCCTGAGTGAGGCCTAGAGCTTGGCCACCTGGCCGAACTCCAGCTCGACCGGGGTCTCCCGGCCGAAGATGTTGACGAGGACCTTGACCTTGAGCTGTTCCTCGTTGATCTCGATGATCTCGCCGGAGAAGTCGGCGAAGGGGCCTTCCTTGACCCGGACCGTCTCGCCCTCCTCGTACTCGAGGCGGGGCTTCTGGCGCTTGGCCGGCTCGTCGCCCTCGGGCTTGACCGCCAGGAAGGTCTCGACGTCCTTGCGCCGCAGGGGCGTGGGCTTGGAGCCCTGGCCGACGAAGCCGGTGATGCCCGGCGTGTTGCGGATCACGTACCACGAGTCGTCGTCGAGCCGGCAGCGCACGAGGAGGTAGCCGGGGAAGACCTTCTTCTGGACGACCTGCTTCTTGCCGCCCTTGAACTCGACGAAGTCCTCCATGGGGATGACCACCTCGTAGATGCGGCTCTCCATGTTCATCGACTGGGTACGAGCCTCGAGGTTGGACTTCACCTTCTTCTCGTAGCCCGACTGGGTGTGGACCACGAACCACTTGCCGGGGCGGTCATAGGGGCTCTCGACGGGCTCCGGGGGCGAGTCGGCCTCGGCCAGGAGGTCGTCCTCGGTGAGGACCTCGGCGTCGGCCTCGACGGTGTCCTCGTCGACGGTCTCGGCCTCGACCTCGGTCTCGATCTGGTGGTCGCCCAGGCCGCCCAGCGCGTCCAGGGGGTTGGCCGCGACGGGTTCGTTGAGGATGTCGGAGTGGGCGTGGTCCGCCTCGGTCTCGAAGGACTCGCTCCCGCGTCCACCCAACAGGGCCGCGGGGTCCTCCTCGGCCGGCGCGTCGGTCTCGGTCACGGCGTCTTCGGTCACGGCGTCTTCGGTCACGGCGTCTTCGGTCACGGCGTCTTCGGTCACGGCATCGTCAGCCCCGTCGGTGGGTTCGGTGTCTGAGGTCACGGTCACAGTCGCTTCGATCAGTCCGCTTTGAGCAGTTTGAGGACGAACTCGCCGAAGACGTAGTCCAGGGCGAAGATCAGGGCGGTCAGCGCCACGACGGCCACCAGCACCACGATCGAGTACTTGACGACCTCGTCCCGGGTGGGCCAGGCCACCTTGCGCAGCTCGCCCCGCACCTCGCGGAGGAACTGCACCGGGCCGACGCGCTGCTCACGGTTCTTGGGCGGCGGCGCCTTGCGCTTCTGCGCGACGGGCTCACCGTCGTCGCCGAGCTGCCCCTGCTTCTGGAGCATGCGCTTGGTCTGTCGGTTCATCGCCATGGGCGTGTCTGATCAGGGCTCGTAGGTGGTTCGGGACAGTGCAGAGCAGGGCAGGAGGGACTCGAACCCCCAACCTTCGGTTTTGGAGACCGGCGCTCTACCAAATTGAGCTACTGCCCTCCGGAGGTCGGCAGGCAGGATAGCGCGAGGGGTCGA
>DATDAH010000022.1:0-18209 GCA_036525535.1 Acidimicrobiales bacterium
CATCACGTAGGCGCGGACCGCGCAATGCGGAACCTGCGCAGCGACATCCATCACCGTTCGTTTCGCGTCGAGCGAGTCGAGGTACTGCTCGAACGTCTCCCATCCCCAGTCGATGCCCTCGTGCAACGCGGTGCCCGGGATGTCCTCGACGCTCTCCATCAACTCGATGAGGAAGTCCTCCTCGCCGGGACGCACCGGCGCGAACCCGACGCCGCAGTTGCCCATGACCACGGTCGTGACGCCCTGCCACGAGGAGGGGGTCAGCATCGGGTCCCAGGTGACCTGACCGTCGTAGTGGGTGTGGACGTCGACCCAGCCGGGCGTGACCAGCAGTCCCGTGGCGTCCAGCTCCTCCCGGCCCCCAGCGGCGACGTCACCGACGGCGGTGATCCGACCGTCGTCGACGGCCACGTCGGCCGCCCACCGTTCCGCTCCGGTTCCGTCGACGACCGTCCCGCCCCGGACGACCAGGTCGTGGTCCCCCGAGGCCATCACGAGAACGGGTCGCCCTCGCCGGAGATCTGGGCGGACTCGCCGTCCTGGTCGCCCACGGTGACCACGACGATCGGCCGGCCGCCGACGTCCTCCAGGCGCAGGTGCTCGGTGGGGTTCAGCGGCGTGGGCACCATCTGGGTCCGGAAGAGGATGTCGCTCAGCGTCCCGTCCCACCCCCCTTCGGTGCCGGTGGCGGACAGGTGGCATTCGGCGAACGAGTCGCCCGAGGAGAAGACGAGCGAGGCCTTGCCGTCGTAGCTGCTCATGGCCGCGACGTTACGGGGCCAAGATGGGGTCATGCGACGGCTGACGGCCCCGGTCCTCGAGGGCGCGATGGAGGTCGAGGCATGAAGCTCGACGCGATGGCGATGGGGCTGCCGCTGCGGGAGGCCCAGCGCCTCGCCGCCGACATCGAGGAAGCCGGCTTCTCCGGCCTGTGGTTCACCGAGGGCGGCCGCACCGCCTACCTCGGCGCCACCGCGGCGGCGCTGGCCACCTCCGAGTTGGACCTGGGCACCGGCATCGCCGTGGCCTTCCCCCGCAGCCCGATGATCACCGCGTCGGTGGCCTGGGAGCTGGCCGAAGCGACGGGCGGGCGCTTCGTCCTCGGCCTCGGCACCCAGGTCAAGGCCCACATCGAGCGCCGCTACGGCGTGACCTACGAGCACCCCGGGCCGTGGCTGCGGGAGTACGTCCTCGCCCTCCGGGCGATCTTCAGGGCCTTTCAGGGCGAGGAGCGCCTCGATTTCCACGGGGAGCACTACGACCTCGACCTCCTGCCGCCGACGTGGAGCCCCGGCCCCATCGAGCACCCCGACGTCCCCATCTACCTGTCGGGCGTGCGCCCCTGGATGCTGGGCGCGACCGGTGAGGTGGCCGACGGCCTGCACGTCCATCCGCTGCACTCCCGGCGCTACCTCGACGAGGTCGTCGTCCCCAACGTGGCCAAGGGCCTGGCCACCGCCGACCGCCCCGTCGCCGACGTGACGCTGGCCTGCCCGGTCCTGACCATCATGGGTGACACCGACGAGGAGCAGGATCGGTGGCGAGAGGCGGCCCGGTTCCAGCTCGCCTTCTACGGCTCGACCCGGACCTACCGCGGCGTGTTCGAGACCCACGGCTGGGACGGCACCTCCGAGCGCCTCCACGAGCACCAGAAGGCCGGCGACCTGGCCGCCATGGCCGCCGTCATCACCGACGAGATGCTGGATGCCTTCGCCGTGACCGCCACCTGGGACGGCCTGGCCCCCGCCCTGCTCGACCGCTACGCCGGGGTCGAGCACCCGGTCCGGGTCATCTGCTACTTCGCCGGCAACTCGATCCGCTCGGACCAGACCTTCGACCAGTGGGCCGCCGTCGCCGCCGCCGTGCGGGCCGCCGCCTCCTGAGCCGCTCCGGCCCGTTCAGGGGTAGAGGGCGCGGGGCCAGCCGTCGGCCAGGGTGCCCTGCCACTGCGGGTCCCGCTTCTCGACCCAGGCCATGACGCCCTCGGTGGTGTCGGGCGAGCCCATCAGCGCGAGGTGCACCGCCCGCTCCCAGGCGTCGACCTCGTCGGCGGACGGCGCCGGTGAGCGCCAGAGGATGGCCTTGCTGGCGGCCACCGACCGGGGTGCCACGTTGACCGCGATGTCCTGAGCGACGGCCCGTGCTCGGTCGAGCACGGCCGGACCGTCGGCCAGCGCCTCCAGGGCCACGCCCCACTCGGCCGCCTCGAGACCCGAGAACATGCGGCCGGTGAGCAGGAGCTCGGTCGCCCGACCGTGGCCGACCAGGCGGGGCAGGGTCCAGTGCGAACGTAGGTCGGGGTTGATCCCCCGCCGGTTCTGCACGATCCCGAGCTTGGCGCCGGCGGCCACGTAGCGGAGGTCGCACTGGAGGGCCATCGTCAGCCCGATGCCCACGGCGTGGCCGTTGACGGCAGCGATGACCGGCTTGCGCACATCCCAGGCGTGGAAGGCGAACGGATCGGACCGAAAGGCCTCTCCGCCGTCGTCGGGGGCGGCGAAGACCTCGGCCCCGTCCGAGAAGTCCGCGCCCGCACAGAAGGCCCGTCCGGCGCCGGTCAGGACCACGGCCCGGATGGCGTCGTCCTCGTCACAGCGCCGGTAGGCCGCTTCGAGCTCGACCCCCATCGCCCCGGTGAACGTGTTCAGCTGCTCCGGCCGGTCCAGGGTCAGGACCGCCACGGCCCCGTCGACCTCGACCGCCACGTCCCCCACCGCCCGCACGCTAGGCGACCCCGTTCTGGCCTCCGATCTACCGGCCCTGGCCGGTGGATCGGAGGCCAGAAGGACGGGGGTCAGCCGTTGAGGGTCTTCAGCAGCTCGCGGGTGGCGGCCTTCTCGTCGTCGAGGCCGAACTCGGCGGCGACCAGGGTGGTGGCCCCGGCGGTGTCGACCTCGGCGATGCGGGAAGCCACGGCGTCGGCCGAGCCCACGAAGGCCAGGTCGGCCGGTCCCTCCATCCCCTCCCGGTCGAGCATGGCCCGGTAGGAGGGCAGCATCCCGTAGACGGCGAACTCGGCGGCGGCCCGTTCCCGGGCACCGGCTTCGTCGTCGGTGACACAGACCGGCAGGGCGACGACCACTCGGGGCGCAGGTCGTCCTGCGCCCTCCGCCGCGGCCTGGATGGTCGGCACCGTGAGATCGGTCAGTGTCTTGGGCCCGGTCATCCAGGTGACGGTGCCGTCGGCCAGCCGACCGGTCACGGTCAGCATCTGCGGCCCGAGGGCGGCGACCAGCACGGGCGGCGGGTCGGCGGGGACGTCCAGGCCGCCGCGGGCGGTGATCGTCTCGCCTCCATACTGCGGGTTCTCACCGGCGAGCAGGGGCCCAAGGGCCTCCAGGTACTCCCGCATCTGGCGCACCGGCTTGTCGAAGGGGAGGCCCCACATGCCCTCCACGACCATCTGGTGGGACAGGCCGATGCCGAGGTCGAGGCGACCCCCACTGACCTGGCTCACGGTGAGGGCCTGGCCCGCCAGCATCATCGGGTGGCGGGGCTGGATGGGGACCACCCCGGTGCCGAAGCGGATGCCCTCGACCTCCTTGGCCGCCACCGCGATGCCCGTCAGGGCGTCGACGCTGAAGATCTGCGACGTCCAGTAGGAGCCGAAGCCGTCGTCGGCCGCCGACCGGGCCGCGGCCACCAGGCCGTCGACGGTGCGCGGTGAGCTGAAGATGCCGATGTCCATGGTCAGGGTGCTCCCCGTCGATCGAGCATGGCCTCCAAGAGGGGGCCGTTCATGATGAGGCCGTCGTGGTGGTCAGGCTCGGGCACCGTGCCCGTGGCCACGGAGGACTCCCCGGTGCGGATGGACACGATCGAGTAGCGGACGCCGGCGAACACCTCGTAGTAGTCGTAGTCGTGCACCGGGCGCCCGGTGAGGGCTTCGTAGGTGGCGATGACCCGGTCCCGGGGGAAGAAGTCCTCGAGGGGGTCCATCTCGAAGCGGACCGCGAGGTCCTTGAAGAAGTCGTGCAGGTGCACCGCCCACGCCAGGTCGACCTCGGGGGCGCCGAGGGCGGCCATCTCCCAGTCGAGCACGGCCACGGGCACACCGTCCCGGAACATCGTGTTGCCCAGGCGGGCGTCCCCCCAGTTGAGGACGGTCGGTCCCTCGTCCTCAGGTCGGTTGGCCTCCAACCAGTCCAGCGCCCGGTCGATCTGGGTGAACCGGCGGTCGCCGCGGGCCCAGTCGTAGTACCAGCGCTGGTAGCCGAGGTGCTGGTCCAGCGGCGTCTCGCCGTACTGCGGGCGCTCGAGGAAGCCGACGTCGGCCGCCGTGACGTCGATGGCGTGGAGGCCGGCCAGGACCTGCACGACCCCGTCCTCCAGCTGCTTGCGCCCCTCGGGGCCGAGGTCGACGACCCAGCCGCCGAACACGTACGGCGGGTTGTCGGAGGCCACGATCCCGTCGACCCGCTCCATCACGAAGAAGGGGGAGCCCAGCGCCGTCGGGTCCGGCTCCCACCACGGCGCAGTGGGCACGGGTACGTCGCTCAGCTCCCGGACCAGACGCAAGCACCGGTACTGGAGCTCGAGGTCGTAGCTGGGGAAGACCGGGTGGTCGACCTCGGCCGGAGCCAGCCGGGCGGCGTAGCCGGTCGTCCGTCGCTCGTCGTCGAGCGTGGCCGTCACGTCGAAGAGCAACGTCTCCGACGACATGCCCGTGCCCGACGGCGACGACACCTCAGAGATCTCCGGGTCGGCGTCCGGAGGCAGGGTGGCGCGGAACCAGTCGGCGAGCTGGTCCCGCAGGACGGCGGGGTCCCGAGTGGAGGCGATGACCATGCCCGCGGTCTAGCACGGACGGGTGGGGCGGTTGACCGGGATCGGGCGATCAGGCCAGGTGGGTGCGCAGGAACGCCCCCATGGCCGCGACGGCCTCATCGGCCTCGGGGACCAGGCCCGCCGTGGCGTGGAAGACGTGGAAGGCCTCGGGCCAGGTGCGGAACTCGAGCGTGCCCCCGGCGGATTCGATGGCCTCGGCCACCAGCCGGGCGTCGTCGAGCAGGACCTCGTCGTCCGCCGCGTGGATGACCACCGGCGGTAGCCCGGCCAGGTCGCCGAACCGGGGTGAGGCCAGCGGATCGGTGGGGTCGCGGTCGGGGCCCAGGTACCAGTCGGCGTAGGTCTGCAGCCGGGGGCGGTCGAGCATCGGATCACCCTCGACGTTCGCGTCCATCGAGGGCGCGCTCATCGTGAGGTCGGTCCACGGCGAGATGCAGGCGGCGGCGCCGGGCAGGGCGTCACCCGCGGCCCGCAGGGCCAGCATCGTGGCCAGGGTCAGGCCGCCGCCGGCCGAGTCGCCCGCGACGGCGATGCGATCCGGTTCCAGGCCCTGGGCGATCAGCCAGCGGAAGGCCGTGACGGCGTCGTCGACGGCCGCGGGAAAGCGGTGCTCGGGCCCCAGCCGGTAGTCGACGATCAGCACCGGCAGCCCCGCGGCCGCCCCCAGCTTGCTCGCCATCGGCGTGTGACTGACGACCGAGCCCACGCAGTAGCCACCGCCATGGAGGTAGAGCAGCGCGCCGTCGTCGAGCACGCCCGGGGGGCGCAACCACTGTCCCGGCACCCCGTCGGCGTCGACCACCTCGACGTCGGTGCCCTCGGCCATCGGGGCGCTGCCCGCGAGGCTGTCCATCTCCCGCCGCCGCTCCTCGGCCGTCGTCTCGTCGTTGCGGGGCACCGCCCAGAGGATCTGTATGACGCTGGCCATCTCGTCGGACATGGCCGGAGAGTCTCGCGCCCTCGGCGACAGTCAGCGGAAATGGATGCGGGCCCGCCAGTCACCGGTGAGGGGCACGGTGGCCAGGACGGCGGCCGCGCCCAGGAGCCAGTCGAGCACGGCGGCGTGGCTGACGGTGTCGGGGACCTGGGCCACCAGGCCCCGCTTGGGACTGTCCTGGATGACGTACCAGCCCTCGGGCACGGGGAGGCCGGCCTCGGCGAGACGGCGCTCGGCCTTCGGGCCACTGCCGTGGCGGATGCCGACCGCCAGGGGCTCGACCCGTCGCCCGCCAGGCGCCCCCGGGACCCAGGACAACTCAGGCACGGCGGGGCCCTTGGCCGAGAACAGGCCGGCGAGGGCGGCCGGCGGCGGGAGGTCGTCCTCGGCGACGGCCGCGTCCAGGACGAGCCAGCCCGAGCCGTCGGCCAGCTCGGCCATCCGGTCGAGGACCGGGCTGAGGTCGTCGTCGGTGAACATCAGCTCGCGGGCCATCAGCCCCGCTCCAGTGCGAACACCCGAAGATCCCGGTCCGTCACCCGGGTGTAGCCGTCCCACGCCGGCATGTGGGCGATCAGGTCGGGCCAGCGGTCGGCCTTCTCGTCGGCCGCCAGTAGGCGGGCCCGGCCCGACCAGCGCTCGCCGCCAGCCGCCACCTGGATCTCGGGATGGGCCAGGAGGTTGGTCGACCAGGCGGGATGGTGCTCCCGCCCGAAGTTGGAGGCCACGACCAGCGCCCCGGTGCCGTCGGGCAGGTAGACGAGCGCCACCCGCCGGGGCTCGCCCGACCGCGACCCGACGGTGGTCAGCACCATGGTCGGGAACAAGGGCGGGCCCGCCGCGGTGAGGCGTCCCTTGGTCCGGTAGAGGACCCAGCGGTCGGCCTTCGCGAACACCTTCGGGCCCAGGAAGCGCCGGAAGACGCTCGAGCGGGAGATCCGCGCCGCGAAGCGTTGGCGCAGGGTCAGCTCGGCCACCCGGCGAGCGTACGCTCCGGCCCATGGCCCGACCGTCGGCCCCTCTGACCGTCCCGTGGCGCACCGCCATGCGAGAACGCCACGTCGCCGCCCCGCGGGAGGCCGCCTGGGTCATCCTCCTCCACCTCCTCGGCTCGAGCCCCGACGACCTCTCGGTCGAGCCGCCGTGGCGTCACGTCCGTCGCCTGACCATCCCCGGTGTCGAGCACGGGGAGACGACAGTGACCCTGCGCGACGACGGCCCCGAGTGCCACCTGGCCTGGTGTGCGGGGCTCGCCGCCGAGGTCGACGACACCACGGCCGACGCCCTGCTGGACCAGCTGGCCGCTGACGGCGAGGAGCTGCTGGGGCGAGTCGAGCGGGGCGCCACCGCATGAGCGACGAAGCGCTGACCACCGGTTGGGAGGCGGACCTCCCGGCCGAGGACTCCCTGCTCCGGGCCTACGTGCTGGCCACCGTCGAGCGCAGCGAGCAGCTCGCCCGGTCGGGTGGGGGTCGCTTCGAGGCGACCGAGCGAGCGTCCTTCGCCGACGCCGGGTCGCCGGTGCTGTTCGACAACGCCGTCGTGTTCACCCGACCGCTCCCGGCCGACGAGGCCCGGGCGGCCGTGCAGGACGCCCTCGCCTTCTTCCCGCCCGACCGGCCGTTCGTGGTGTTCTCGGCCTGGCCGGTCCCCGGCGCGGACGACCTCGGCATCGCGCTGATGGGCCATCCCCCGTTCATGTTCCGCCCGGTCGGCCCGCCACCCCCCGGACATGACGCCGGCCTCGACATCCGTCCCGTCACCGACACCGACGGCCTCGAGGTCTTCTTCCGGACCATCGTCGAGGCCTACCCGATGCCCGGCGGGCCCAGCGTGCTGAGCGACACCCGGATACTCGACTCCGACATCCGGCTGTGGGTGGGCTACGAGGGGGATCGCGCCGTCGGCACGGCTGGGGTGATCGTGGCCCACGGCGTCAACGACGTCGAGTGGATCAGCGTCTACGACGACTGCCGGGGCAAGGGCTACGGCGCCGCCCTGACCTGGGCCGCCACGCTGGCCGACCCGAGCCTCCCCGCCGTGCTCATCGCCAGCGACCCCGGCCAGCCCGTGTACGAGCGCATGGGCTACATCCGGCTGACCCGCATGAGCGTGTGGTTCCGCCCCCCTGAGGGCGGCTAGACCACAGCCCATGCGGTTCTCCTACGCGGAGTCGATGACCGACCCCGCCAACTACCTGCCCCTGGCCCGAGCGGTGGAAGCGGCGGGCTACTCGTCGTTCATCGTCCCCGACAGCATCTGCTATCCGGAGGTGTCGGACTCGACGTACCCCTACACGCCGGACGGGAACCGGGAGTTCCTTGACGGGGCGCCGTTCATCGAGCCGTTCACGCTCATCCCGGCGATGGCCGCGGTCACCGAGACCCTGCGCTTCACCACCTTCGTCGTGAAGCTCCCCATCCGGCACCCGGTGCTGGTGGCCAAGCAGGCCGGCTCGGTGGCGGTGATGACGAACAACCGCTTCGGCTTCGGCGTGGGCACCAGCCCCTGGCCGGAGGACTACGACATCTGCGACGTCCCCTGGGAGCGACGGGGGAAGCGCATGGACGAGATGATCGACATCATCCGGGGCCTCACCACCGAGGGCTACTTCGACTACGACGGCGAGATCTTCCAGCTCCAGTCCGTGAAGATGAGCCCGACCCCGACCGAGCCGATCCCGATCCTCATCGGCGGCCACGGCGAGCTCGCCCTGAAGCGGGCGGCCGAGCGCGGCGACGGCTGGATGCACGCCGGGGGTGACCCGGACGAGCTGGCGCGCTGCCTGGACCGACTGAAGGAGCTGCGGACGATGCTGGGGCGGGAGAACGACCCCTTCGAGATCCACGTCATCAGCTTCGACGCCTGGAGCGTCGAGGGCGCCCACCGCCTGGAGGACCTCGGGGTCACCGACGCCATCGTCGGCTTCCGGGACGCCTACCAGCCCGGCCCCGACACCCAACCCCTGCAGGACAAGATCGACGCGCTGAACCAGTTCGCCGACGAGGTCGTCGCAAAGGTCTGACGACGGCCTTCAGCCCACGCTCAGCAGGACCAGTCCGACCATCGCCGCGGCCAGCGCCGCGACCTGCAGGGTCCGGAGGCGCTCGCCCAGCACGAGGGCGGCCAGGAGCACGGTCCCCGCCGGGTAGAGGTTGGCGGCGGGGGCCACCAGCGACACGAGGTCCTGACGCAGGGCGAGCACGAGGAGGGCCACCGCCGTGGCGTCGAAGAACCCACTGGCCACCATTGGCCGCCGAGCGGGCTCAGGCGCCACGAGGGACACGCGGGCGATGACCAGGCCGATGGTCAGGATGGGGATGGCCGTGAAGTGGGCGATCATCGGCGGCCAGAGGCCGGCCGCTTCGCGGGTCTCGGACAGGCAGATGAGGATGACGCCGAAGGCCAGGCCCGCCCCCACCGCCATCAGTGCGGCCCGGCGGTCGTCGCCCCCCTCCAGCGCGGTGTCCGTGGCCGCGCCCTCGCTGCGGGCCAGCACGACGGCGGCCGACAGCGTGACCACCGCGCCGAGCAGCGCCACCGGACCGGGGCGTTCGCCGTTGGCCAGGCCCCACGCGATGGGCACCACCCCGCCGACCGCCGCGCTGACCGGGGCCACCACGGCCATCCGTCCCACCGCGAACCCGCCGAACAACAGCCCCAGCCCGGCCACGGCGGCCACCCCCGCGACCATGCTCAGGGCGACGTCCCGACCGTCCGGTCCGTGGTCGGTCAGGAGCAGGAGGTAGACGGTCAGGGGCACGAGGCCGATGGCCTGGTTGGCGAGCACGACGAGCCACGGATTGGCCCGGCGCGAGGCCATGCCGCCGAAGAAGTCGGCACACGAGAACGCGGCCGATGCCGCCAGGCCGAGCAGGACCGCCACCACGGGGCGAGACCCTAGGGTGAGGCCGATGAGCAGCGGCACGGACGTGACGCCTCCGGCAGCATGAGCGTTCTCGACCTCTGGGCGGCCGCCCAAGCGGACATGAGTGCGCTGGGGCGGGGCCTGCCGGCCGACGAGGCCGACGCCCCCGTGCCGGCCTGTCCGGTGTGGACGGTCCGCGACGTGTTCGCCCATCAGGCCGGCGTGGCCAGCGACATCCTGGGCGGACGGCTGGAGGGCGTGACCACGGACCCGTGGACCCAGCGCCAGGTCGAGGAGCGGGAGGGGCGCACGTTGGCCGAGATCCTGGAGGAGTGGGACGCCGACGCCCCTCGCCTCATCGAGGCCATGGCCCCCCTCGGCGACGCCGTGGATCCCCGCATGGTCATCGACGTGTGGACCCACGACCAGGACGTGCGGGGCGCCGTCGGTCGCCCCGGCCAGCGCAACGGCGAGCGGGCCGAATGGGTGGGCGACCGCTTCCGGGATCACTTGGCCGAGGAGGTCGAGCGGGCCGAGCTGGCGCCGCTGGTCGTCGACTTCGGTGACCGGCCCGTGGCCGGAGGGTCGGTCGGCGTGAGCCGTTTCGAGTTCTGTCGAGCCTTGGTCGGCCGCCGCAGCCTGGACCAGATCCGTCGGTGGACCTGGACCGTCGACGACCCCGAGCCGTACGTCGGCCTGATCCCGGTCTTCACCGCCCGAGCGGATGCCCTGATCGAGCCGGAGGCACCGTGAGCTCCACCGAGCTGATCCCCGATCCCGTCACCACCGACACCGGCGAGCCCGAGGTGGCCCACATCGCCCCCGCGGCCGACGTGAACCGGGCCTACGTGACCGGCGAGGCGATCACCGCGCTGTGTGGGGTGGTCTTCGTCCCCACCCGGGATCCCAACCGCTACCCGGTCTGTGCCCCCTGCAAGGCCGTCCTCGACCAGATCAAAGCCGGCCGCGGCGGTACCAACTGACCGGAGCACTCCGTTCTGGGGCCTGTCGTTTGTGACCCACCGCGAGGTTCAGGTTTCCAGACAGGCGGTCAGGGCCAGCCGGCGGTGACTTTGGCGGCGACGGCGGCCTGGGTGGGGACGTCGCAGAAGGCGGCGGCGACGGCGGCGTGCTGGGCGGCGGCCAGCTCGGTGTCGGTGAAGCCGTGGTGCTCGGCCCAGAGGCCCAGCTCCCGGGACGTGGTCGTGGTGGTGATGGCCCGGTCGTCGGGGTTGACCGTCACCACGAAGCCGGCGTCGAGCAGGCGGCGCACCGGGTGCTGCTCCACCGGCAGGCCCAGGCAGGCGTTGGAGGTCACGCACACCTCGAGGGGCAGGCCCTGCTCACGGACCTCCTGGGCCACCGGCCCGTCGAGGTCGTCGACCAGCCGCCAGCCGTGGCCGATGCGGTCAGGCTGGACGGCCAGGGCCGAGGCGATGCTCTCGATGCCGTCCATCTCGCCCGCGTGGACGGTCCGGCCCAGCCCGGCCTCGCCGGCCACGGCGTAGGCGTCGGCGAAGTCCGTCGCCGGACAGCCGACCTCGGCGCCGGCGATGTCGTAGCCCACCACGCCCCGGTCACCCCAGGCCACGGCCAGCCGGGCCGCCTCCAGCCCGAGGGCGGGGCCGTCCTCCCGGATCCCGCAGACGATCAGGCGGGCGACGGTGCCGGTGGCCGCCTCCCCCTCGGCCAGGCCGGCGATGACGGCAGCCATCACCTCGTCGCCACCCAGGCCCGACCGTTGGTGGCTGAGGGGGCCGAAACGGGTCTCCAGGTAGACGACGCCGTCGGCGGCCACGTCCTCCACCGCCTCGCGGGCCACTCGGCGCAGCGAGTCGGCGTCCTGCAGCAGCGAGATGACCAAGTGGAAGCGGGACCAGGCCTCGGGGAACGGCATGCCCGGGCGAAGCGTGAACCAGTCGGCCAGCTCGGCCTCGGCCACCGGCAGCCCGACCCCTTGGCCCGCGGCCAGGTCCACCACGGTGGCCGGCCGTACGCCGCCGTCGAGGTGGTCGTGCAGGACCACCTTGGGCCGGTCCCGGAACCGGTTCTCGTCGCTCATCGGGCCCGGAGCCTAGGACCCACTTCGCCGGCCGGACCGCCCACGGTGTGCAATGGGGGGCGTGAGCCGCACCACCCGCGTCGGGCCCGTCGACGGCTTCTGGGCGACCGTCGACGAGTGGGCGGCGGAGGTGGTCGAGCCGTCGCGGGTGCGGGCGTGGTGGACGAGCCGTTGCCGCCTCGAGGCTGTGGCCGGCCCCTACCTCGACGTGACCGGTGACGCGGCGGCGCTCGATCGCCGGCTGACGCCCGTCCGCGACCCCGTCGCCAACCGGGGGATCGCCGTGGCCGACGACGACGCCCTCCGCTCCGCCCTGGTCGACGCCGGAGTCCCGTTCCGGGTCGTCCCCGCCGCCCGCCGCTACCGCTGGAACGGCCCCCTGCTCACCCCCGTGGTCCTGGAGCTCCACGTCAGCGGCGACGAGGCCACCCTCCAGGCCTGGTGGGAGGACGTCTGGGCGTCGTGGCCCACCATCCGCCTCGGCCGCGAGTCCACCGCCCAGCGCCCCCCTCGCCGCGCCACCCCCATCGCCCAGATCACACGCCTCTTCGCCGCCCTCGGCCACGAACCCCTCCAACGCCAGGACAACGTGTAGGCGCTGCGCAGTCGGAGCGGAGCAGCATCGCCGATCCGCAGCTTCGGCGGAGCCGCACTTGCTGAACGAAGCGAAGCCAGTCGAGTTTGAGTGTCACACCCCCTGGGGAGGATGACCCCATGGAGAGGGACAGGCGAGTTCGGTTGGAAACGCTCATGGCACGGCTGGCGGCAGGCGAGACGAGCGCGGCGTTCGTCCTGGCCATGGACTTCAGCGCGCCCATCGGGGCGGCGGTGCGTGCGCACCTCGCCGATCTGGGGGTCCACGACGTCGACCGGGACGAACTGGACTCGTTGGTCATCGACGTGTGCACGATGCTGGCCGGCATCGCCGGGGCCTGGCGGGCCGACGGCGGGGCCGCGCCCTGGCAGTGGGCCTACCACCGGGTCCGTCAGGTGGTCAGCGGGTTCGTCGGCCAGCACGCCGACGCCCTGGACGAGGCCCTGCTCGACCGTCCGGCGCCGGCCGCGGCGCCGGGCGCCGAGCCGGACCTGGTGGATCTCCTCGACGGCCTCTGCGCCGACTGGCCTCTGGTGGCGCTGGTCCGCGAGGGCCTCGAGGTCGTGGCCAGCGCCCGCGACCGGGCGATCCTGCTCGAGGTCGAGGTCCAGGCGGCCATGGGCGACCCCTCCCCCGCGCTCACCATCGCCGTCGAGCGGGGCATGCAGCCCGCCGCGGTGCGCCAGGTGGTGTCGCGGACACGGCGCCGCCTGCAGGCCCTGGCCGCCGGCGACGAGCGCTTCGCCCCGCTGGCGGAGCTCGCGTTGGCCGCCTGACCCGCGGCTGTGCCCGATGTCACGGCGAATCCCCCTAGACAGATTCGCTACGCTACCGTAGCGTAGCGATAGCTCGCGATCCGCCCTCAGGAGGCACCCCCCGTGGCCCCACCGACCGACGCCGCATCCATCAACGACCGCCGCTGGGCGGTCCTGGCCGTGATGAACCTCAGCCTGGTCATCGTCGTGGCCGGCAACTCGGCCTTGAACGTGGCCCTGCCCTCCATCGTCCGCGACCTCGACGCCACCAGCTCCCAGCTGCAGTGGATGGTCGACGCCTACGCCCTCGTCTTCGCCGGCCTGCTCCTCCCGATGGGCGCCCTCGGGGACCGCTTCGGGCGCAAGGGCATGCTCCAGGGCGGCCTCTCGATCTTCGCCCTGGGCTCGCTCATCGCGGTCTTCGCCACCGAACCGTGGCACCTCATCGCCACCCGCTCGATCATGGGGGTCGGGGCGGCGATGATCATGCCCGCCACCCTGTCGATCATCACCAACGTCTTCCCGCCGCAGGAGCGCTCCAAGGCCATCGCCATCTGGGCCGGGTTCGCCGGTGCCGGTGCTGCCATCGGCCCGGTGCTCAGCGGCTTCCTGCTCGAGCACTTCTGGTTCGGCTCGGTCTTCCTGATCAACATCCCGATCGTGGCCGTGGCGCTGATCTCCGGCGCCCTCTTGGTGCCGACCTCACGGGATCCCCGCCAGCGTCGCCTCGACCCCGTCGGCGGCCTGCTCTCCATGGTCGGCCTCTTCGCCCTCCTCTACGCCATCATCGAGGGCCCCGAGCGGGGCTGGAGCGATCCCGTCACCGTCGGCCTCTTCGTGGTCTCCCTGGTCCTCGGCGTGATCTTCGTCCGCTGGGAGCACCACACCGACGAGCCGATGCTGCCGATGGAGCAGTTCTCGGACCGCCGTTTCTCCATGGGCACCGGGACCATCGGGCTGACGTTCTTCGCCATGTTCGGCACCTTCTTCGTGGCCACGCAGTACCTGCAGTTCGTGCTCGGCTACTCGCCCTTCCAGGCGGGCCTGGCCACGCTGCCGATGGCGGCGATGATGGTCATCTTCGCCCCCCGCAGCGCCGGGTTGGCCGAGCGCTTCGGACGGGACAAGGTCATGGCCGTCGGCCTCACCACGGTCGCCCTCGGCCTCTTCACCATGTCGTTCCTGACCGTCGACTCGCCGTACATCCATCTGGCCATCGGCCTGATGCTCCTGGGCGGTGGCATGGCCATGACCACCGCACCGGCGACCGGCGCGGTCATGGAGTCCATGCCCCTCTCCAAGGCCGGTGTGGGCTCGGCCGTCAACGACACCAGCCGTGAGGTGGGCGGCGCTCTCGGCGTCGCCGTGCTCGGGAGCATCCTGTCCTCGGGCTACCGGTCCGCCCTCGACCTCGACTTGTCGGCGGCGCCGCCCGAGGCCGCGGCCGCCGTCCGGGAAGGCGTCGGCTCGGCCCTGGCCGTGGCTCAACAGGCCCCGGCGAACATCGGGCCCCAGATCGCCGATGCCGCCCGGACCGCGTTCACCGACGCCATGGCCCCGGTGTTCTGGTTCGGCGCCGCCGTCGTCCTGATCACCGCCGGGCTGGTCCTGAAGGTCATGCCGAGCCGGGGCGACGTCGTCACCCACGAGGTGGGCGAGGACGGCTACCTGGCCCCGACCGACGCCGCGGCCCGCGACGAACCGGTCCAGATCCCGGCCGGCTCGTGAGCGCGACCGCCGAGCCCGCGGCCGGCGCCGATGCCGACGTCGGCATCTGCGACCCCCGGGTCGCCCGGTCCCGGGCCGCGGTCCTGGCCGCAACCGTCGACCTCCTCGGCGAACTGGGCCACGCCGGCACCACCGTCGAAGCGATCGCGGAGCGCTCCGGCGTGGCCAAGACCACCATCTACCGGCACTGGCCCAGCCGGGCCCCGCTCCTGATCGACGCCTTCCACAGCAGCGTCGAGAAGGGGGACCACGCCCCGACGGGTGACGTCCGGGCCGACCTCCTGGCCATCGCCTCCGGCTTGGCGGCCAAGCTCCGCGACCCGCAGTGGAGCCGGATCATGGCCACCCTCATCGACGCCGCCGAGTCCGATCCGGAGCTGAGCGAGCTGTCCGCCGCCTTCACCCGCGAGCGGCGGGAGGCCGTACGGGCCGTGCTCGAGCGGGGCATCGCCGACGGCGAGCTCGACCCGGACATCGACACCGCGCTGGCCGCCCAGCTCGTCGGCGGGGCGATCTTCTACCAGCGCCTCATCCGCCGCCGGGCCGCCGACGACCGCGAGGTGGAGACCATGATCGACCTCGTGCTGAACGGCCTCCGCCGCTGAGGCTCAGGCCTCCACGGAGTAGCGGTTGCGGCCCTCCCGGCCCCCACCGAACCAGGTCACGAGGTCGGCGACCACACCCGCGGTGACGAAGAGCCAGCCGATCCCGCTCACGCCGCCGATCGGGGCGTAGGCCAGGGCGTAGCAGAACGTCGTCCAGGGCAGGAGGACGAAGCCGGCCAGGCCCTGCCAGAACGAGTCGAAGGCGATCGTCAGCCGGTCGCTGAAGATCCACATGAGGACGAGGACGAACCGCGGGGAGATCCAGGAGGCGAGGACGACAGCGCAACAACCCATGGCGCCGAGCGTAGATCCGTTCGCGTTCTTACCCGTGATCTGGCCCCCCTGGGGGCCAGATCACGGGTGAGAAGGGCGCACCAGGGGTTCCTGTCACAGCGCCGGAGTTGGCTGGTGTCATGGCCGACCTCGACGATCACATCCGCCACTACTCGAGACGACAGCTCGGGCTCGTGACCACCGACCAGCTCCACGCCAGCGGAGCCAGTCGGAAGGCAATCCGTCACCGGGTCGACCGAGGCGATCTCGCGGTTCTGTCCCCTCGACTGTTCCGCAGCAGGACGGTGCCGGTCACCGATCAGCAGCGAGCGCTGGCCGGTGTGCTCGACGCAGGCCAGGGCGCGGCGCTGTCGCACGATTCCGCCGCCGCCCTCTGGGGCCTGCCCGGGTTCTTCCTCATTCCCGTGGAGGTCTCTCGATCTCGTGAGGGTTCACGAGTGGCGACCTCCCTCGCCCACGTCCACGACCTCACCCGCCTGCCGCCAGAGTTCGTCACCGAGCTCGACGGCATTCCCGTGGTCACCCCGTCGTTCGCGCTCCTCCAACTCAGCGGCCACCGGCACCCGTTGCGCGTCGCCCGGGCGATGGACACCGCGCTCGTCCTGGGCGTCTGCACCCCTCGCTCGCTCCGTCGTGTCCTCGAGGTGATGGCTCGGAGCGGCCGCAACGGCATCGTGGACTTCCGAGGCATCGTCAGCGAACGGGACGAGCAGTATCGACCACCAGAGAGCGGGAACGAGAGTCGGCTGCAATGGGTGCTCGACCGAGCCGGTGAGCGTCGGCTCCGCCGCCAGATCGACGTCGGCAACGACGAGGAGTGGCTCGGCCGAATGGACTTCGCCGATGACGGGAACCCATTCGTGCTCCAGGTCGACAGCGAGCGCTACCACGGCGCCCTCCTCGACACCGAGCGGGATCTCCGCCAGACCGAAGCCCTGGAGGCGGCGGGCTACGTCGTCCGCCACGTTTGGGACACCGATCTCTGGCACCGCCCCGACCTCGTCGTCCAGCGGGTCCGCGAAGGACGCCGACTGGCCCGAGCCCGCCGTCACTCTCAGCCCCGAGCGTCCTGACCCCCCTTGCGGTTCTTACCCGTGATTCGGCCCCTCTGGGGGCCATATCGCGGGTAAGAACGGGCTTCCGGGTCAGTCGTCGGGGTTGACGCGGCCGCGGGTGCGTTTGACCTCGCTGCGCTTCTTCTTGCTGTCGACGCGGCGGGCTTTGGCGGCCCGGCTGGGCTTGGTCTTGCGTCGGGGGCGCTCCTCCCGCATGGCTTCGCCGAGCAGGGTGCGCAGGCGCTCGAGGGCGAGGTCCTTGTTGCGGGACTGGGAGCGGGAGTCGGCGGCCGCCGCGACCACGACCGGACCGAGCTTGGCCTGCAGCCGACGACGCTGGCTGTCGGTCAGCGACGGCGACTCGGCGACGGCGAAACGGACCTCGGCCCGGGTCGCGGCCCGGTTCGCGTGCTGACCCCCCGGGCCGCCCGGCGTGTCGAAACGCCACGTCAGCTCGCTCAGCGGCACCTCCAGGCGCCCGACCCGCAGGACCTCGCTCACCTCGCGACCGTAACCACGGGACCGCCGCTTAGCCTCGACGCGAATGGAGTACCGCCGCCTCGGTCACACCGGGCTGAAGGTGAGCGCCCTCTCCTTCGGCTCCTGGGTCACCTTCGGCACCCAGGTCGACCAGGACCTGGCCCTCGACCTCCTCCAGGCGGCCCGCGACGGCGGCGTCAACTTCTTCGACAACGCCGAGGCCTACGGCGGCGGCGAGTCCGAGCGCCTCATGGGCGCCGCCATCGCCGAGCTGGGCTGGGAGCGCAAGACCTACGTGGTGAGCACCAAGCTCTTCTTCGGCATCGACGACGACGCCGTCAACCTCTCCGACACGCTCAACCGCAAGTACCTGACCCAGGCCATAGAGGGCTCCCTCGAGCGCTTCGGCCTCGACTTCGTGGACCTCCTCTTCTGCCACCGGGCGGATCCCGACACACCGATCGAGGAGACCGTCTGGGCCATGTCCGACATCGTCAGCTCGGGTCAGGCCCTCTACTGGGGCACTTCGGAGTGGACGCCCGACGAGATCCGGGCTGCGCACGCCGTGGCCGAGAAGCACCACCTGCACAAGCCGGTGGTCGAGCAGCCGCAGTACAACATCCTCGAGACCGGGCGGGTCGAGGAGGAGTACACCCCCCTGTACGACGACGTCGGCCTCGGCCTGACCGTGTGGAGCCCGCTGGCGTCGGGCCTCCTGACCGGCAAGTACCTCGACGGCGTACCCGAGGACAGCCGCGCCGCCCTGGAGGGCTACGAGTGGTTGCGGGACATGCTCACCGCCGAGGAGCGGATGGACAAGGTCCGCGGCCTCAAGGCCATCGCCGACGAGCTGGACTGCTCACTGGCCCAGATGGCCATCGCCTGGTGCACGAAGAACCCTCGGGTCTCGACGGTTATCCTCGGGGCGAGCCGCCGCTCCCAGCTGGAGGAGAACCTGGCCGCCCTGGAGGTCGCCGACCGCCTGGACGACGAGGTGATGACCCGCATCCGACAAGCGGCTCGCTGAGGCTCACATGACCGA
>DATDAH010000023.1:0-39343 GCA_036525535.1 Acidimicrobiales bacterium
CCGGTCCTGGCTCGTCGACGCACTGGGCGAGGACGCCGTCGAGCACCACTTCGTCGCCCTGTCCACCAACCTCGACGCGGTCAGCGCCTTCGGCATCGACCTGGCCAACACCTTCGGCTTCTGGGACTGGGTCGGCGGTCGCTACTCGCTCGACTCGGCGATCGGTCTCTCCCTCATGCTGGGCATCGGCCCCGAGGCCTTTGCCGACCTGCTGGCTGGCTTTCACCTGGTCGACGAGCACTTCTGCTCGGCGCCGCTGGAGGCCAACGCCCCCGTCCTGCTGGGCCTTCTCGGTGTGTGGTACTCGAACTTCTGGGGCGCCCAGAGCCACGCTGTCCTTCCTTACAGCCAGGAGTTGGCCCGCTTCCCCGCCTACCTCCAGCAGCTCGACATGGAGAGCAACGGCAAGTCGGTCACCCGGCAGGGCGACCCCGTGGGCTGGGACACCGGTCCCCTCGTCTGGGGCGAGCCCGGCACCAACGGCCAACACGCGTTCTTCCAGCTCCTCCATCAGGGCACCCGGCTCGTCCCTGCCGATCTCATCGGCTTCAGCCGGCCGAACCACCCGCATGTCCACCATCACGATCTGCTGATGGCCAACCTGTTCGCCCAGGCCGAAGCCCTGGCGTTCGGCCGATCCGCCGACGAGGTCCGGGCGGCGGGTGTCGACGAGGCCTTGGTGCCGCATCGGACCTTCGCCGGCAACCGACCGACGACCACGATCCTGGCCGATCGCCTCACCCCGTCGGTCCTGGGCCAGCTCGTGGCCCTCTACGAGCACAAGGTCTTCACGCAAGGGGCGATCTGGGACGTGAACTCCTTCGACCAGTGGGGCGTCGAACTGGGCAAGTCCCTCGCCGAGACGATCATCCCAGAGGTCCAGGCGGTCGCCGACCCGGAGTTGGCCCACGACTCCAGCACGAATGCCCTGATCCGTCGCTACCGCTCCCGGCGCTGAGGGTCAAGCCTCAGTCGAGTGGTTGCCCGAGGATCTCGATCGACCCGTCGGCATCGGCCACAACGACGCTCGAGACCAAGTCGGCCAGGAAGATCCCGTGCTCGACGATGCCAGGTGTGGCGGACAACTCGGCGGCGAGGGTGGTTGGATCCTCGATCTCGCCGAAGTGGGCGTCGAGCAGCACTCCGCCGTTGTCGCTCAGCCCGGCCCGGCGTTCGACCGACGCCGCACCGAGGGCCCGGAGCCGGTCGGCGACCACTGCAGGGGCGAAGGACAGCACTTCGATAGGTGTGCCGAACGGCCCGAGCAGCGGTACGACCTTCGATCGATCGGCTACGACGACGAAGCGCTCGGCCATCGCGGCCACGATCTTCTCGCGGGTCAGGGCCCCCCCGCCGCCTTTGGTCAGGTTGAGCGCGGCGTCGATCTCGTCGGCCCCGTCGATCGTGACGTCCAGTCGGACCGCCTCGTCTGGTGAGACCAGGCGCAGCCCGAGTCTTCCGGCCTGCTCTTCGGTTGTGGACGACGTGGACACGCACATCAGGTCGTACCCCGTTTCACCGAGGGCTTCGAGGGCGTAGCGCACGGTCGAGCCGGTTCCCAGCCCGACCCGCATTCCGTCCTCGACGGTCGCGGCCGCCGCCCGGCCCGCCGCCTGCTTGGCCTGGTCCTGTGGGTCCACGCCGACACCTTGCCAGCCCGCCCGACGTCCGTTCGGGATCTGGCGTTCGTCGGTCAGGTCACGCGTGACCAAACGGACGCCGTTTCTGGCGGTTGCCGGCGGGTCAGCCCTCGGCGAGCATGCGGTCGAGGGTGAGCTCCGGTTGCTCCCGCTCGACGCGGTCAAGCCAGTACGGGCTCTCGAAGAGGGCATACCTCGTGCCGTCGGCCCGACGCAGGACCGTCACCCCGGACATGGCCCGCAGGGTCGGTTCGCTGTCGGCGTCGGTGAGGCGAGCCACCCGGTAGGAGGTGGGCGAGAACTCGACCGGCGCGCCGAACTCGTTCTCCAGGCGGTGTCTGGCCACGTCGAACTGCATGGGACCCACGGCGGCCAGGACCGGGGCCTGATCGCCGAGGTCGGGGTCACGCAGGACCTGGACCACGCCTTCCTCGTCGAGCTGGCTGATGCCCCGGCGGAACTGCTTGTACCGACCGGTGTCGGTCACCCGGGCACTGGAGAAGTGGTTCGGGGCGAAGCTGGGGATGTCGCCGAAGCTGATGGGCGGGTCGACGTAGAGGGCGTCGCCCACCCGCAGCTCCGACGCGTTCACGAGACCCACGACGTCGCCGGGGAACGCCTCCTCCAGCGTCTCCCGGTCCCGGCCGAAGGCCGTGTGGGCGTACTTCGTGGCGAAGGGCTTGCCCGTCTTGTCGTGGGTCACGGTCATGCCGCGCTCGAAGCGACCGGAGCAGACCCGGAAGAAGGCGATGCGGTCCCGGTGCGACGGGTCCATGTTGGCCTGAACCTTGAAGACGAACCCGGCGAAGGGGGCATCCAGGGGGCGGGGGACGTCGTCCTCGCCGACCCGTGGGGTGGGCGAAGGGACGAGGTCTACGACCGCGTCCAACAACATGCCGACGCCGAAGTTGGTCAGGGCGGAACCGAAGAAGACCGGCGTGGCCTCCGCCGCCAGGAAGGCCTTGAGGTCCAGCTCCGGGACGATGACGTCGAGGAGGTCGAGCTCCTCCTGGGCCGTGGACCAGGCCTCACCCTCCTCGTCGGCCGCTCGCTCGGCGGTCACGTGCTCTTCGGGCGCCATGGTGGCGCCGTGGCTGGTGCGGGTGAAGCGGGTGAAGCCACCGTCTCCGCCGCGGTGGGCCACGCCCCGGAAGTCGCCGGAGAGACCGACCGGCCAGGTCACCGGCGTGGGGGTCAGCCCGATCTGCTGCTCGATCTCGTCGATCAGCTCGATGGCGTCGCGGCCCGGCCGGTCCCACTTGTTGATGAAGCTCAGCAGGGGCAGGCCCCGGTCCCGGCAGACCTCGAAGAGCTTGAGCGTCTGCGGCTCGATGCCCTTGGCCGCGTCCAGCACCATGATGGCGGCGTCGGCCGCGGCCAGGACCCGGTAGGTGTCCTCGGAGAAGTCCCGGTGCCCCGGGGTGTCGAGCAGGTTCAGGACGTGGTCCCGGTGCGGAAACTGCAGGACCGTCGACGTGATGGAGATGCCCCGCTTCTGCTCCAACTCCATCCAGTCCGACGTGGCCGCCCGTTGGTTGCCCCGCCCCTTCACCGACCCGGCGGCACCGCTCAGGGCGCCTCCGTACAGCAGGAACTTCTCGGTCAGGGTCGTCTTCCCGGCGTCGGGATGGCTGATGATGGCGAAGGTCCTGCGGCGCCCGGCTTCCTCGACGACGTCACGCATGGGTGAAGGATGCCCGGATCGTCGGCCGGGGCGACCGGCACGGGCCCAACCTCAGCGCTCGACCACGATCCAGACGGACTCCGACCAACCCACCGCCTGTCCGTCCGCGCCGAACAGGGCGCTGGCCGCGAGGAGCTTGCGCCCGTCGGCAGCCAGGCGTCGACCGACGACGACCAGGGTCTCGCCCGCGACCGCGGGACGGACGATCCGGCCCGTGATGGTGCCGAGGACAGCCGATACCCCGGGTTCCATGGCGGCGATCCCCGCGGGACAGTCGAGGGCCGCCCACATGAGCTGCTCGGCGTCGAGTCCTGTTCCCGCGGGGTCCGGCCTCCATGTCGTGGCCACGGTCGAGCCGCCGTCGACCAGACCCGGCCGGAGGTGCAGCCCGTCGACTGAATGCGGCCCGCACACGAAGCATCCGGGGAACGGGTGGTCGGCGGCGTCGGCAGCCACGGCGCGCTCGGCCACGGCGACCGAGACGGCGTCGACCGGGCCGGGGGGTCCGGGGTCGGCATAGGCGACGGCGAGCCGCTGGTCGCCCACGGACAACCAGGCCTCGCCCGCTCGAGCCGTCAGCTGCAGCGGGGTGGCCAAGGGGACGGCCGCCTCCAGGCGGACCCGAGCCGACGGACCGATGGATGCGGCCAACAGCCCGGCGACACAGCCGCCGTTGGCCGTGCCGGGTGGGCCCTCATAGCGGGTCGCGATAGTGATCGGTGTCCCGTCGGTGGCGTCCATCCCCTCCCAGTCTGACCCACCGCGTCGATCGGGCGACCAGGGCCTGTTTGCCCCGGCAAGGTCAGGCCGCTCCGGCCCCGGGGCGGCCGCCCCGCGTCAGGCGCCGGGCGGTGACGGGCTGGCCGGCCAGGAGGGCGGTCTGGGTGGGGGCGGTCGCCGGGTGGCCGAGGAAGTAGCCCTGGGCCCGCTCGCAGCCGAGATCCCGCAGCGCCTCCATCTGCTCGGTGGACTCGACGCCCTCGGCCACAGCGCTCATCCCCAGCCGGTGGGCCAGGTCGATCACCCCGCGCACGATGGCCGCATCGCCTTCGCCGTGGGTGACGCCGGCCACGAAGGACCGGTCCACCTTCAACAGATCGACCGGGAACCGCTGGAGGTACGACAGCGACGAATAGCCGGTACCGAAGTCGTCGATGACGATCTTCAGGCCCAGATCCTTGAGTGCGGCGATTTGACTGACGGCGGCGTCCTCATCGCCCAGCAGCACGTGCTCGGTGACCTCCACCTGCACGCATCCGGGATCGATACCCGTCTGTTCCAGCACGGTGGCGACGTCCCGAACCACTGCGTCGTGGCGGAGCTGCGCGGCGGAGAAGTTCACGAACACGTTCAGCTCATCGCCCGCCCGTCCCTGCTGCCAGGCCACGGTCTGGCGGCAGGCCTCGACGAACAGGTGTCGGCCCAGCGGGATGATGAGCCCGGTCTCCTCCGCCACCTCCATGAACTCAGCCGGAGCCAGCAGGCCGCGCTCCGGGCGATCCCAACGCATGAGAGCCTCGAACCCCGACACCCGGCCGTCGCGTAGGTCGATGACCGGCTGGTAGAGCACGACGAGGCGGCCCTCGTCGACGGCCCGTCGCAACCCGGACTCCGTGTCGAGGCGATCGAGGGCCCGGCGACGCAGGGCGCCGTCGAACACCTCGGCCCGGTCCCGCCCCTGGGTCTTCGCCCGGTACATGGCGGCATCGGCGTCCCGCACCAGGTCGGCGGGCAGGCTCACACCCTGCTCGTCATAGGCGATGCCGATGCTGAGGGTCACGACCAGCTCGTTGTCGCCGGCCAGGATCGGTGCCCGCACGGCTTCCTGGATCCGCTCGCACAGGACCACGGCATCTCGGGGCGAGGTCAGGTCGGCACAGAGGAGGACGAACTCGTCGCCCCCGAAGCGGGCCACGGTGTCCCCGGGGCGCACGCTCTGCACCAGGCGTTCTGCCACCTGGCGCAGCAGGTCGTCGCCGACGGGGTGGCCAAGCCCCTCGTTGACCAGTTTGAAACGGTCGACACCGCAGCAGATCACCGCCACGCCGGTCGCCAGCCGGGCCGTCCGGGCCAGGGCCATGCTCAGGCGGTCCATGAGGAGGGCCCGGTTGGGCAGGTCGGTCAGCGGGTCGTGGGTGGCCCGGTGTTGCAGGTCCTCCTCGAAACGCCGGGTGGCGGTGAGGTCGCGGCTGATGACCGTGACCCGGGCGATACGGCCGTCGTCGCCTCGGTGGGCGACGAAGACGCAGGCCAGGGGGACCTCATCGTCGTCACGGCCCAGGGCGAGCTCGCCGCTCCACGTTCCGGTGACGCGGAGCGCGGGCTGGACCTCCTGCTGGTAGCGCTCGACGGCCCAGTTGGGCGGCGGACCCCAGTCCGGGCTCCCCTCGTCGTCGATGCCGAAGTAGGCGTTGGCTGCCGGGTTGGCGTAGAGCAGGTGTCCGTTGCGGTCGACGGTGGTGACCAGGTCGGGACTGGCCGCCATGACCGCCGAGAGGTGAGCGACCTCTCGTTCGGCGTCGCCGACGACGGGGGCCGAAACGGGCTCCTCACCCACGAGGTGTGGTCGCCGACCTCGCGGGCGGTGGTTGGAGAACAGCGGCATGACTCCCTTCGAGCCTAGGAGTCGGCTTCCGCCGTGGCCGGGATGGCTAACCCGGAGGGGGGAATGTCCGTCCCTTGTCCAGGAGCTCGCCTATGGCGGGGCCGGGTTGGGGCCGACCGAGGAGGAAGCCCTGGGCCAAGTCGCAGCCCAGCGCCCGCAGGGCGTCGAGGTGCTCGGTACGCTCGACTCCCTCGCCGACGGCCCGCAGCCCGAGGTTGTGGGCCAGGGTCACCACGGCCCGCACGATCGCCGTGTCGGCGGGGTCGAGGCCGAGGCCGCGGACGAAGGATCGGTCGACCTTCAGCAGGTCCACCGGGAAGCGGGAGAGGTAGGAGAGCGACGAGTACCCCGTCCCGAAGTCATCCACGATCAGGCAGACCCCCAGCTCGTGGAGCTGGTGGAGCTGCTCGCTGGATCGCTCGACGTCGTCCATGAGGACGCTCTCGGTGATCTCGAAGTGGACCCGTGCGGGGTCCAGGCCGGTGTCGTCGAGGACCTTGGCCACCTCGGCCACGAGCGCCCGCCGCCCGAGCTGGCGAGCCGAGAGGTTGACGCTGACGAACAGGTCGTCGCTCGCCACCGGGTACTCGATCTGCCACCGCTGGAATTGGCGGCAGGCCTGTTCCAACACCCACTTGCCGATCGGGACGATGAGCCCGGTCTCCTCGGCGACGCGGATGAACTCGTCCGGGCCGAGCAGCCCCCGCTGCGGGTGTTCCCAGCGCAGCAGCGCCTCGACGCCGACGATCGACCCCGTTCGGAGGTCGATCTCGGGCTGGTAGTGGACCCGTAGCTCGTGGCGGTCGAGGGCCCGGTGCAGGGCGTTCTCCGTGGCCATGCGGTGGACTGAGGCCTCGCGCATGCGCTGGTCGAACATCACGGACCGGCCCCGGCCGCCGCCCTTGGCCTGGTACATGGCGGCGTCCGCGTCCCGGATCAGGTCCGCGGGGGCGACACCGGGGTCATCGGTGTAGGCGATGCCGGTGCTCACCGACATGAAGATCTCGCTGTCCTCGATCTCGTAGTGGCGTCCGACCAGGCTGCGCACCCGCTCGGCGACCAGCTCGGCGTCGGCCTTGTCGGTCAGGTCCTCGCACAGCACCACGAACTCGTCCCCGCTGAAGCGGGCCACGGTGTCGCCCGGGCGCAGGGCCTCGACCAGGCGGGCCGCGGTCTCGACCAACAGGCGGTCGCCGGCGCCGTGTCCGAGGCTGTCGTTGACCACCTTGAAGTGGTCGAGGTCACAGAACAGGACGGCGACGCCCGTGCCCGTGCGTCGGCCCCGGGACAGCGCCATTCGGAGGCGGTCCATGAGCAGGGTCCGGTTGGGGAGACCGGTCAGCTCGTCGTGGGTGGCCTGCTCCCGCAGCTGGCTCTCGAAGTCCTTTCGCTCGCTGATGTCGCGGGCGACCATCGACAGCCAGCCGATCTCGCCTTCGACGCCCCGGTGGGCCAGGCACTGCACGGTCACCGGCACGTCGAGGCCATTGCGGCGGAGAGCGAGCTCGCCGGTCCAGATGCCGGAGGTCACCAGGACCGGAAGGACCTCCCGTTGGAACCGGCCCACCACCCAGGGCGGGATCCGGGCCTCGATGTCCTCGGCCGTGACGTCGACGTCGACCAGGTCGTAGAAGTCGAGGGCAGCCCGGTTCAGATAGAGCGGCGTGCCATCGGCGTCGGTGACCACGACGAGGTCACTGGTGGCTTCGATGATCCCGGTGAGCCGGTCGTTGTGGGCGACCATGTCCTGGTACCGGTGTTCGGCGGCGCGGGTCTCGGTCATGTCGATGGCGTGGACCGACAGGTAGGGATCCTCGGGGTCGTCCAGGCGGTTCTCGAGGTCCATCCGGGCCCAGCGCCAGGTCCCGTCAGCCGCACAGAGTCGGATGTCGATCCGGTCGGTGGCCCCGGGGCGGGCCACGACGTCACGCCACCGCCCCACCACCTCGGCGTCGTGGTCGATACCCCGACCGAGCCGGCTCAGGACGGCAGGGTCGTCGCCGTCGAGGTTCGTGTAGCCGAAGAAGTTGAGGAACCCGGGGTCGACGAAGACGAGGTGCAGATCGCCGTCGATGCGGGCGATCAGACGCCCCGTGTGACGAGACCGGAGCGCGTAGGGACCAGTCGCCGCCCGGGAGCCGTCCTCGGGGAGGTCACGCAGGATCACGCGAGTACGCAGTGTAGTCACGTGACCGCACCCCGTGGCAAACGGTCAGTCCGAGTCGTCCCCGTCCAGGTCCGTGACGACCTCCTCCACGGCGAGGCGGGCACCGGCCACACGCTCCCGGCAGAGAGCCACGAGGTGAGCCGCCCGCTGGACGCGCTCGGCCAAGGCGTCGACATCGAGGCGGTCGTCGTCCAGTTCGTCGAGAATGGCCTCGAGCTCGGTGAGGGCCTCGGCGTAGCCCGGTTCTGCGGGATCGGTGGTCATGCGGGGTCCTCTGGGTTCTCGGCCCGGCTGGCCAGCTCGCCTTCGGCGAGGGTGGTGACCAGCGCAGTGCCAGGGGGTGCGTCGGCGGGGGAGCGGACGAGAGCGCCGGTGGCGGTCCGGGTGATGGACCACCCCCGGGCCAGTGAGCGGGCGGGGTCGTAGGCGTTGATCCGGGCGGCCCACTGCAGCAGGCGTTGGTCGGCCCGGTCCAACGTGCGGGGGCTGCGGCGGCGGATCTCGCCGGCCAGGTCGCGATGGTGCCGGTCGGCTCGGTCGAGGCTCCGGCGGCTGGCGATGACCGCCCGGCGGGCGGCCCGGTGCACCCGCTGGTCGGCCCGGTCGAGGTGCAGCCGTGCCCGGTCGGCCACTGCGGCCCACGCGTCGTCCAGGTCGACCAACCAGGCGTTGACCCGGTCGACCAGCCAAGCCGCGCAGGCCGTCGGCGTCTTCAGGCTGGTGTGGGCCACCTCGTCGGCCACCGCCCGGTCGATCTCGTGGCCGAGGCCGGTGATCAGGGGCACCGGCAGCCCGGCGATGGCCCGGGCGATGCCCTCGGCGTCGAAGGCGGCCAGGTCCGTGCGGGCCCCGCCACCGCGCACCAGGGCGACGACGTCGGTGGTGGACGCGTCGATGTCGGTCAGGGCCGCCACGATCGTCGGCTCGGCTTCCCGGCCCTGTACCCGGACGTCGTGGAGGGTGATGTCGAAGCCGATCCCGCTGACCGACAGCTCGTGCAGGAAGTCCTCGGCCGCGGCGCTGCCCTGGCTGGTCAGCAGGGCGATCCGCAGTGGCGGACCGACGATCGGGCGCCGACCGTTCGCGGCGAGCAGGCCCTCGCGGACCAGCGTCTCCATCACGCGGTCGCGTTCGGCGGCGAGTAGGCCGATGGTGTGGTTGGGGTCGATGGCGGTCATGCGCAGCTGCACCTGGCCGGTGCGTTCGTAGGCGGTGACCTGGCCCCGCAGCCGGACGTTCAGCCCGTCGGCCATGCGCAGCTTGCCGCCCGAGCGCTTGAGCAGGACGTTGACGCCGCGTCGGTTCTGGGCGAAGAGGACGACCGGCAGGCGTCCGGCGACCCGACCGTCGGGCCGCGTCTCGACGATGTCGAAGTAGAGGTGCGTGTCCGGAGCCCGGTGCTCGGGGAGGTTCTGGATCTCGCCTTCGATCCACACCTCATCACCGAAGGCCCGCTCGATGACCACTCGCGCCCTGCTCAACACCTCGCTCACCGACAGGGTCGGGGTCGGGTCGAACAAGCGGTCCTCCATGCGCCGCCGAACCTACTTCCGAGGTGTGACAACGTTGCTGCCATGGCGCAGCTGATCGCCGAGGGTGTGCACGAGATCGACACGCTGCTGGGGGGCTGGGAGCGGGTCACGGCGGGCTACCTGGTCGACGGGGACGAGCCGGTCCTGGTCGAGACCGGTAGCCAGTCGTCGGTCCCGGCTCTCCTCGCGGCTCTGCACGCCCTCGGCATCGCCCCCGACGCCCTGGCCCATGTCGTGGTCACCCACATCCACCTCGATCACGCCGGCGGCGTGGGGGACGTGGCCCAGGCCTTCCCCAAGGCCACGATCCACGTCCACGAGAAGGGGGCTCGCCACCTGATCGATCCCCGCCGCCTGGTTGACTCCGCGGCCATCGTCTACGGGGACCTGTTGGACTCGCTCTACGGCCGCCTCACGCCCACCGAGGCGGCCCGGGTCCATGTCCTGGAGGACGGCGAGGAGCTGCGCGTCGGCCCGACCCGTGTGCTGACGACCATCGACTCACCGGGTCATGCCAAGCACCATCTCGGCCTGCACGACTCGGTGAGCGGCCTGCTCTTCGTCGGTGACGCGGTCGGCGTGCGCCTGCCGGACGCCGGCATCCTGCGTCCGGCCACGCCTCCTCCCGACTTCGACCTGGACCAGGCCCTGACGTCGATCGCCAAGTTCGCGGCCCGGCACCCGAGCGGCATCGCCCTGGCCCACTACGGGCTGGTTCCCGATGCCGACGCCGTGCTCGACGAGGCCACCGAGATCCTCACTCGCTGGGCCGAGGTGGCGGAGGCCGCTTGGCGGAAGGGCGACGACATCGCCGACGCCCTGGACGCCGCCTTCGGTGGGGACCTGGCCGAGGTGGACGAGGTCCACCGGGAGAAGTTGGAGACCCTCAACGGCATCCACTCCAACGCCGCTGGCTTCCGTCGCTGGCTCGACCAGCGCGCCGACCAACGGCCTGGCCACCACCACGGGTCCGGGCCCGCCCACGCGGCGCCGACGAACGCGAGCATCCAGACCGACGACCCGCCGGCGTGAGGCTGGAGCTGCTGCGCCACGAGGTGCACGGGGCCGACACCCGGGGCCTGGTGGTCGACGTCGACCAGGCGGGCGACCGGTTCACCTGGTCCGTGGCCAACAGCGCGGACCATCCGGTCGCGGTCGACCAGATCACCCTCGTCTTCGCCGTCCCCGACGTGCGCTTCCCGCTGCGCCTGTTTCGCAACGGCTATCAGTCCTGGTCGGTGACCGATGCCGCCGCCTTCGGCACGGACCGGGATCCCTCGACCGCCGACACGCTCCCGTTCCTGCGGGACATGCACCACGCCGACCGGGATCCCGCCGCTGCCGGTGACCTCCGCTCCGAGCAGGTGACGGTTCTGCGGGACCACGGCGATCGGCAGGCCCTGGTCGGCTTCATCGGTGGTCGCCACCATGACGGCACCATCCGCCTGCGGCCCACGCCGTCAGGCCTCGAGGTGCGGGCCGAGGCCACCCTCGGTGGGGCGATCCTCGACGCCGGGGCTCGGCGCTCCCTTCATCCGGTGGTCGTCCGGTCAGGCGACGATCCGGGGGAGTTGCTCGCCGAGTGGGCGAAGGACGTCGGCCAGGCCGAGCACGCTCGGGTCACGGCCCCGTACCAGGTGGGCTGGTGCTCGTGGTACCACTACTTCGACGGCATCACCGAGGCCGACATCACGGCCAACCTGGCCCGCGCCGGCGAGTGGCCCTTCGACGTCTTCCAGCTCGACGACGGATACCAGGCCGCGGTCGGGGACTGGCTGACCACCAACGAGAAGTTCCCCTCGGGCGTCGAAGGCGTGGCCGCGTCCGTCGCCGCCGCCGGGTTCGTGCCCGGCCTCTGGATCGCTCCGTTCATCGCCGCCCCTTCCTCCGAGCTGGCCCTCGCCCATCCCGAGTGGCTGGCTCGGGAGGCCGACGACCCGACGGTGCCCATGATCGGGATGTTCAACGACATCTGGGGTGGGTTCATGTACGGCTTGGACGTCACCCGGTCCGATGTCCTCGACCACCTGGCTCAGGTCGCCGCCGACCTGGTCGACGCCGGGTACTGCTACCTGAAACTGGACTTCACCTTCAGCGCCAAGCAGCAAGGGCGCTACGCCGACGCCACCCTCACGCCGGCCGAGCGGGTGAGGGGGGCCTACGAGGCCATTCGCCGCGGGGCCGGCGAGGACACCTTCATCCTGGGTTGCGGCGCCCCGTTGGGCTCGCTGGTCGGTGTGGTCGACGGAATGCGCATCGGCCCGGACGTCGGGCCCCACTGGGCCACGGATCCCCTGACCGCACCGCTGCCCGGCTACCGCGAGACCCAACCGTCGACCCGGGGGGCGTGGCGATCGACCTTGGCCCGGGCCTTCCTGCACCGTCAGCTGTGGCTCAACGACCCCGACTGTCTCATGCTGCGCCCGTCCGAGACACACCTGACGACCGAACAGGCCCGGTCCTGGGCCCTGGCGGTCGGTGTCTCGGGCGGCATGGCCGTCGTGTCCGATGATCTGGCCCTGCTCGGCCCGAACGAGCAGGCCCTGCTCGACGAGGTTCTAGCCCTCGGACGAGCGTCCGACGCCGCGGCCCTCGCCGGGGCGCCGCCCCGGACCCCGGACCTGCTCGACGGCCCGATCCCCGCCGTCCTGGAGGCTGCCGGCCACACCCTCGTCGGCGATCCCGAATGCGGCTCCGCCTCGCTGACCTGATCCCGACCGCGATCTCCGCGGTAAACCGGCCCCGCTGAGGGCCGCGCCGCGGGTAAGAACGCGGATGGCTGCTCCGCAGAACCGTTGGCCCGACGTCGACCACGCGCTGGCCTACCTCGAGAAGGCGGACACCATCCCGCACCGGGCGGAGGGCACGGCCGTCTTCGTGGAGCTGCTTCCCGAACCGGTCGAGCGCGTGTTGGACCTGGGCACGGGCGACGGTCGCCTGCTCGACCTGGTGCTGACGGCCCGCCCGGGGTCGAGCGGCGTCGGCCTGGACCTCAACGCCGAGATGCTGGCCCGGGCCCGTGAGCGCTTCGTCGGTGACGATCGGGTCGTGATCGGCGAGCACGACCTGGACGACCCGCTCCCCGACCACGGCCCGTTCGACGCGATCGTGTCCAGCTTCGCCATCCACCACGTGGCCGACGAGCGCAAGCGCACCCTCTACGTCGAGTGCTTCGACCGGCTCCGGCCCGGCGGGGCCTTCCTGAACCTGGAGCACGTGGCCTCGCCGACGTGGGGCCTGCACGAGGCCTTCCTCACCGAGTTGGGGATCGACCCGGCCGACGACGACCCGTCCAACCTCCTGGCTCCGGTCGACGACCAGCTCAGGTGGCTGCGGGACGCCGGTTTCACGGACGTCGACTGCCACTGGAAGTGGCGGGAGCTGGCCCTCCTCGTCGGCGTCCGCCCGGCCGCGGATCGGTAGGGTCAGCATCATGCTGATCGGTGGCCATGTCGAGCCCGACGACCCTCTGGGGACCGCGGTGGCGGAAGACGCCGACTGCGTCCAGATCTTCCTTGGCGACCCGCAGGGCTGGAAGAAGCCCCCGCCCCGGGAGGACGCGGCGGCGCTCAAGGCGTCGGACACGATCCTCTACGTCCACGCGCCGTACATCGTCAACGTGGCCTCGGCCAACAACCGGATCCGGATCCCGTCCCGCAAGATCCTGCAGCAGACCGTCGACGCCGCGGCGGAGATCGATGCGGCCGGGGTGATCGTCCACGGTGGCCATGTCACCGCCGACGACTCGGAGGCCGAGGGCTTCCTGCGCTGGGTCAAGGCCATGGACCAGCTGGACATGAAGGTGCCCGTGCTGCTCGAGAACACCGCGGGGGGCGATCACGCGATGGCCCGCCACTTCGACACCATCGCCGGGCTCTGGGACCACATCGGCGACAGCGGCATCGGCTTCTGTCTGGACACGTGCCACGCGCACGCGGCCGGTGAGGAGCTCATCTCCGCGGCCGAGCGGATCCTGGCCATCACCGGCCGGATCGACCTGGTCCACTGCAACGACTCCAAGGACGGCCACGGCTCCGGCCGGGACCGCCACGAGCACCTCGGCCAGGGCAACTGTGATCCCGCGGCCCTGCTGGAGACGGTGAAGGTGGCCGATGCGCCCGTCATCTGTGAGACCGGCGCCGACGCCCGCAAGGACGACATCGCCTGGCTCCGCGACCAGCTCTGACGCGCCACGGGACCCGATCCGGAGGGTCGAGGGCCGCGGGCGAACAGTCGGTGATCAGTCCCCGCCGTCGCCGGCGTCGTCCTCGTGGTCGGTCGACGAGCTCACGACCTGGAAGTCCCGGTCGAGCTGGACGTCGACCTGGCTGCCGTCGTCGAGGGTGACCTCGACCTCGTAGAAGCTGTCCTCGTCGCCGACTTCGGTCTCGGTGACGCGGCCCTCGCCGGTCTCCGCCAGGGCGGCGGCCGACGCCCGGTCGAGCTCGGACCCGGTGATGGGGCCCTCGCTGTCGTCGCCGCCTCCGGCGGCGGCGATGCCCACGCCCGCACCGGCGGCCGTGACCGCGGCGACACCGGCGATCAGGACCTTGGTCTTCGTGGTGATGGTCATGGGAGGACAGTACGAGTCGTCCGCTGAGCGGGACCTGAACGTCAGGGCCCGGGGAACACGACCCGGAACCGGGCGCCGCCGAGCGGGCTGTCCCCGACGACGACGGTGGCCCCGTGGGCCGCGGCGACGGCCGCAACGATGGCCAGGCCCAACCCGCTGCCGCCCTCGTCGCGGGATCGGGATTCGTCGAGGCGCACGAACCGCTCGAAGATCCGGTCCTGGTCTGGGGCCGGGACGCCCGGGCCGTCGTCGTCCACCGTGAAGGCGACGACGTCGTCGCGTTCGGCGAGGGTGACCTCGACCCGGGCGTTGGCGTGACGGGCGGCGTTCTCCAACAGGTTGCCCACCAGTCGGTCGAGCCCGGACGGGTCGCCGATGACCTGCCCCCCCGACACCCCCGACGTGTCGATGACGACCGGGCTGACGGGACGGAGCCGGGCGACCGCGACGGCCACCGCGTCATCGAGGTCGACGGCCCGGTCCCGACGAGCCGCGGCCCCCTCGTCGACGCGGGCCAACAACAGCAGGTCGTCGACGAGGCGTTGCTGGCGCAGGCTCTCGGCCCGGACCACCTCGGCCAGGTCCGTGACCTCGGTCCGGTCGGGGTGCTCGAGAGCCACCTCCGCGTGCTGGCGCAGTGAGCTCACCGGGGAGCGCAGTTCGTGGGCCGCGTCGGCCACGAAGGCCGACATCCGGTCTCGTGAGTCGGCGAGGCGATCGAGCATGGCGTTGAGCGTCGTGCCCAGCCGGGCGATCTCATCAGCCCCCTCGGACTCGGGCAGGCGCCGGTCCAGATCGGTGGCCGTGATCTCATCGGCCGCACCGGTCATGGCGGCGACCGGGGCCAGGGCCCGACCGACCAGCGCCCAGGCGACAAGGCCGACCACGACCAGCAGGAGAGGCACACCGATGGCCAGCACCTCCACCAGGGCCCAGGTTGCTTCGTCGGCGTCGTCGAGGGCACGGGCCACGAGCACGGTCACCTCACCCTCGGGCGTGTCCGCGGTCACGGCCACGGCGACGAAGCGGTCGCCGCCCACGGAGACGTGGTCCAGGACAGTGGACTGCTCGTCGCCCAGGTCGGCGACGGGAGGGAGCCCGTCGACGTTCGGGCTCGAGGCGACGACATCACCCTCGGGCCCGATCACCTGGATGAGGGCGTCCTCGTCGTCCTCGACGGCCAGGTCGGCGGCCGATTCCCCACCGGCTTCGAGCACGGTGGCCAGGTCGTCCGCCCGGAGCTCGGCTGCCTCCCGCACGTTGCCGGTCAACGACGACCGAACGAGCAGGACCATGCTCACCGAGCCGATCAGGAGGGCGACGCCCACGATCGTCACCGCGCCGATGACGGCCCGGGTGCGCAGAGAGCGCATCAGCCGCCGCGCGGGTCGAGGCGGTAGCCCGAGCCCCGGACGGTGTGGATGCTGTCCCGGTCGAAGGGCCGGTCCAGCTTGTTGCGGAGGTGGCGGATGTAGACCTCGACGATGTTGGGGTCACCGTCGAAGTCGTCGTCCCAGACGTGGTCGAGGATCTCCCGCTTCGACACGACGGTGCCGGCCTGCTGCAGCAGGAACTCGAGCAGGGAGGTCTCCCGCGTGGTCAGCGCGATCTCGTCCTTCCCCCGCCAGACGCGGCGCGAGCCGGGGTCGAGGCGGAGGTCACCCGCGATGAGCACGACGGGTCGAGCGGGTCGACCCCGCCGGACCAGCGCCCGGAGTCGGGCCACGAGCACCACATGGGCGAACGGCTTGGTCAGGTAGTCGTCGGCCCCGGTGTCCAGGGCTTCGGCCTCGTCGAGGTCACCTTCCTTGGCCGTGAGCATGAGGACGGGGGTCCAGTTCTCCTCGGCCCGCAGGGCGGCGCACACCCGGTAGCCGTTGACCCCGGGCAGCATGATGTCCAGGACGATGGCGTCATAATCGTGCTCTCGGGCCCGCCAGAGGCCGTCGGTCCCGTCGTGGGCGACGTCGACGGCGAAGCCTTCGGCCTCCAGCCCCTTGCGGATGCCGTCAGCCAGGCGCACCTCGTCCTCGACCACCAGCACCCGCACCGATCCAGTCTCGCCGAGGCACCTGAACCCTGCCTGAAGCCGTATCCAGCCCTCAGGGGGCGGGGGCCACCACGTCCTGCTCGTCACTGCGGACCAAGGTGCGGTAGAGGTCGGCGTAGAGGCCGCCCTCGGCCAACAGGCTCACGTGGGTGCCCTGCTCCACGATCCTGCCCTCGTCCAGGACCAGGATCTGGTCGGCGGCGATGATCGTCGAGAGGCGGTGGGCGATCACCACCGAGGTCCGGCCTTCCAGGGCCGTGTCGAGGGCGGCCTGGACGGCGGCCTCGTTCTCGGAGTCGAGATGGCTGGTGGCCTCGTCCAGGATGACGATGCAGGGGTCCTTCAGCAGCATTCGGGCAATGGCCAATCGCTGCTTCTCGCCTCCGGAGAGCCGGTAGCCCCGTTCGCCGACGAGGGTGTCGAGACCGTTGGGGAGGGCGGTGATGACGTCCCAGATGCGGGCCGCCCGACAGGCGGCTGCCAGCTCGGCGTCGGTGGCCTGAGGTCGGGCGTAGAGCAGGTTGGACCGGACCGTCTCGTGGAAGAGGTGGGGGTCCTGGGTCACCACCCCGATGGCCGAGCGCAGCGACCGCTGGGTCAGGTCCCGGACATCGTTGCCGTCGACCCGAAGGGCACCCGTGGTGACGTCGTAGAGCCGGGGGACGAGCGAGGCCACCGTGGACTTCCCGGCGCCGGACGGCCCGACGAGGGCGGTCATCGTCCCGGCGTCCATGGAGGCCGACACCCCCTTGAGCACCGGGCGTCCGTCGGCGTCGTCGGGCAGGGCCCCCGGGGTCTCCAGTGACGCCACCGACGCCTCGGTGCCGGTGGGGTAGGTGAACCACACGTCGTCCAGTTCGATTCGGCCGGAAGGGTCGACCAGGTCGACGGCTCCGGCCCGGTCCTGGATGGGGTTGGGCGTGTCCAGCACCTCGAAGACCCGGTCGAAGGACACGAAGGCGGTCATGAGGTCGACCCGGGCGTTGGTCAGGCTGGTCAGCGGCGTGTAGATCCGGGTCACGAGCAGGCCCAGAGCGATCAGCGTCCCCAGCTCCAGCGCGTCGGAGATCACGAGCAGGCTCCCGAACCAGTAGATGAGCGCGGTGCCCACGGCGCCGACCAGGCCGAGGGCGATGAAGAACGTCCGGCTGTAGACCGCGGTCTTCACCCCGATGTCCCGCACCCGGCCCGCCCGCTCGCCGAACTCGTCAACCTCCTGGTCCTGGCGGCCGAAGAGCTTGACCAGCATCGCTCCGGCCACCCCGAACCGCTCGGTCATCGTGGTGTTCATCGAGGCGTTGAGGTCCATCTGCTCCCGGGTCAGGTCCTGCAGGCGACGGCCGACCCGCTTGGCCGGTACGACGAAGAGCGGGAGGACGATCAGCGAGATGAGGGTCAACCTCCACTCGAGATAGAACATGGCCACGACGGTCGTGGCCACGACCACGATGTTGGAGACCACGGCGCCCAACGTGCCCGTGATCGCCCGCTGGGCCCCGATCACGTCGTTGTTCATCCTGCTGACCAGGGCCCCGGTCTGGGTGCGGGTGAAGAAGCCGAGTGGCATGCGCTGGACGTGGTCGAAGAGCGCGACGCGCAGATCGTAGATCAGTCCCTCGCCGATCTTGGACGACCACAACCGCTCGCCGAGGGACAGCGCCGCTTCCGCGAGCGCGGCCACGATCATCAGCCCGGCCAGCACGGCGACCGCCGTCCTGTCCTCCTGGGGAATGGCGTCGTCGATGATCCGCCGGATCAGGAAGGGGGGGACGATGTCGATGATCGCGGCCAACACGATGGTGGCCAGGAACCCTGCCAACATGGGCCGGTAGGCCCGGGCGAACCGCCACACCCGCCGGATCAGGCCCTTCTGGACGCGGGCCCCGACGATCGCGCTCGGGTCCGAGCCGAGCGCCATGTGAGGTCCCATCCGCATGCCCCAGAGGCTACGGGCGCCCTGTCCCGCCTCTACAGGGCCCGACGGTGGGGCTCAGCCGAGGTCGTCCTCGCCGTAGTCCTGGCCGAGGTGCGTCAGGGGGGTCTCGTCCATCATCCAGCGCAGGGTGTTCTTCAGCTTGGTGAGCTGGATGAACAGGTCGTGCTCCGGATAGAGGCCGGGAGAGACCTGCGGTGACTTGTAGTAGAAGCTCAGCCACTCCTGGATGCCGCCCAAGCCCGCCCGCTGGGCCAGGTCCATGAAGAGGCAGAGATCCAGGGCCAGCGGCGCGGCCAGGATCGAGTCGCGGCACAGGAAGTCGACCTTCATCTGCATCGGGTAGCCCAGCCACCCGAAGAGGTCGATGTTGTCCCAGCCCTCCTTGTTGTCGCCGCGCGGGGGGTAGTAGTTGATCCGGACCTTGTGGTACACGTCGCCGTAGAGCTCGGGGAAGCGCTCGGGCTCGAGCACGTCCTCCAACACACCGAGCTTCGACTGCTCCTTGGTCTTGAAGTTCTCCGGGTCGTCGAGGACCTCGCCGTCCCGGTTGCCGAGGATGTTGGTCGAGTACCACCCGCTGAGGCCGAGCATGCGGGCCTTCAGCATGGGGGCCAGGACCGTCTTCAGGAGGGTCTGGCCCGTCTTGAAGTCCTTGCCGGAGATGGGGACGCCGTGCTCTTCGGCGTAGGTGCGCAGGACCGGGGTGTCGACGGCCAGGTTGGGGGCACCGTTGGCGAAGGGGACGCCCTCCTGGAGGGCGGCGTAGGCGTAGAGCATCGACGGGGCAATCGTCGGGTCCTCGGCGTCGATGGCGGCCTCGAAGGCGTCCAGGTCGGCGTGGGCGGGGCCGTTCTCGATGAAGATCTCGGTGGAGCCGGCCCAGATCATCACCAGCCGGTCACAGAGGTGCTCGTCCTTGAAGGCCTGGATGTCGGCCCGGATCTGGTCGAGCATGGCCCGCTTGGAGGTGTCGGTCATGACGTTGGTGCCCTCGAGGCGCTTCACGTAGTTGGGGTCGAAGGCGGCCGGCATCGGGCGGATGGCGCGGAGCGTTTCGGCGATCCCCTCGAGGTGTCGGCCCTGATCGAGCACGCCGGCCCGGCTGGCGGCGGTGTAGGCGTCGTCGGGATACGGGTCCCATGCGCCCCACACGATCTGGTCGAGGGAGGCCAGGGGGACGAAGTCCTGGATACGAGGGACGGTGCCGTTGGTGCGCTTGCCGATGCGGATGGTGCCGAGCTGGGTGAGGGAGCCGACGGGATCGGCTTCGCCCCGCTTGGCCAGCTCCACACCGGCGATGAGGGTGGTGGTGACGGCGCCGAGGCCGACACAGAGGATGCCGAGGCTGCCCTCGGCGGGGGCGACGGTGGGCGAGGGCGGTGTCTCGGACATGAGGTGGACCCTAAGCGATGACGGATGATCGGCGTTCTCGATGAAGGAAGACTGAACAGTTAGGGTGTCCGGGTGAAGGATGCGCGGCTGGTCCTGCCCAACGTGACGGTGCAGCAGCTGGAGTACCTGGTGGCCGCGGCCCGGGAGCCGACGTTCGCCCGGGCGGCCGAGGCGGTCGGTGTGTCACCTTCGGCTCTGTCCCAGGGCCTGGCCGAGCTCGAGCGCCGGGTCGGGGTCACGTTGTTCGCGCCTGCCGGCCGAGGGCGGGTCCTCGCTCCCGAGGCCGTCGAGGTCGTGCGCTACGCCGATCGGGTGCTGGCCGAGACCGAGGAGCTGGCCCGCTGGGTGGTGGGCCGCCGGACGGGGCGGTCCGGTCCGCTGCGGGTGGGCCTCATCGACGTCGCCGCCGTGGACCACTTCTCCGAGCCGCTGCGGGCGTTCCGCCGGGAGCGCCCCGAGGTGGAGCTACGCCTGACGGTCGCCCCGTCGGGGGAGGTGCTCGACCGGCTGGCCCGCGGCGCTCTGGACCTTGCGGTGTGTGTGGCGCCCGAGCCCGACGCCGCATTGGCCGTCCAGCTGCTGCGGGACGAGCCCCTCGCGGTGTACGCGCCGGAAGGGGTGCGAACAGGGCCGCCAGCGGGCTGGGGACCGTGGGTCACGTTCCCCGCCGGCTCCCGGACGCGGGCGATCATCGCGGCCGCCCTGCGGGAGCGGGGGGCGCCCTTCGAGGTGGTGGCTGAGTCCCACCAGCCCGAGGTGCTGGCGGAGATGGTGCGCCTCGGCGTGGGCTGGACCGTCCTTCCCGTGATCCAGGCCGAACGGGGCGCCGACCCCCTGCGCCGCGCGGTCCGAGGGGAGCTGGCGAGGCGCTCGTTGGCTGCCGTCCAACGCGCCGATCGCGCCCCCAGCCCCGCCGCCGACGCCCTTGTCGAACTCCTGGCGCGTTCCGGCCCCTGATTCGGTCGTCCCGACCACCGAATCACGTGCCAGGACGAGGGTGCTCTGAGGGCGGCCGTCACCGAACGCTCGACACCCCTCGACGGGCCCGGGCGTGTAGGTCGGCATCGGTCTCAGAGGCGGGCTGCGAACAGCTTCTCGAAGGCCGCCTCGTCGCCCTGGTAGGGGTCGGTGGGGCGGGGCCAGTGCACGACGACATCGGTGGCACCGACGGCCTCGAAGCGGCCGATGGCGTCCTCGAACTCGCCGACCGAGCCGAGGCCGCTGTCCAGGTTGAGACCGCTGAGCACGATGCGGTCGAGGGTCGCGGGGTCCCGGCCGACGGCCGCACAGGCAGACTCGAGCGCCTCGATCTGGCCGGCAACCGTGGCCACGCCCTCGTCGACCGGCGCAGCACCACCTTCCCGATCCCGCTCGCCGACCGTGACCCAGGCCTGGCCGACCTCGGCCGTGAGGCGCATGCCCCGGGGGCCGCCCGCGGCGATGGCGAAGGGCAATCGGGGCTGCTGGACGCACCCGGGTGCGGAGCGGGCCTCGTACGCCGAGTACCAACGACCCTCGCGGGTCGTCACCGCCTGGCGCAGCAGGAGGTCGGTGAGGGACACGAACTCGGTGAACCGATCCGCCCGCTCCTTGGTCGACCAGGGCTCACGGTCGAGCGTGGTGGCGTCCCAGCCGAAGCCGCCGGCACCGATGCCCAGGGTGAAGCGCCCGGCCGAGAGATCGTCGAGGGTGATGAGCTCTCGGGCGAAGGGCACCGGGTGACGGAAGGTGGGGGACGCCACGAGGGTCCCGAGCCGGATCTTGTCGGTCACGACGGCGGCCGCCGCCAAGGTGGGCACCGCCGCGTGCCATGGGCCGTCGCGCAGGCTCCTCCAGCTCAGGTGGTCATAGGTCCAGGCGTGGTCGAAGCCCAGCTCCTCGGCCCGCCGCCAGAGCCGTCGGGCCTCCGGCCATGAGTGCTCCGGGAGGATGACCACGCCGACTCGCACCGGCTCAGGCTCCCCGGGCGAACTCGCGCAGGACCCGGCCCGGGCGGGCGCCGGAGTGTTCGCCCTGCTCGGTCACGACCACGCCGTTGACGAGGGTGGCCCCGTACCCCTCGGCCCGCACGCACAGGCGACCCGCGCCGCCCGGGAAGTCGTTGACATAGGTGGGGTAGCCGACCTGCAGGCCGGACGGGTCGAACACGTTCACGTCCGCGTAGGCGCCGACCTCGAGGGTGCCGCGATCGACCAGGCCAAGGGTTGCCGCGGCCTTCGCCGTGAGCCGGTGGACGGCTTCGGGCAAGGCGAGCAGGCCCTCGTCGCGGCACCAGTGGGCCAGGAAGTGGGTGGGGGCGTCCGCATCGCAGATCTGTCCGGCGTGGGCCCCGGCGTCGCCTGCCCCCGGATAGACGTGGTCGAGCGCCAGCAGGGGCCCGATGGCCGCCCGGTTGCGGTGGAAGAACCAGATGTTGAACAGCTCGCGGCCCTCGCTCTCGAGCAGCCGGTCGATGATCAGCTCAACCGGATGCACGTCGGCGGCGTCGGCCAGTTCGGCGAGGGACTGCCCGCCTTCGACGTCGTACCGTGGGGTGTGGCCCTGTCCGAGCGGATGGATGTGCCGGGGGTCGTAGAGCATCCCCTTGCGCCGTCCCTCCTCGACGAGGGTCGCTCGGGTGGCGTCGTCCCGAAGCGCAGCTAGCCGGGCTTCCATCGTGGGCAAGCCCATGACCTCCCGCCAGCGCCCGCCTTTGACGGGCGGGACCTGGGCCAGGCCCATCAGGCTGCCGGAGGGTCGGGTCATCGTGTAGCCCGTGATCCGACCGGCCTCGGCCCGGGTGTCGCTCAGGAACCCGTCCCAGAGCTCGACGGGACCGAGCCCGGTCGACTCGTCATTGCCCGGACCGATGGCGAACAACACGTCGCCGGTGCGCTCGGCCATGGCTCGGAGGAGCTGGAACTCGTTGCCGGCTCGCGTCTCGAAGTCCAGAACGGCCTGGAAGATCCCGCCACCGGCCTCGTTCATGCCGTCGGCCAGGGCCAGGTGTTCGGCGTTCGAGGCGTAGGTGCCCGGGACGGCCCGCCCGTCGGGGACCACGTGGACCAGGATGCGCGAGGTCGAATACCCCACGGCACCACCGGCGATCGACTCGGCGACGATCTCCTGCATCCGAACCAGCTCGTCCGGCGTCGGCTCCTCGTCGGTCAGGGAGCGCTCGCCCATCACCTGGTGGCGGATGGCGCAGTGGCCGACGAGGCTGACGACGTTGAGCGCCGGGGACAGCCGCTGCACCGAGTCGAGGTACTGCGGATGGGTCGTCCAGTCCCAGGGGATCCCCTCGAGGATGGCGTCGCGAGGGATGTCCTCGACGCTTTCCATCATCTCGGCCAGAAAGGCCTCGCTCCCGCGGTCGACCGGAGCGAAGGACATGCCGCAGTTGCCGATCATCGCCGTCGTCACGCCGTGCCACGAGCTGGAGGTCATGAAGGGGTCCCAGCCGACCTGGGCGTCGAAGTGGGTGTGGAGGTCGACGAAGCCGGGCGACACCGTGAGTCCGGTGGCGTCGATCTCCCGCGTCGCTTCGGCCCCCGTGAGGTCACCGACCACGGTGATGCGGTCGCCGTCGATGGCGACATCCGCCGAGATCGCCTCGCTCCCGGTGCCGTCGAGGACCGCGCCGCCGCGGATGATCAGGTCGTGAGCCATCCCGCAGTATCCCACCACGCGTACCGGCACCGGATTCCGCGGACAGGACGCCGGTATCCGGTGCCAGGAACGCCCGGGGGAGCGGGCAGCGAGTGAAGGATCAGTGAGGCGACTCGCCCGCGGTGGCCAGGTCGGCGTTCGAGTAGCGGGCGTCGTCGGTGACGTCTCGGCCGAACCACGGCAACGGGACGAAGGCGTCCGGGTCGGCGTTCTCGGGGAACTCGACCTCGACCACCTGCAGGCCCGCATGGGCCGCCGCGTACAGGTCCACCTCGGCTGTACGGCCGTCGACCAGCGGGACCCGGTGACGGGCCTTCTCGATCCGCCGGCCCTCCGTCAGGGGCCAGAGGTCGTCGAACTGCTCGACGGTGATGGTCGTCTCGACTTCGGTGCGGTCCCGCCCGCGACCGCCCTTCACGGTGAGGGTGCACTCATTGTCGGCGCGCCGCACCCGGACCTGCACGTTCCCGTCCAGGGCGAGGTAGCCCTGGCGGATGGCGACCGCCGGCCCGAGGTCGTCCGGCAACCGGTCGACGAGGAACTTGCGCTCCCGTTCCATCACTGGCGGCCTGCCCGGAGGCTGGCGATGAGGTCGTCGCGGTCCATCGCGGAGCGGCCGACGATTTCGGCGGCCCGGGCGAGGTCGTAGAGCTCGCTGCGCATGCGGTCGTCGAGGCCGTCGTCGGGCGGTGCGATGGTGCCGATCTCGCCGGCCGGCAGCTCGTCGCCGTACCTCTGCCAGGTGTCCCAGTAGCGCGCCGCCCGGTCCACGAAGGCCTTGGGCTTCTCGGCGTAGAGGCGGGCACCCAACGCCAACGCCCGGCCCTCCAGATCGGCACGGCGCCGGTCCCCCAGGTCGACGGCCGCGTCGACCTCCTCGCAACCGCCGAAGCTGTCGGGGTCGGCCCTCAGGAGGTCGATGAGCCCAACCAGGTCGTGGTCGTCGCCGAGGGTGTCGGCCAGCGCGTGCAGGGAGACCTCCGCGGGGCCGAGTGCGCTGGGAGCGGACGGGGCGAGCAGCTGGGTCTGGTGCCAGAGGTGCTTGGCCCCCTTGCGCCACTCGTGGAGGGTCTCGGGGGAGGGATCGACGACGACTGATCGGAAGCCGTCCCGGCCCCTCCGGTAGGTGGCCTCCAGGCCGGGGCCCAGCGCGCTGAAGCCGTCGCCGATCGCCCAGTCGTCGACGCCGTCCCGGATCGAGCCGATGAGGGCCTTCGCCTCTTCGACAACCGGGTCGTCGGCGCCCAATCGGGCGGTGGCCTCCCGGGCACGCTGTGCCAGGCCCGCCCTCACGCCCAGCAGGCCGTGGTCGACCCGATCCGGGCCGCACCCGGCGACCAGCGCATCGAAGGTCCCGAGGAGGGCGTGGGCCTCGCGGATGGGGGCGAGGGCGCGGCCGGCGTCGCGGACCGCCACGTTGGCCGGGCGGTACTCCTTACCGAGCTCGGGTCGGACCAGGCGGAGCAGGGCCCGGAATCGCTTGCCCCGCTTGCGGACGCTGTGGACGACTTTTCGCAGGTCGTCGTGACGCTCGCCACCGAGCTCCGCCAGGGCTTTGTCGATCTGCGCGGCCGCGATCCGGCGGACCCCGTCACCGACGGGCTCGTCGCGTTCGAACGAGAAGGCCAAGCACAGATGCTGGCCGGGATCATGTCCGTTGGCCAGCCGGCGGCCTCGGAGCCCGAGTCACCGGTCGACCCAAAGGGCTGGATGCGCCTTGGTCAGGCCAGTCAGGTCGTCGTGCCGAGGGGACCGATCGCCTTCCACTCGTCGCGCTGCAGGCGGGCCCCAGCCGGAGCCCTCGCCATCCCCGCAGACGATGGTGTGCTCGTAACCCATGAAGCGGTGTTCTCGCATCGAGTTCGCCGACGGGGCGACGACAAACGGCGATCCGAGGAGACCGCGTTGGTGGCGGGATGTTCGGATGACTCCGCGATGCCTTCCCAGCCCCGAACGCCGGGCGCTCGTCATATTCTGTCGGACATCACTCGGAGGTCTGCGTGATACTGCGACGACTTGGTCTGGCCGGTGTGCTCACGCTGCTTGCGGCGGTCGGGGCTGCCGTAGGTACTGAGGCACAGGCCGCAGACCCGACGTGCGACGGCCGGCCTGTCACGGTTGATCTTGCCGTCAGCGAGGCGCCCACCGAAGGCGACGACGTCATCGCGGGCACGACGGGTCCCGACACGATCGACGCACTTGGTGGCGATGACATCGTCTGTGGCCGGGGTGACGCTGATGTCGTGTTTGGCGGCGAGGGACGAGACCGGCTGTTTGGACAGCGTGGCGCTGATCGGCTGCGCGCTGGAGCTGGCGGAGGATTGGCCCACGGCGGGCCTGGAGCAGATGTCGTACGAGGCGGTAGTGGTGTCGACACGCTCCGCGGCGCAACCGGTCGAGATGACCTGACCGGCGGGGCGAGGCCCGACCTCCTCGATGGCGGTCCGCAGTTCGATCACTGTCACAACCGGTCTGACGACCGTCTGATCTCCTGTGAAACGAGTAGCACGATCGACTGAGCCCGAGCGGTAATCGAAGAAGCTCACGACAGAGTTCCAGTCCGATCACCTCTCCCAGTCGAGCGTGACTCGATCTTCGGTGCGGGTGACCGCGAGTCGCCGCGTAGGTAGGACGTTCTCCGGCCATACGTGTGCCGAGAATGGCTGGGTGGCTGGCGGAGGGTGAGGGATTCGAACCCTCGGTGACCCGGAGGCCACAACGGCTTTCGAGGCCGCCCCATTCGTCCGCTCTGGCAACCCTCCGCCGGCGAGGCTAGCGACGGCTACCGGCGGTCGGCGAAGAAGGCCTGGAGTAAGGCGCTGGACTCGTCGGCCAGGAGGCCGTGGATGACCCGGACCTCGTGGTTCAGGCGAGGATCAGCCGCCACGTTGTAGAGCGAGCCGATCGCGCCCGCCTTCAGGTCGGCGGCGCCGTAGACGAGGTCGTCGACCCGGGCCGCCCACAGCGCGCCGGCACACATCGGGCACGGCTCGAGGGTGACCACCAGGGTGACCCCGTCGAGGCGCCACCGACCCCGGGCCGCCGCTGCGTCCCGGAGGCAGAGCACCTCGGCGTGCGCCGTGGGGTCGCCGAGAAGCTCCCGCTCGTTGTGGCGCTGGGCCACGACCTCGCCGTCGATCAGGGCCACCGCCCCGATGGGCACGTCGCCGTGGCGGGCGGCGGCGGCGGCCTCCTCGAGGGCGAGGCGCATGGCCGCCTCATGGTCCACGGTGGCCTCGCTCAGGCGATGACCTGGACGGGCACGCCCAAGCCAGTAGTCACCGAGGGCGAGTCGGACTGCGAGCCCGATGCCTCGGGGAGGAGGCCGGCCAAGCGGATGACATTGCCGTCCTCGAGCCGGATGCACCCGTTGCTCACGTCGGTGCCGATCGTGCCCGGGTCGTTCGTGCCGTGGATGCCGATGTCGCCCGGCCCGCCGTTGAAGGTCTCATGGACCTCCGAGAAGCCGGACAGTCCGAAGGCATAGGTCCCGTAGGCCGAGTCGGTCGACGCGATGAGCGATCGAATGTAGAAGGCCCCGCCCGGCGTCGGCGTGTTCGTCGTCCCCACGCCGATGGGGACGGCCAGGACCCGCTGGCGCCCGTTGTAGACCCGGAGCTGGTGGGCCCCGAGGCGGACTTCGATGCGGAATTGGTTGGCCGTGAGGGTCACGTCGCCGCGTCGGACCCAGCCGTCGGTGCCGTTGGGCCGAACCGGCAGGAGGACGTTGACCCAGTCCGCCGTGGGGTCGAGCGGGCCGTTGGCCAGGAAGACGACCGGGCCGACGTTCAGGCCCTCGGCCGACTTGGGGTTCTCGATGGCGGCGCTGGGCTCGGGAGCGTCCGGCTGGGCGAACACGTCGACGGTGCCGCCGCCACCGCCCGACGGGTCGACCTCGGTGCCGTTGCCGATGGCGACGATGTTGACCTGCTCGATCCGGACGTCGTCGGCCTTCACCCATCCGGTGGAACCGTCGGCCAACGCCACCCCGTGGAAGCCGGGCTCCGCCTCGTAGGGGGCCTGGACGATGAAGCCGTCGACGGCCAAGCCGGCGGTCGGGGCTTCCGCCGAGGGCGGCCGGACCGACTCCCGGGGCTCGGCGTCGGCGGGATCGGCGTACACGTCCACGGGGGTGTCCGAGCGGGCCACGTAGGTGAGCTCCGGGTCGAGGTGACGGACCGTCAGGTTCGCGCGCTCCTCCTCGACGGGGTCGCCCAACTCGGGGCGCTCGCCGCCCGAGCAGGCGCCGGCCACCAGCGTCAGGCCGAGGGCGACGGCGGCGACGCGGAACAGGCGGCCCATCACGGCGGGCAGGGTACCGACGGCCCCGGTCTCGGGACCGTCAGGCCTCTCGGTCCCCGGCGGGCCGGGTGACGTAGGTCGTCTGACCCTTTGTCCCCCAGGCGCTTCAGGCCCGTGCGGCGGAGGACGACGGAAGCCTTGTGTCAGAGATCCGCGCATCCGCGGACTCGCCCACGGCGAGCGAGGTCCGCGCAGCTCACGCTGCAGAGATGCTGGCTTCGACGCGCACCACCGGCCTGGCCGCGGGCGTGATGATCCTCGTGGCGATACCCCTCTGGAGCATCTATGACCGGTTGGTCGTTCCCGAGCAGGCCGACCGGTTCTTCACGCTCCGCATGGCCGTTGTGGTTCCGGTGCTCATCGGCTGGCTGTTCCTGTTGAAGCGGCCCTTCGGCGACCGCCATGCCGAGGCCCTCGTCGTGATCATCTGCGTGCTCCCCCAGGTCGTCGTGGCCTGGCTGCTCCCCAGCGTCGACCAGGCCTTCGAGGGCTATCTGCTCGGGTTCTCCCTCGTCATCTACGGCTGCGCGTTCCTGCTCGTCGGCCGCCTGTGGATCACGATCGCCCTGGTCGCCTCGTCCTGGGTGGCGACGATGCTCTCGTTCGGCTTGCAGTCCGACCTGGGAGGCGACGTCCAGGTGGGGACGGTCGTGTTCTACCTGGGCACTGCCTCGATCCTGGCTGCCGTCGGCCGTCTCTACCGGATGCGCCTCGAACGGGACGAGCTGGCCGCTCGCATGGCTCTCGAAGCCGCCCAGGAGCGCACGCTCGTGCTGGTCGGCGAACTGGATCGCCTCAGCCGGGAGGACTCGTTGACCGGCGTGGCCAACCGGCGGGCGTGGGACGAAGCCCTGAAGCGGTCCTGCGCCGAGGCCGAACGGACGGGCCTACCCCTCTCGGTGCTCCTCCTGGACATCGATCGCTTCAAGGAGATCAACGACGAGCACGGCCACCGCCGGGGCGACGAGGTCCTCCAGCAGGTCTCCGAATGCCTGTCCGGGCGCGTCCGCGCCTCGGACCTGCTGGCCCGGGTCGGCGGCGACGAGTTCGCCGTGCTCTGCCCCAACACCGACCCCGGGGCCGCCCGCCACCTGGCCGACCACTTGATCGATCTGGTTGCCGCCATGCCGGGCGACTTCAGTGTCTCGGTCGGCTCGGCCGTCCGGTGGCCCGGTGCCGAGCCCGACGCGGTGATGGGCCTGGCCGACCGGCGCCTCTACCAGGCCAAGCGGGCCCGGGTGAACAGCGGCAGTGCCACCGCCCGCTGATCGGTAGCGTCGCGGTCATGTGCCGCAACATCACCACCCTCCGGGGCTTGGAGCCCGTGGCCACCGATGAGGAGATCGAGGCCGCGGCCCGTCAGTACGTCCGCAAGATCAGTGGGGTCCAGAAGACCTCGGCCGCCACCGAGGAGGCGTTCGAGAAGGCGGTAGCCGTGATCACGGCTGCTTCCCACGAGGTCCTCGAGGCGCTTCCGCCCCGCAAGAACCCGCCGCCGACGCTGCCCCCGCTGCGTCGACTGGCCGCTGCGAAGGCGGGCTGAGCCCGAGGCCGCTCGGCCGAGGACCTGCGCGGAGGGGGTGGGATTCGAACCCACGGTGGGTTGCCCCACACACGCTTTCCAAGCGTGCCGATTCGGCCGCTCTCGCACCCCTCCTGGGGACACCGGCCCGTGGGGCTGGTGCGGCCGGTCAGGGTATCGTGGGCGGTCGCTCGCCTTGGAGTGTGGCGGTCGGGTCCTGTGCGACGGTGGCCCGTGAACCGAGTCAGGGCCGGAAGGCAGCAGCTCTCAGCGGAGCCCACCGGGTGCCGCAGATCGCCTGGCCGCCACTCTCGAAGGCGAGCGGGGAAGGCCGAACGAGGGGCGAGTCACCGCTTGTAGTCTCCGGGCGATGGCCTTCCAATCGCTGTATCGGCGCTACCGGTCGCAGCGGTTCTCGGAGATCGTGGGCCAGGAGCACGTGGTCGCCGCCCTCCGCAACGCCGCCGCCGAGGACCGGCTGGGGCACGCCTATCTCTTCAGTGGGCCCCGGGGGACGGGCAAGACCTCGACCGCCCGCATCCTGGCCAAGGTCCTCAACTGTGAGAACCCCGTCGACGGCGAGCCCTGTGGGGTCTGCCCACCCTGCCTGGCCATCGAGGCGGGCAACTCCTTCGACGTGACCGAGCTGGATGCCGCCTCGCACACGGGTGTCGACAACATGCGTGAGCTCATCGCGAGCACGGCGTTGGCCAGCCCGGGCCGGACCCGCCTCTACATCCTGGACGAGGTCCACATGCTGTCGAAGGGCGCGTCGGCCGCCCTCCTCAAGACCCTGGAGGAGCCGCCGGACCACGTGGTGTTCATCCTGGCCACGACCGATCCCGAAAAGGTCCTTCCGACGATCCGCAGCCGGACCCAGCACCTCGAGTTCCGACTGCTCCCGGCGGCCGAGCTGGAGGCCCACGTCCGCTGGATCGTGGAGGACGCCGGCCTCGAGGTCACCGATGAGGGCATCGCCCAGGCCATGCGCGAAGGCGGCGGCTCGGCTCGCGACACCCTCTCCGTCCTCGACCGCATCGTGGCCGCCGGCGGGGTGGCCCGCGACGACGACTCGGTCGACGACCTGCTCGACGCCGTGTGCGAGAACGACACCGCCCGCGCCCTCACTGCACTGGCTGACGCCACCACCCAGGGCCGTGACCCCCGGGGGGTCGGCGAGCAGGTGCTGGAGCGGCTGCGCAACGCCTTCCTCGCCACGATGGGGGTGGACCTGGACCACCTCACCGAAGGGGACCGGGCGGCCGCGGCCGACCACGCCGAGCGCCTCCGGGCCCCCGCCATCACCCGGGCGCTGGAGGTCCTGGGCACGGCGCTGGTCGACATGCGCCAGGCCCCGGACCCCCGCATCCCCCTCGAGGTGGCCTTGGTCCGCATCACCCGGGCGGCGAGTGACACCTCCGTCGACGCGCTGCTGATCCGCATCGACCGTCTCGAGCGGGTCGTCCGGGACGGCACCGGCGGCAAACTCCTGGCGCCGGCCGAAGACCCGGCCGCGTCGACCGGTGGAGGATCACCGGCGAACGAAGCCCGCAGCCGGCTGGCCGAGGTGCGCCGGCCCGAGGCCCCCGAGCCGGTGGTTGGCCCCGAGCCCGAGCCCGAGCCGAGCCATCCCCCGCTGGCCGCCGTCCCCGATCCGGAGCCGGAGGCCGTTGTCGCGGCCGTGCCCGAGCCGGCACCGGCTCCAGGAGCCACCGGGTCGGACGCCCTGCCGACGCGGGACGAGCTCACGCTGGCCTGGGGTGACCGGGTCCTCGGCGGGCTGCGGCCCAAGGTCAAGATGCTCTTCGCCGCCGGTCGCTTCCTCGACGACCGCGAGGGCCAAGCCGCCTTCGCCCTGCCCAACGCCACCCACGTCCAGCGCTGTGAGCCGCTGCGGGCAGACGTCGAGGCCGCGCTGGCCGTGGAGTTCGGCCGTCCCGTCCCGTTGATCCTCGTCGTCGACGGTGGCGCCGATTCCCCCCCGGCCCCGGCACCGACTTCCCGGGGCGAACCGGACGACCGGCCCACGGAAGGGTCACCGGCCCCCATGCCGATGGTGGACGAGTTGGCCGACATCGGTCCGGTCGACGACTTGGAGGACGCCGGATCGGCCTCGACCGGCCTCGACCAGGTCACGGAGGTGTTCGGCAAGGTGGAGCTGATCGAGGAGGAGCCCGATGACTGACCTCGAGCCGATCGAGGGCGACGACGAGGACGGCGGGGGCCTCCCTGGCCTGGACCTCGGTGCCCTCCTGGGCCAGGCCCAGGCGATGCAGCAGCAGATCCTCGACGCGCAGGCCGAGGTCGCGGCCCAGGTGGTCGAAGGTCAGAGCGGCGGTGGCGTGGTCAAGGTCGAGGTCACCGGCGGCTGGGACTTCCGCTCGGTCACGGTCGACCCCTCGGTCGGCGACGACCACGAGCTGATCGCCGACCTGGTGCTGGCTGCCCTGCGGGACGCCACCACCCGGGTGGCGGCGTTGCACGAGCAGTCGGTCGGCGAGGTCGATCTCGGCGGCCTCGGCGGCCTCCTCGGCGGCGCCGGGTGACCGCGGTCTACGCCGGCGCGGTCCAGGACCTGATCGACGAGCTCGGCCGCCTGCCCGGGATCGGCCCGAAGTCGGCTCAGCGCATCGCCTTCCACCTGCTCAAGCAGGAGAAGGTCGACGCCCTACGCCTGGCCACCGCCATCACGGAGGCCAAGGACCGGGTCACCTTCTGCCAACGGTGCTTCAACATCTCGGAGGGTCCCGAGTGCGGCATCTGCGCCGACCCCCAGCGCGAGGACGGCGTCCTTTGCGTCGTCGAGGAGCCCCGGGACGTGGTGGCCGTCGAGAAGACCGAGCAGTACCGGGGTCGCTATCACGTGCTCCAGGGCGCGCTCAGCCCCATCGACGGGGTGGGCCCCGAGAACCTGCGGGTGCGGGAGCTGCTGAGCCGCGTGCGGGACGAGCAGGTGGACGAGCTCATCCTCTGCACGAACCCCAACATCGAGGGCGAGACCACGGCCCTCTACCTGGCCAAGCTGCTGAAGGACACCGACATCAAGGTGACCCGAATCGCCAGCGGCCTGCCCGTCGGAGGCGATCTCGAGTACGCCGACGAGATGACCCTGGGCCGGGCCCTGACCGGCCGGACGGTGCTCGACTGACCAACGCCGGACGAGGAAATGTGACGGCGCTTGTCATCGGTCCGTCACTGTTGTAACGTAACCGCAACATCGGAATCGAGGCCGGTCGAGGGGGTTTCACTTGCCCCCTCAGCCCCTCCCGCCTCCTCGGGTCCGATTCGGAGTGCCGCCTCCGGCGGGCTGGACCATCCCGCCCGCGCCCGGCCCGCCGGGGGTGGTACCCCTTTCTCGCCTCTCGGCGGCCCTTGGCGGTCAATCGTCGGTCCTGACGGAGCGCGCGCGGTTTCGGATCAGCGACCCGCTGGTAGCCGGCGGGCCTGGTGAGGGCTCGTCGCTTGCCGGGCTGCTGGGTGTCGCCAGTACCGTTTCGGTTCTATGACGATTGCCTCCACCACGGCTGGGCAGGTTCGAGGTACCGAGCATGGTGCCGGGTTGCGGTTCGCCGGTATCCCGTTCGCGGCGCCGCCGGTGGGAGCGCGGCGATGGCAGCCGCCGGCGCCGGTCGCGGCGTGGGACGGGGTGCGGGACGCCACGACCTTCGGCGCGACGGCGATGCAGAGCCCGGACATGCTCACCGCGTTCCTGGGCATGGCCCCCGAGCCCGTGGATGAGGACTGTCTCTTCCTGAACGTGCGCACCCCCGCCTTGGACGACGCCCGTCGGCCGGTCATGGTCTGGATCCACGGCGGGGCCTTCATCTTCGGCTCCGGCTCCTCGCCCCTCTACGACGGCGCACCGTTCGTCGACGGTGGTGACGTCGTGCTCGTCACGATCAACTACCGGCTCGGAGCCTTCGGTTTCCTCGACCTCGGCTGGCTGGACGACGACTTCGCCGGCTCGGGAAACCTCGGGCTCATGGACCAGGTCGCCGCCCTCGAGTGGGTGCGCGCCAACATCGCCGGCTTCGGTGGTGACCCCGACAACGTCACGATCTTCGGTGAGTCCGCCGGCGGCATGAGCGTGACCAGCCTGCTCGCGGCCGAATCAGCCAAGGGACGGTTCCACAAGGCCATCGCCCAATCCGGTGCCGCGCAGTCCGTGGCGACACCGACACAGGCCGAGAGCTCCGCCCGAGTCGTCGTCGACGGTCTCGGCGTGTCGACCGCCGACGAGTTGCGGGCGTTGACCGCGGAGCAGGTCCTCGCCGTGCAGAGTCAGGTCATGGTCGAGGCCTTCACCAACTCCGAGCCGCTGCTGGAGGAGGGGGTCGCGGCGGGGTTGCCGTTCCGTCCCGTCGCGGACGGTCACTTCTTGCCGACATCGGTGCTCGCCGCCATCCGAGGCGGGAGCGCCGCGGGTGTCCCGGTGATGACGGGGACGACCCGTGAGGAGTGGAAGCTCTTCGCTCTGCTCGACCTGGTCCCGATCGACGAGACCGTGCTCCGTCAGCGCCTCCAGGCCCTCACCGGCGACGCCGACAAGGCGCTGGCCGTGTACGCCGACGCGGTGGCCGAAGGGCCGACCCCCAAGGACGCCTTCACCGTCATGGGCACCGACATGGTGTTTCGCTACCCGGCCGTCGAGTTGGCCGAAGCCCTGCTCAACCAGTCCTCCGACGTGTGGGAGTACGAGTTCAGCTGGGGCACGCCGGCCATGGGTGGGATGCTCGGTGCCTGCCACGCCATCGAGCTGCCGTTCCTGTTCGGCCTGGCCAGTGATCCCCGGCTGCTCGGCTTCCTGGGGGACGATCCCCCGGTCGGCCTGGCCGAGGCGATGCAGGAGGCCTGGGTGCGCTTCGCCCGAACCGGCGACCCGGGCCCCGCCTGGCCGAGGTACGACCTCGACCGTCGGGCCGTGCGCACCTTCGACGCCCAGATCGGGGTCCTGGACGATCCCGGCGCCGCCCAGCGGGAGTTCTGGGCCACCATCGACCGCTGACCCTCGCGGGCCGGCGGACGCCGGCCGACCGGTGGGTGATCCTCCGTGCTGACCGCGACCGTCCTGGCCCTCATCTCCGCCTTTTTGCACGCGGGGTGGAACTTCCTCGTCAAGACGGGGGAGGAGCGGGACCTCGTGGCGTGGGGCCAGTTCACCTTCGGTGCCCTCCTGGCCCTGCCGGTCCTGGTGGTCGTCGGGCTGCCGGGTGTCGAGGCGGTGCCCTACCTGGCCGCGTCGGCCAGCGTCCATGTCGTCTACGTGCTGGCCCTGCTCCGGTCCTACCACCACGGCGACTTCTCGCTCGCCTACCCGTTGGCCCGGGGCAGTGGCGCCCTGCTGGCGGCGATCGGCGGGGTGGCGCTGCTCGACGACCGCCTCGGCGGCTGGTCGTGGGCGGCCATCGGGATCGTGATCCTCGGCGTCGTACTTCTCGTGGGACCGAACATCCACGGACCGACCATCGGTTGGGCGCTCCTCACGGGGGCGACCATCGGTACCTACACGCTGATCGACTCCGCCGGCGCCCGACGGACTGAGGGCCTGCCCTACGGCCTCACTCTGATCGCTTGTTCGGCGCTGGCGATCACGCTGGTGAACATCGGCCGGGGTCGGGCCGCCGCCTTTCGGGCTTCTCTTCCGGGAGCCTGGCGACGCTACGGGCTGGGTGGAGCCTGCACCACCGCGGCCTACAGCCTCGTCCTGATCGCCGTCCGCTATGCCCCCGTGGGCTACGTGGCCACCCTGCGCGAGTCGTCGGTCCTCATTGCCGCCCTGCTCGGCTGGCTGGTCCTCCACGAGACCCTCGGTCGCCGCCGCTCCATCGCCAGCGCCGTCATGGCCGCCGGCCTCGCGTTGCTCGTCGCCACCCGCTGACGACCAACCGAGTCGGCGGACTGTTCGGGTCAGACCTTGAGGAGGATGGCGTCGCCTTGGCCGCCACCGCCGCAGAGGGCGGCGGCACCGAGCCCGCCACCGCGGCGACCGAGCTCGAGGAGGATGGTCAGGGCGACGCGGGTACCGGACATGCCGACGGGGTGCCCCAGGGCGATGGCCCCGCCGTTCACGTTGACGATGTCGTCGCTGATGCCGAGGTCGGCCATGGACGCCAGGCCGACGGCGGCGAAGGCCTCGTTCAGCTCGAACAGGTCGATGTCGCCGATCGCGGTGCCGGTGGCCTCGGCCGCGGCTTTGATGGCTCGGGCCGGCTGGGTCAGCAGCGACGGGTCGGGACCGGCCACTTGGCCGTAACCCACGATCTCGCCCAGCGGGGTGGCGCCCAGCTCCTCGGCCTTGGCCTTGGAGACCACGATCACCGCGGCGCCGCCGTCGGAGATCTGGGAGGCATTGCCCGCGGTGATGTTGCCCGCCTTGTCGAAGGCCGGACGCAGGCCGCCCAGGCTCTCGGCCGTGGTGCCGGGGCGCACGCCTTCGTCGACCTCGACCAGCACGGGGTCACCCTTGCGTTGAGGGACCTCGACCGGGACGATCTCGTCGTCGAACAAGCCGTCCTTCTGGGCTTTGGCCGCCCGTTCGTGCGAGGCGGCCGAGAGCTCGTCCTGGGGTAGGCGGTCGAGGCCGGCCGATGCCGCGTATTTCTCGGTGCCGGCGCCCATGGCCACCTGATCGAAGGCGCAGAAGAGGCCGTCGTACATCATCGAGTCGACGACGGACTTGTCTCCCAGCCGGTAGCCGGCCCGCGCCTCGGGGAGGAGGTAGGGGGCCTGCGTCATGGACTCCATGCCCCCGGCCACGACGACGTCGGCCTGGCCGCTCTGGATCATCAGGTCGGCCAGGTAGATCGAGTTCAGGCCCGACAGGCACACCTTGTTGATGGTGGTGGCGGGCACCGTCATCGGGATGCCGGCGTTGGCCGCGGCCTGGCGGGCGGTGATCTGACCGGTTCCGGCCTGCAGCACCTGACCCATGAAGACGTAGTCCACCTGCTCGGGGCTCACGCCGGCGCGCTCGAGGGCGGCCTTGATGGCGAACCCACCGAGGTCGGTGGCGGCGAAGCCGGCGAGACCGCCGGAGAGCTTGCCGATCGGTGTGCGTGCGCCGCCGATGATCACGGAGCCAGACATGGGTGGGACCTCCCCCAGAACGTTTGGTCGCTGGTGGAGGAAGTGTACGGAGTGACCGGTCCGGGCGACCAGCCCGCCCGACCGACCTCATTCCTCCTTCGACAACCCGGCTGGGACGGGAGGCAACGGAATGGCGTCGGCGTTCGGCTGCTCCCACAGCACCGCGTCGTTGGGCATCTCCAGCCGCACCGCGTCGTTCGGCTGCTCCCACAGCACCGAGTCGTTGGGCATCTCCAGCCGCACCGCGTCGTTCGGCTGCTCCGACAGCACCGCGTCGTTGGGCATCTCCAGCCGCACCGCGTCGTTCGGCTGCTCCGACAGCACGGCGTCGAGGTCTGCGTAGAGGTACCGCAGGCCCAGGTCCGTCTCCGGGCTGAGAGCCACCGAGGCATAGAGCAGCCTTATGTCCCAGCGGGCCTGCTCCAAGGCGTACAGATAGCGGTCCCGCTCCTCAGCAACCGCCGTGAGGGCAGCGAACATCATTGTCCTTTCTCAGGTTCGGGGTCGGCAGACGATGACCGTCCCAGGTCTTCCGGCCTCACGCGTTGTTCCAGTTCGGGGGCTCGCCATCACCCCTCCGCCGCTTGAGGGCGTTCTCCACGGCGCTCTTGACCATCTGAGCCAACGGGTCGTCGTCGCCCTCGTCCGCGGGGGGTGGGGGAGGCGCGTCGTCGGTGTCGATCAGATCGACGATCTCGTCGTCGTCGGCGGCATAGGGCAGGTCCCCGTTGGATGTCGGCTTCGTCGGGGTCGGAGGCGGCACCGGCGGGGTCGGGGGGCCCTGGCCGGGCGGGGGCACGAGGTCCGGCCCGCCAACGTCGGCCGCGCCCCGGGCGGCGGCCTCCAGCGTGGCGTCCGTCAGGTCGATCTCGGCGAAGAGGTCTTGGTCCTCCTCTACGAGGCGGCTCAGGGCGTGGGCGATGTCGTCGCGGACGTCCTCGAGGCGCCCGCGCACGTTGCGCTGGACGGTCACGGCGCCGCGGGCCTCGTGGCGGCCGGCGTCGATGACCTCACGGGTCCGCTGGTCGGCCAGCGCGGCGGCCGTGTCGGCGGCCGCGTCGGCTTGGCGGGCCACGTCGGCCAGGACGCGGGTGGCCTCGCTCCGAGCCGCCTCCAGCTCGACAGCGGCGGCCTGCCGGTCGGCGTCGGCCCTCCGCAGCAAGGCGGCCGCCTCCTCCTCGGCGTCTTGGCGGACGAGGGCGGCATCGGCCTCGGCGCGGTGCTGCAGCTCGGCCACCGAGTTGTGGGCTTGGCGCAGGATGGTCGCCACCTCCTCGCCGAGGTGCCCGAAGTCGTCCTCCCCGCCGACGGTCATCGCGCCCGCCGCGGCGTCGGCCGGCTCGTCCGCCGGCCTCAGCGCCTGGGCCAGCGTGGCGGCCACCTCCTGGAGGAAGGCGTTCACCTCGTCGGGGTCGAAGCCCCGCCGCACCAGGCTGAACACGTGGTTTTCGATCTCGTCTGGAGTCATCGCTGTCGCCGTTGCCTTCCCCGCCTCGCCCGGCGGTCCCGCTCGCTTGACCACAGAGAGTAGCGCAACTGATCACACTCTGTGAAGGGCGGTCGTAGGCGAGCCGGGCGCGGCGTTGGAGTGGCGGTCCAACCGACCGCTAGCGTCCCCGGCCATGCAGGAGATCCTCGACGCCATCCAGGGGGGCGCATCCGGCGACGACATCGCCACCCTGCCCATCCCCGAGTCGTACCGGGCGGCGTTCGTGCGCCGGGAGGACGCCGAGATGTTCGCCGGCGTCGAGTCATGGGACAAGGACCCCCGCCAGTCCCTCCACGTGGACGACGTGGCCACCCCCGAGCTGGCCCCCGACGAGGCCTACGTGGCCGTCATGGCCAGCTCGATCAACTTCAACACCGTCTGGACCTCGATCTTCGAGCCCCTGCCGACCTTCCTCTTCCTCGACCGCCTCGGCCAGGAGAGCACTTGGGGGGCCCGCCACGCGCTGCCCTACCACGTGGTCGGTTCCGACGCGTCCGGTGTGGTGCTGAAGACCGGTTCGGCCGTGCGAAACTGGAAGCCCGGCGATCGGGTCACCGTCCACTGCAACTACGTCGACGACCAGGACCCCAGCGCCCACGACGATGCCATGCTGGCCTCCAATCAGCGCATCTGGGGTTTCGAGTCCAACTTCGGGGGCCTGGCCGACCTCACCGTGGTCAAGGCCAACCAGCTGATGCCCAAGCCGGCCCACCTGAGTTGGGAGGAGGCCGCGGTCAACGCCCTCTGCAACTCGACCAGCTACCGGATGCTGTGCAGCCCCAACGCGGCCCCGATGCGCCAGGGCGACACCGTCCTGGTCTGGGGCGCGACCGGCGGCCTCGGTGGGTACGCCTGCCAGTACGTGCTCAACGGGGGTGGCACCCCGGTGGGCGTGGTCTCCTCGGCGGACAAGGTCGACCTGCTCCACGAGCTCGGCGTCGAGGCCGTCATCGACCGCAAGGCCGCGGGCTACCAGTTCTGGGCCGACGACCACACCCAGGACGAGAAGGAGTGGCGCCGGCTGGGCAAGGACATCCGCGCCCTCGTGGGCCGGGACCCGGAGATCGTCTTCGAGCATCCCGGCCGCCAGACCTTCGGCGCGTCGGTCTTCGTCGCCGCCCGCGGCGGCACGATCGTGACCTGCGCCGCCACCTCCGGCTTCATGATCGAGTACGACAACCGCCACCTCTGGATGAAGCTGAAGCGGATCGTCTCGTCCCACTTCGCCAACTACCGCGAAGCCTGGGAGGCCAACCGGATGGTGGCCGAAGGCCGGATCCAGCCCTGCCTGTCCGCCGTCTTCCCCCTCACCGAGGTCGGCGACGCCGCCCTCCAGGTCCACCACAACGAGCACGAGGGCAAGATCGGGGTGCTCTGCCTGGCCCCCGAGGAGGGCCTGGGCATCGACGACCCCGAGTTCCGCGAGAAGGTGGGTGAGGACAGGATCACCCTGTTCCGTCGCCACGGCAAGAAGGACTGAGATGCTGCTCACCGAGATCGACCACGTGGCCATCGCCGTCCAGGACCTCGAGGCCGCCGTCGCCTGGTACGAGGCGGCCTTCGGTGCCACCGTCGAGCACCGCGAGGTGGTCGAGAGCGACGGCGTCGAGGAGGCCCTCCTGAACGTGGCCGAGTCCTACGTCCAGCTCCTCACGCCGATCCGGGACGACTCGCCGGTGGCCAAGTACCTCGAGAAGCGGGGCGAGGGCCTGCACCA
>DATDAH010000024.1:0-4954 GCA_036525535.1 Acidimicrobiales bacterium
CTATGACTTCACCACCAACCGGTTCGGGCCCCCGTTCTCGATCCCGGGACTGAGTGGGATCTTCGGCCTCGACTTCGACAACGTGACCGGTGACCTGCTGGCCGTCAACACCGCCGAGCGACTCTGGCGAGCGGGGATGGGCACCCGGAGGCTCCGGCCGGGATGGAACGGCATCAGCCTCACCGGTCTCGGACTCCGCGACACCCGTGCGGTCGAGGTCATCGGTCGGCAGGTGTTCGTCAGCGACGGCGACGACTCGCGCCGTTCGTCGGATCCGATGAACCACGCCGTGTTCGTGATCGGCGTCACCTGACCGGCCAAGCCCCGCTCGGCCCCGACGCGATATCTAGTCAGTGTCAAGTTCGGGTTACGCTCGCCGGATGGCGCCGAGCCCACGTCCGTACCACCACGGTGACCTGCCCCGGGCGCTGATCGCCGCCGCGCTCGAGCTGATCGACGAGGTGGGCCCGGCGGCCCTCAGCCTCCGTGAGGTCGCCCGCCGAGCGGGGGTGAGCCACGGAGCGCCGGCCCACCACTTCGGCGACAAGGCGGGCCTGCTCACTGCGGTCGCCGCCCAGGGCTACGAACTGCTCGGCGCGGCACTGGCCGACGCCTTCGAGAGCACGGGCGAGTTCCGAGAGGTCGGTGTGGCCTACGTGCGGTTCGCGCTGTCCCACCGAGCCCATTTCGAGGTGATGTTCCGCCCTGAGCTGTACCGGGACGACGACCCGGCGGTCGTCGCGGCCCGGGTGCCCTCCTCGGCCATGCTCTACGGCCCGCCGGCCGACCTGAGCGGCGACGCCGTGACCGCGGTCAACGGCGCGGTCGCCGCGTGGTCGTTGGTGCACGGCTTCGCCACCCTGTGGCTGAGCGGAAACCTCGAGCGGGCCGTCCCCGGTGACCCGGAGGGCGCGGCCCGCGCCATCACCGGGTTCCTGTCGATCCGCCGCTGATCTCCCTGACCGCGGTGACCGACGTCACGCTATCTAGACATTGACAAGATGGGGTGGGCGACGCAGACTAGTCACTGTCTAGTTCGGTCGCCGAGAGGGCGACAACGGGACGGCCTCGATCAGGAGAAACGCCATGACGACCACCACGCAACCCGACCTCGAAGGCTGGGACATCGGCCACGTCGACACCGCCGAGTGGGCCCCCTGGGGCTCCGCGGGTGACGCAAAGGCCAAGGTCCTCGCCACGGGCGACGGGTACTACGTCGTCCTCGTCCACGCCGACGCCGGCTACCAGGGCGAGCCTCATGTGCATGAGCACACCGAGTTCGCCTACGTGCTCGAGGGCGAGGTCCGCACGCAGGGGAAGATCATGCGAGCAGGTGACGCCTACGCCGCGGCCATCGGATCCGAGCACACCGACTTCACCACAGAGACCGGCGCCACCTACGTCTCCATCTTCAAGCTGTGAGGCGTTGGCGGCCGGCCTCCGGCGGAGCGGTGTCAGCCGGCCTGGTCCTCGGGGACGCTGGTCAGCGGGTCTCGCCGTCGACACCGACGGCGTCGAGCACCTCGAGGTCGTCGTTGTGGCTGTGGGTGAAGCCCAGCGCCCGCTCGGTCGCGACGGTCTCGGTCGACCGGCAGGCGATGACGTAGGCCCGGCGGAACCCTGCGGTGCGGTTGCCACCCGAACCGTGCATGACCCGCTCGTTGTGCACGGTGCAGTCACCGCGGCGGATCGGCACCGGCACGACCTGATCGCCCGGCGCGAGCTCGGTGCCCAAGGCGTGAGACGTCCCCCGCCCGCCGAACACCGGCTGGTGCGGACGCAGCGCGTCCTCCCGGTTCGTCGCGGGCACGAAACGCATGCAGCCGTTCTCCACCGTCGAGTCGTCGATGGCCAGCCACACGGTCGCCGTACGCGTGTCCGGCGTCTCCGGCCAGTACGCCATGTCCTGGTGCCAGGCGAACACGGCGTCATCCTTGTACGGCTGCTTGGCCAGGAGCTGGTCGTAGTCCAGGTCCATCCCGTCACCCTGGAGCTGGTCGGCGACCTGCAGTGCCCGCTGCTCCAGGACGTTGCCCTGCCAGGCCGGGTGGTAGCGCCGCGGCAGCATGACGTTGATGATCGAGTAGTCGCTGGGATCCCGTCCGTAGTCTCCGGCCATGTCGCAGTAGTCCTTGCCCGGCACCTCGATCTCGCGTCGGAGAAACCGGTCGTAGTCGACCTCCAGCTCGGCGACCTCGTCCTCGGTCAGGAGCCCTTCGAGGTGGACGAAGCCGTCGCGGTGGAACCGATCACGGTCGTCATCGGTGAGGACGTAGGTGCCGCCCTGAGTGAGCTCGCCCATGAGGGTGGAGGGGCCGTCCCCGCTCTACTCGACGAACAGCTGGTTGCCGCGCCGCAGCTCGTCGAGCAGGCCTTCCTGGACGATGTCCCGCATGAACCAGTCCGGCACGTACCGGTCGGAGCGGAGGGCATCCCGGACCTGGGTGCCTGACATCGTCATGAGGTCGGCCCGCTGCGACATCTCGTAGGCGTCGGTGTCGCTGTTGTAGCCGACCGCATCGAAGAACACGGGCTCCACGCCGATGTCGCCGAGCGAGTCGAAGAGCTGTCGGTTGGCTTCGGGGGCGTAGAAGTCACCGACGCCGGTGTGGTCGCGTCCGATGATGAAGTGGCTGCAGCCCATGTTCTTGCGACACAGCGCCGTGAAGACCGCTTCGCGGGGCCCGGCGTAGCGCGAGTACGTGAAGAAGCTCCCGAGCACGACCTTGCCGCTCGGGTAGCAACCGAACTCCAGCAGGCGCTGGTAGCTGGCCAGGATCGGCTCGGCCAGGAAGTCGCCGCGCTTCTTCGCGCCGACCACGGGGTTGATGTAGATGCCGTCGGCCCCGGTCCGCTCCAGCGCCTGCTTCTGGATCCATTCGTGCCCGCGATGGGCGACGTTCCGTGTGTGGAACCCGACCACCCGTGACCAACCCAACCGCGTGAAGATGAATCGGGTCTGGGCCGGCGTCAACAGGTAGTGGCGGATGGGGGAGGCCAACGGTCGGACCAGGGTCACCTCGCCGGCGATGAACCGGTCGCCCTGCGCCATCAGGTTCACGACGCCGGGATGGTGGCGACTGGTCGTGCCGTACATCCGCTGGGCGAGGGTCTCGAGGTCGAAGTCGAAGATCTCCGACACGTCCAGGTAGGCGTGGATGGTCCCCCGATGGTCGGTCAGGGCGACGCGATCGCCCCTTCCGAACGGCGTCGGCGTCTCCGGGTCCACGGGGAGGAGGAGCGGCAACGTCCAGACGTCGCCGCTCGGGAGTCGGTAGTCGTCGAGAACCGCATCGAGGGTCTCACGGTCCATGAAACCGGTGAGCGGCGAGTAGGTGCCGTAGCCGATCTGCTCGCAATCCATGAGGTCCTTCTCGGAGACGACCAAGCGAGGCAGATCGTCGAGCGTCGCCAGATCGTCGGGGCCGGCCTCGCGGTGCACCAGCCAGCCCCCATGGGGCTCCACGAGCATCGAGACGGCGTCGAGCGCATACACGCCGTCGCCCGAGAGGTCCGTGTGCTTGAAGCCGCGGATGATCTTGTTGATCATCGACACACACTCGACGGGATAGTCGCCGATCGCCGTCTCCGCTGCCAGCACCAAACCGTCGGCGCCATCGGCCAGCGTGTTGTAGACGTCATTGACCTCAGCCCGTGTGGGCGTGGCGACCGACACCATCGACTCGAGCAGGTTGGTGGCGACGTAGACGTGACAGTCGACCGCTTTGGCCCGGCGGATGATGGACTTCTGCGTCTGGGGGATGATCTCCATGGGCACCTGGCGGGAGAGATCCCCGCGGTCGATCAGCAGCGCGTTCGACGCCGCCGCGATCTCTTCGAGGTTCCTCAGGCCACTGCGAGACTCGATCTTCGAGATGACGAACGCGTCGTCACCGACGATCTCGCGCATCTCTCGTACGTCCGCGCCGCAACTGGCGAAGGAGAGGGCGAAGTGGGTCAAGCCCGTCTCGCGCCCCCACTTCATCGATGCCCGGTCCTTGTCGGTCAGCGGGGGCATCGGGATGTCCCGCTCGACGGTCACGGCCTTGTTCTGCCCGACGAGTCCCCCTTGGAGCACTCGCATGGAGACGCTGTCGTCCTCGATGGCGACCACCTGGACGAGAACCGAGTTGAAATCGATGCTGATGAAGTCGCCCAGCTCGAGCAACCCGATGATGTCCATGGGGTAGAAGTTGAAGTTCTTGTCATCGGCGGCGACCCGTCGGCGGTGGGCGCGCACAACGGTGCTGTCGCGCAAGGTGATGCTTCCGTGCACGAAGGCGCCGGTGCGAATCTGGGCCCCCTCGCTGTCGAGGCAGATGGGCGCGTCGGTTGCCTCGCGGATCCTGCGGACCAGTCCGGGCAGGTCCGCGAACTGGGTGTGCGACAGGTTGATGCGGAACACGGAGGCGCCGCTCTCCTCGAGGCGCTGGATGGTGTGCCGCTCGAGTGACGCCGGTCCCAGCGTGCACAGAATGGACGGCATCGCGCCGTCGACGGCATCGATCTCCACCGCCTGATGGGAGGGCGTGTCGTTGTTCATGGGGGTCCTGTTCTCTGAAGTCCACGGTCGGCCAAGGCCGCGGTGAGCTCGGTCGGGATCTCAAAGCCGTGACGCCGCATCTCCTCGCGGAGCTCCGGAATGGCGCGGGCCAGATCCTGCGGATCGAGACGCAGCCATTTCTGTGTCCGGTCCGCTTTGACGGTCTCCTTCGCGGCATTCACCATGTCGGTGGTCATCTGCAGGTCGCAATGGGCACAGATGCGTTCCAGGTCGGCGACGGGGTCCTGGACGAAGTCCTCGTAGCGCAGACGGAGGACTTCGCCTTCACCGAACCGCGCGAGGTCCTGCTCGGCCTTCTTCGACCCTTCCGCCCACTGTCGGGCGATCACGGTGAACATGTCCTCCGTGGCGAGGTCGTCCTGTAGGGCTCGGTAGCGCGGCCCCCACGCC
>DATDAH010000025.1:0-20345 GCA_036525535.1 Acidimicrobiales bacterium
GCCCACGTACTCGGGGTCGGAGTTGCCGACCAGCTTGTTGCTCCACTCGAAGAGCTTGTGCCGGTCCTCGACGGGCACGCCCAGGATCTCGGCGATGGCCATGAGGGGCAGCTCGGCGGCCACGTCGGTCACGAAGTCGAACGTGCCCTGGGCCACCGCCTTGGCCAGAAGGTCGGACGTCAGCTGGGCGTAGTGCTCCTCGAAGCGGGTGACCATGCGGGGCGTGAAGCCCCGGTTGACGAGCCGGCGCAGGCGGGTGTGGGCCGGTGGGTCGGTGTCGAGCATCGTCCGGAAGTGGGCCGAGGTCTCCTCGTCCGGCTCGCTCACCATGACGCCCCGCCGTTCGGAGGAGAACGTGGTGGTGTCCCGGTTCACGACCTGGACGTCGGCGTGCCGGGTGAGCGCCCAGAAGTCCTCGATGACGCGGTCGCCGACGGTGTTGCCGGGGTGCCGGTAGATCGGCGCTTCGGCCCGCAGGAAGGAGAACTGGTCGTGGGGGATGTGGTCGGCCCAGGTGTCCTCGTCGGTCAGGTCGATGTCCTCGAGCTTCATGTCCATCCTTCGGTCAGTTCGGGACGATGGTGATGTCGGCGTGCTTGACGCCGTAGACGAACGAGTTGGGGATGTCGACGACCGCCCCGTCGGCGGGCCGCTCGAAGCGGTCGACCTTGGCCAGCAACTCCTGGAACATGGCCTTGATCTCGAGTCGGGCCAGCGAGGCCCCGAGGCAGAAGTGAGTGCCGAAGCCGAAGGCGATGTGGTTGTTCGGGTGCCGGGTGACGTCGAGCGTGTCGGGGTCGTCGAAGTGGGCGTCATCTCGGTTCGCCGAGGGGTACATGAGCACCACCTGCTGGCCGGCCCGGATGGTCTCGCCGCCGATCTCGTGGTCCTGGTTGGCCACCCGACACATGTTCAGGATCGGCGTGACCCAGCGGATGAACTCTTCGACGGCCACGTCGATGTCGGCCCCGGCCTTGAGGGCCTCCCACTGGTCGGGGTGGTCGGCCAGGCCGAGGATGGTGCGGGCGATGACGGTGCGCGTCGTCTCGGCCCCACCATCGAGCAGGAGCAGTGAGTCGGAGATGATCTCGTCGATGCCGAAGCCCTGGTGCTTGAGGCCCCGTTCCTCGACCTCGAGGTAGAAGGACATGACGTCGTCGGCCGGGCAGACCTTCTTGGCCTCGTAGAGCTCGGCGGTGGCCGCCGCGAACTCGAAGGCGGCGGCGATGCCGTCGTCGTCGTGGTACCGGGGGCCGCCGCCGAGGTGGATGGTGCGCTCCGACCACTCCTTGAGCCGGGGCCAGGCCTCGTCGGGGTAGCCCAGCAGGAAGCCGATCATCTGGGCCGGCAAGGGTGCCGCCAGGTCCTCGACCACGTCGACGCGGCCCTTGGCCACCGCGGCGTCGACCAGCGCGGTCGCCGTCTCGTGGACGTGATCGTCCCACCGGGTGACGGCCCGGGGCGTGAAGCGCCGGGACACGAGGTTCCGACGCTCGGCGTGCTTGGGGTCGTCGAGGCCGATGATGGAGGGGTCGGCCGGGATGTTGGGCCGGTAACCGCCCTTGGTGGTGTTCGAGTTGACGAAGACGTCCTTGCGCTTCTCGATCTCGACGATGTCGTCGTAGCGGGAGATGCCCCACAGCTCGTTGCCCGCGTCCCAGTACGCCGGGGCGTTGGCCCGCATCCAGGCGTAGGTGGGGTACGGATCGTTGACGTACAGCGCCCCGTCGAGCAGGTCGATCTCCATGGGCGCCGCGTCAGGCGCCGCTGCGGACGAGGCGGCCCGGGCGGGCGCCCGTGTCGACGCCGTCGCGGCGCGTGACCACCCCGTTGACCGCAGTCAGCACGTAGCCGTCGGCCTCCTGGATGAGGCGGCGGCCACCGGCGGGCAGGTCGCGCACCAGACGGGGGGAGTGCAGCGTCAGGGCCTGGTGGTCGATGACGTTGAGGTCGGCGCGCATGCCGACTTCGAGGGTGCCCCGGTCGGTCATCCCGTAGAGCTCGGCCGTGTCCTTGGTCTGCTTCTGGATCAGCCATTCCAGCGGCAGCTTCTCGCCCCGGTTGCGGTCCCGGGCCCAGTGGGTCAGGGAGTAGGTGGGCAGCGAGGCGTCACAGATCATCCCGCAGTGGGCCCCGCCGTCGCCCAGGCCGAGCACGGCCGAGGGGTGCAGCAGCTGCTCCCGGATGGCCTCGTGGTCGCCGTGGGAGTAGTTGAACAGCGGCAGCATGAGGAAGCTCTGGCCGTCGTTGTCGAGCATGCGGTCGTAGAGCAGCTCGTACTTGTCCCGGCCGGTGGCCTCGGCGATGCCGGCGATCGACGTCTCGTGGGTGGGTTCGTAGTCGGGTGGCTCGCCCATCACGAAGGTCTTGTCGATCATCATCCCCAGGAACACCCCGATGCCGTCGAAGAGGACGTTCGGGTCGGGCGCGGCGTCCGCCTCGCTGAGGATGGCCGCCTTGGTGGCGGGGTCCTTGAGGGCCACCACGAGCTCGTCGAGGGGCAGATGGGCCAGGCCCATGAAGGTCGGGCGCTTGGCGAACACGTGGTTCGTCTGCAGCCCGGTGAGGAGGCCGAAGGGCCGGGAGGCGACCTGCGGGCGCAGGTTCGCCCCGCCGTCGATGGCCTCGAGGGACAGGTCCATCAGCTGACGCCACAGCTCCGGGGCCGGGTCGAGCTGGAGGAGGGCGAAGCTGACCGGTCGCTGGATCTCCGCGCCGAGGCGGCGCATCCAGTCGATCTCCTTGAACGGGTCGGCGGCGTCCAAGCCGTCGATGGCGGCCGGGGCCAACTCGAACACGCCCCGGCCGACCTCGCCCAACGCCCGGCCGATGCCGAACAGCTCGTCCTCCGCGGCGTAGGTGCCGGGGACGGGCTCGCCGTCCATGGCCCGGTGGGCGAGGGTGCGGGAGGTCGAGAAGCCCATCCCGCCGGCCTCGATGCCCTCCTTGACGATGGCCGCCATCTGGGCGATGTCCTCGGGCGTGGCCGGCTCGTTCCTGGCCCCTCGTTCGCCCATGACATAGCCCCGCACGGCGCCGTGGGGGACCTGGGTGCCGATGTCGATGGCGTAGCTCCGGGCGTCGAGCACGTCGAGGTACTCGGGGAAGCTCTCCCAGTTCCAGGTCATGCCCTCGGCCAGGGCGGTCCCGGGGATGTCCTCCACGCCCTCCATGAGCTGGATCAACCACTGCTCCTGGCCGGGGTGGACAGGGGCGAAACCCACGCCACAGTTGCCGGCGACCACGGTGGTGACGCCGTGGCCGGCGGACGGGTCGAGCACGTCGTCCCAGGTGGCCTGGCCGACGTAGTGGGTGTGGATGTCGACGAATCCGGGCGTGACCAGCTTCCCGTCGGCGTCGACGGCCTCGGTCGCCTCGCCCTCGATCTGGTCGGCCACGGCCACGACCTTGCCGTCCTTGACCGCCACGTCACCGCGGCGGGCATCGGCTCCCGTGCCGTCGACGATCGTCCCGTGGCGGATGATCAGGTCGTACATGGCTTCCCCCGAAGTAGAACGCGTTCCAGTCGACTCAGCTTAGGCCCGGGCGAGGCACCACCCGCCCGTCGGGGTGGGCCAGCACCCTTGTCGCGGCCACCCGCGGTGGGGTTGGCTTAGGGCGTGGGTGGGGTCCGGTACCGCGTGGGCTGCCTGCTGCGCTCGCAGTGGCGCAGTGCCCTGCTGCTCGTCGTGGCGGTCACCGTCATCGGTGCGGTGGTCCTCGTCCTCGCCGCCGCGGCCGTCCGGACCGCGACGGCCGCCAACCGCTACGAGGACGCCCAGGGCGACCGCTTCGACGTCACGATGGAGCAGGTCGAAGGCCTCCCGCGGACCGACGAGGTCGAAGCCCTGCCGGCGGTGGCGGCCGTCGAGACCGCGACCTTCGTGTTCGGGGGGTTCATCCCGCCGAACGGCGAGTTCGTCGACGCCATCGCCTTCGCCGGATCGCCGGAGGCCCTGGCGGCCGAGCTCATCGACGGCCGGTTCGCCGATCCGAGCCGACCGGATGAGTTCGTGGCCTCCCAGTCGTTCGTGGACACCGCCGGCGTGGCGATCGGCGACGAGCTCGAGTTGGCCCGGATCAGCCGGGAGGCCGCCGAGCGGTCGGGCTTTGACGCGTTCACCGAAGGCCCGGACCTCCCACCCCTCACGGTCGAGCTCGTGGGGATCATCGGCGGCCCCGCGGAGCTGCAGGACGAGTTCCCGCTCGGGGTCTTCCCGCTGGCGTTGCTCGACGACGAGCCGATCGGCGTGTCGGCCAGTCAGTCGTTGGTGACCCTCGCCGACGGAGCTGACCTGAGCGACCTCCGAGACCAGCTCGACGGCCTGCCGAACGGCGACCAGTTCAGCCTGAGCCCGGCAGAGTGGGTCCCCGCTGAGGTGCGGGATGCCGCCGACACCCAGGCCCGAGCGCTGGCGGTGATCGTGGTCATCGCCGGGCTCGCCGGCTGGGTCGTGGCGGGCCAGTTGGCCACGCGACAGGTCCGATCGTCTGACGAACAGACCCTGTCCCTTTCGTCGCTGGGCATGACCCGGGCCCAGATCGTGGCCGACTCGCTGGGGCGGGTGGGCCTGCCCGCCCTCGTGGGCGGTGTGCTGGCGGCGGTCGTGGCCTACGTCTTCTCCGGTCTGTTCCCGACGGGCTTCATGCGCCGCTTGGAGCCCGATCCCGGGCTCCGGTTCGAGCCGGCCGTCCTGCTCAGCGGGCCGGTCCTGCTCGCCGCCGGGCTCGTCGGGTGGGTCGGCGTCGTGCTGCTGGTCGGAGCGCGCCGGCCGCGCCGTCCCCGCCGCGCCTCCCTGGTCGACACCGTCGCGCTTGGGCTGGGCCGGGCGCGGGTGGCCATGGGCCTGCGCTTCGCCTTCGCCCGCCACGGGCGCGACGCCGGGACCATCAGCACCCCCGTCGTAGGCCTGGTCGTGCTGCTCGCCGCCCTCGTGGCCGCCGGGACCTTCTCGACCAGCCTCGACGACCTCATCGAGGATCCCGCTCGGCAGGGCTTCACGTTCGACCTGACCACCGGCCAGGGCGGTGGGCCCGTCGCCCCGGAGATCGTCGACGAGCTCGACGCCGACACGGACATCACCGCCCTGGCCCTGCTCGGCAACATCCCGGTCGGGGTGGGCGACGCTTCGCTCGACCTCACCGGGGTCCGACTGGTGCGGGGGGAGTTCGAGCTCCGGATCCTGTCGGGTGAGCGGCCGACCGCCCTCGGCGAGGTCGCGCTCGGGCGGAAGGCTGCGGACGAGCTCGGGGTCGGCGTCGGCGACGAGCTCACCGTCAGCAGCGCCGGAGCCGACCACCAACTGCGCGTCGTGGGGCTGGCGGTGGTCCCCGGGGTCGAAGGCGGCGACGGCATCGGCGAGGGCGGGGTGGTCGACGCCGAGACGTTCCGGTCCCTCGACCCGGACCGCGAGTTCGGGTTCAGCGTCACGGCCATGCGCGTGCGCGACGAGGCGCACGCAGAAGCCATCGCCGCCCGCCTGTCCGACGAGCTCGGCATCGCGGTGGGTTTCGTGGACAGCCCCGCGGTCATCGTCAACCTGGACCGGGTCCGGTCGGCGCCACGGGTCGTCGCCGCCTTACTCGCCGCGCTCACGCTCATCAGCCTGGCCAACCTGATCCTGATCACCATCCGACGCCGCGGCCGAGAGGTCGCCGTGCTGCGGTCGCTCGGCGCCGACCGTCGCTGGGTCGCCGGGGTCGGACACTGGCACGCGCTCGTCTTCGTTGTCGCGGTCGCCGCCCTGGCGGTGCCGGTCGGCGTCGTCGTCGGTCAGCTGGTGTTCCGCCTGTTGAGTGCCAGCGTCGGATCGTCGGACGACACCGTCGTGCCCCTCGTCGGCGTGCTCGTCGGGATCGGGGTCCTGCTGGTGGTGGCCGACGTCGTGGCCGTCGTGGCCCTGTGGCGGAGCCGGCGGGGGTCGATCGCTCGGCGGCTCGCCGCCGAGTGAGGCCCCGCGCCAGGACTTAGGCCTGGATGACCTCGCGGCCGAAGGCCTCGATGCCCCTCAGGGTGGAAACGAGGTCGTCGCCAACGGTCCCGGCGCCCAACCACGTCACGCCGATCCCTTCCAGAGCCGCGACCTGGGCCCGGTGGTGACCGGGATCGAAGTCGGCTGCACCCGGGGTGCCCCCGCCGACGACACCGAAGTGGATGTCGAGCGGATCCCGGCCGGCCTCCCTGGTCCAGGTGCTGAGCTCCTCCAGCCGCGGCGCCAAGTCGTCGGCGGTCCAGATCGACGGGGTGCGGACGACCCGATTGGCCTGGGGCGGGTTGGCGAACGGCATCCAGCCCTGGCCCCACGCCGCGGCCCGTCGGCGGGCCGCCGCACTGTTGCCCCCGATCCAGATGGGGGGCGGTTGCTGGACGGGCTTCGGCACCAACTGATTGCCCGCGGCGGAGAAGTGGCGGCCCTGGTAGGTGACCGGCTCACCGGCCCAGCTCAGGGCCAGGACCTCGAGGGCCTCGTCGAAGAGCTCGTTGCGCTCGTCGAAGTCGACGCCCAGGGCCCGGAACTCCGACTTCAGATAGCCCGCGGCGGCGCCGAGGATGACCCGGCCCCCCGACAGGGAATCGAGCGTGGCGACCGTCTTCGCCAGCAGGAAGGGATTGCGGTAGGCGACCACCGTGATGTTGGTCAGCAGGCGCAGGTGCTCGGTTGCCGCGGCGGCCCACGTCAGGGCGATGAAGGGGTCGACCGCGTCGTGGCCGCCGGCCTCCAGCCAGCGGTCCGACGGCATGGGGTGCTCGGTGAAGGCGAGGGCGTCGAACCCGGCGGCCTCGGCCGCCCGGGCCACCTCGGCGACGGCCGCCCCGGTGAACAGCTCCGGCGGCGCCGGGTGGTGCAGGAGCGGGTACGTCAGGGTGAACCGCATACGTCGGCCATGATCACAGGTCGAGGGGGGTGGCAATGACCGAACGTCCGCCCGAGGTCGTTCTCGACGATCTCGCCGCACCCGTGTTCGCGCCGCACATCCGGGAGGTCTTCGACTCGGTCGGTCCGATGGCTGCTGACCTGGCGTTCGTGCCCGACGAGCTGAAGGCGTTGGCCGTCGAGGCCGAGGGCACGGACGACTTCGGCGACGCGCACTTCGAGGAGGGCCTCGCCGTGCTGTGCCGGGCCCTGACCGACGACGTCGAGCTGTCCGCCATGGGGGTGATCTCCCAGCACACCCTGCTGGTGCAGCTCCTGCGCAACCGGCTGCGGGTCCAACGGGAGCTGACCCGCCACCCCGAGATCCGGGACATCGAGATCGAGGCCCCGATCGTCGTGGCCGGCCTGCCCCGGACCGGGACCACGCACCTCCACAACCTGATGTCGGCCGACCCCGCCCTGCGCTCGCTGCCGTACTGGGAGTCGCTGGAGCCGGTCCCCCCTGACGACGAGCGGGGTGTCGATCCCGATCCTCGGCGCGAGCGCTGCGACCTGGCTCTCGGCTTCATGGACGAGGCCATGCCGTACTTCAAGCGCATGCACGAGATGACCACCGACCATGTCCACGAGGAGATCCAGCTCCTGGCCATGCACTTCTCGACGATGCTCTTCGAGAGCGTCGTGCCCCTCCCCACCTACCGGGACTGGTGGAAGGCGACCGACCAGACGGCCAGCTACCGCTACCTGAAGGACGTGCTGCGGGTGCTCACCCACGAGCGGGGCGGCGACCGCTGGGTGCTCAAGTCGCCCCAACACCTCAGCTGCTTCCCGGTCCTGGCCGAGGTGTTCCCGGACGCCACCTTCGTGGTCACCCACCGGGACCCCGTGGCGGTCACGCTGTCGATGGCCACGATGGTCGCCTACTCGTGCCGCATGAACCTGGCCCGCCCCGACCCGACGGTGCTGGGGGCCTACTGGTGGGACCGGGTCCAGGACCTGCTGGCCGACTGTGTGCGGGACCGCGAGGCGCTCCCGGACGCCCAGACGATCGATGTCGGCTTCGACGAGTTCATGGCCGACGACCGGGCCATGGTCGAGCGCATCTACACCCTGGCCGACCAGCCCTGGGACGACCGGGCCCGGGCGGCGGTCGACGCCTACCAGGCCACCCACCCCCGGGGCCGCCACGGCGGTGTGCGCTACGACTTCGCCGTCCTCGGCCTCGACCGCTCCGAGCTCGAGCAGTCCCTCGCCTTCTACACCACCCGCTTCCTGTCCTGAACAGGTTCCGGCAACGATTCGGGCTGGGCGTATGCCTCGTCGACCTTGTCGTCCGAACCCCGCCCCCAAGAGCTCGAGCCGATCGAAAGGCTGCGGAGCAGCGCGCCGCGCTCCCCTTGATCGGCGAAGCCGGCGGAGCGGAGGCGGAGCAATGTCAGCCGTAGCCCTCCATGATGTGGTCGATCCACCACTTCGGGGCTTGTTCGAGGAGGGTGTTGAGGTCGGGGTAGTCCCACCAACGGATGATCCGGCCGTCGTCGTCGAACTCGTGGACGGACACGAACTTCACGAGGGCCACCTCGCCGGTGTGGAAGCGCCATTCCTCGGCGTGCTCGGTCATCACCAGGTTGTCGCCGGCCAGGACGTGTCGGGGGTGGTGGATCATCTCGTCCACCGGATCGAGGCCCAGCCGCAGGCGGGCGATGATCTGGTCGGGCCCGTGGGCCACGTCGTCGTCGGGGGTGGGGACGTCGGTGTATTCGGCCTCCGGGGCGAAGAGGGCCGCCAGCCCGTCCCAGTCCTTGGCGTACAGCAGGGGCCAGAAGCCGTCGATGGCTGCTCGGTTGCGGTCGGTGTCGCTCACCGACCGGACGCTACGGGTCCCGCGGACACCACGTGAACCCGGAGCTGCCGACCGGTGGCCATCGAGTTGCAGGACTATGGTCTGGCCGCATTCGCACGGGTAGCGCGGTGCACACGGAGGGGCGACATTGACCGACGCGGTCATCGAACTGGTCGACGTCGACAAGCGCTTCGGTGACGCGGTCGCGGTCAAGGGCATCGACATCGCCATCGAACGGGGCGAGTTCTTCTCCCTGCTCGGTCCGTCCGGCTGTGGCAAGACCACCTCCCTGCGCATGATCGCCGGGTTCGAGCAGCCGACATCGGGGGAGATCCGCCTCGAGGGGGAAGACGTCTCCAAGGTCCCGCCGTACCGCCGCAACGTGAACACGGTCTTCCAGCACTACGCCCTTTTTCCGCACATGACGATCGCCGACAACGTCGCCTTCGGCCCCCGCAGCGCCAAGCTGGACAAGAAGGAGACCCAGCGGCGGGTCGGCGAGATGCTCGAGGTGGTCCGCCTGGCCGACTTCGCCGAGCGCAAGCCCAGCCAGCTCAGCGGTGGCCAGCAGCAGCGGGTCGCCTTGGCCCGGGCCCTGGTCAACTACCCCAGTGCCCTGCTCCTCGACGAGCCCCTCGGCGCCTTGGACCTGAAGCTGCGCCAGGCCATGCAGCTGGAGCTCAAGCGCATCCAGCGCGAGGTGGGGATCACCTTCGTCTACGTCACCCACGACCAGGAAGAGGCGCTCACGATGAGCGACCGGATCGCGGTGATGAGCGAGGGCCGGGTCGAGCAGATCGCCGCCCCGACCGACATCTACGACGACCCGGCCACCGTGTTCGTGGCCGGGTTCATCGGCCAGGCCAACCTCTGGCCGGCGACGGTCACCGCCCAGACCGACGGCATGGCGACGGTGAGCACCCTCGGGTCCTCCCTGCCCGCCCGGGCCATGGGCCAGCTCGGCGCCGACGTGACCCTCATGGTCCGCCCGGAGAGGGTCAGGGTCGCCGCCGACGCGTCCGGCGCTCCCGACACGGCGGTGCGCCTGACCGTCACCAGCCTGGTGTTCCAGGGCCCGGTGGTCCGCCTCGCCGGTGAGGCGTCCGACGGCCACGAGGTCCTGGCCCACATCGGCCCCGACCAGCAGCTGCCGATGCTGCGCCCCGGCGACCAGGTGTGGGCCAGTTGGGACACGCCCGCCGCCACCGCCCTCCCCGGCCGACCCGAGGACGCCCCCGTGGTCGACCTCGACGAACCCGACGACTAGGAGAAAACCTCGATGAGCGATCCGACACCCGAGCAGATCCGCCGGCAGCTGGCGGCCATGAGCCGACGCCGGTTCCTGGGCCGTTCGGGCCTGGCCCTCGGTGGCCTGGCCCTCGGGCCGAGCTTGCTGGCGGCATGCGGAGGAGACGACGACGGCGGCGGTACCGCCGCCGGCACCGGTACCGCGCCAGAGTTCACGCCGACGACCAGCGACTCGCTGCGCATCTCCAACTGGCCCTTCTACATCGACGAGGAGACCGTCGGCCTCTTCGAGGAGGAGAGCGGCCTCTCGGTCACCTACACCGAGGACGTCAACGACAACGAGGAGTACTTCTCCCGGATCCGGGAGCCGCTGAGCCGCAACCAGGACATCGGCGCCGACCTCTTCATCGTCACCGACTTCATGGTGAACCGGCTGATCGGGCTCGGATGGCTGGCTCCGCTGGACAACGCCAACATCCCGAACAAGGGCAACCTGGTCGCCTCGCTGGCGGCGGTCGAGTTCGATCCCGACCGGACGTTCAGCATGCCCTGGGCCTCGGGCTTCTCGTCCATCGCCTACAACCCCGCGTTGACCGGGCGCGAGATCACCAGCCTCGACGACATCTTCGACCCCGAGTTCGCGGGGCAGGTCACCCTCTTCAGCGACCTGCGGGACGGCATCGGCCAGGTCCTGCTCACCATGGGCGAATCGCCCGCCGAGGCCACGACCGAGACGGTCCAGGCCGCGGTGGACAAGGTGCAGGAGGCCAAGGACGCGGGCCAGATCCGGCGGTTCACCGGCAACGACTACGGCGACGACCTCGTCGCCGGCAACGTGGCCATCGCCCAGGCCTACTCGGGTGACGTGGCCCAGCTGCAGCTCGACAACCCGGACCTGCAGTTCGTGTTCGCCGACGAGGGCATGGTGTCGTGGTCGGACAACATGGTCCTTCCGCTCCCCACGGAGAACTCCACAGGGGCCGAGGCCTGGATGAACTACGTCTACGACCCGGTCAACGCCGCCCGGATCACCGCCTATGTCCAGTACATCTCCCCGGTGGAGGGCTCGGGCGAGGAGCTGGTGGCCCTGGATCCGGCGCTGGCCGAGAACCAGCTGATCAACCCTTCGCAGGAGGTGCGGGACTCGGCGGTGGCCTGGCGGGGCCTCACCGACGAGGAGGACCAGGAGTACTCAGCCATGTACGCCGCGGTGGCCCGGGCCTGATCTTGTCCGCCGGGCCGCGTCGGGGACGGAGCTAGGCGGTGGCCGGCACCGCGGCCGCGGGGACGAGGCGCCGGATCACGCCCTACCTGCTCAGCCTGCCCGCGCTGGCCTACCTGGCCGTCTTCTTCGTCATCCCCCTCTGGACCCTCTTCCGCACGTCGCTCTCCAGCAGCGCAGGCTCGGTCTATGACCCGACGCTGGAGTTCAGCTGGGAGTTCAGCAACTACAGCGACGCCTTCCGCACCTATGACCAGCAGATCCTGCGGTCGTTCTGGTACGCCCTGGCCGCCACCCTGCTGGCCCTGGTCCTGGCCTACCCGCTGGCCTACGTCCTGGCCTTCAAGTCGGGAAGGTGGAAGAACGCCCTGCTGGGCCTGGTCATCCTGCCGTTCTTCATCACCTTCATCATCCGCACGCTGGCCTGGAAGACGATCTTCGCCGACTCCAGCGTCGTCACCAGTGTCTTCGACCTCCTGGGCCTCACCACCAACGGCCGGATCCTGTCGACCCAGTGGGCGGTCATCGGGGGGCTGACCTACAACTTCCTGCCCTTCATGATCCTGCCCATCTACGTGAGCATCGAGAAGATCGACCCGCGCCTGCTGGAGGCAGCCCGCGACCTCTACGCCGGGGGGACCCGGACCTTCCGTAAGGTGCTCCTGCCCCTCTCGATGCCCGGCGTGATCGCCGGGAGCCTGTTGACGTTCATCCCCGCGTCCGGTGACTTCGTCAACGCCCAGTACCTGGGCGGGGTCAACCAGGCGATGGTGGGCACCGTCATCCAGAGCCAGTTCCTGGTGGTCAAGGACTACCCGCTGGCCGCGGCGCTGTCCGGCGTCCTGATGATCATCATCCTGATCGCCGTCCTCATCTACACCCGGGTGCTCGGGACCGAGGACCTGGTGTGAGCGTGACCGAGGCCACCCCGGCCCCCGCCGAGCACCACGACGCCATCCGGGAGGGCTTCGCTCCCACGCCGCTGCTCCGGCGCCTCGGCGGCTTCTTCCTGAACGCCTATGCCGCGTTCGTCCTCTTCTACCTGTTCCTCCCGGTCGCGGTGATCGTCGCCTTCTCGTTCAACGCCCCGGTCGGGAAGTTCAACTTCGTCTGGAAGGGCTTCTCGCTCGACGCCTGGAAGGATCCGTTCAAGTACCCGGCCCTCGTCGATGCCCTGGAGGAGAGCCTCAAGGTCGCTGCCGTGGCGACGGTGATCGCCGTCATCCTGGGCTCCCTGATCGCGATCGCGCTCGTCCGGCACCGGTTCCGGGGCTCGGGCAGCATCGACCTGTTCCTGGTCATCCCGCTCACCAGCCCCGAGGTCGTCCTCGGCGCATCCCTGCTCACCCTGTTCCTCGACTTCGGCTGGAACCTGGGCTTCCGCACGATCGTCCTGGCCCACGTCATGTTCATGATCAGCTTCGTGGCCCTCACGGTGAAGGCGCGCCTCCGTGGCTTCGACTGGAGCCTGGAGGACGCGGCCATGGACCTCGGGGCGAACCCGACCCGGACGTTCCTCCGGATCACCCTGCCCCTCATGGTCCCGGGGATCGTGGCCGCGGCGATGCTGTCGTTCGCCCTGTCGCTGGACGACTTCATCATCACCCTGTTCACGGCCGGGTCGACCTTGACCTATCCGCTCTACGTGAACAACGCGGCCAAGACGGCGCTCCCGCCGCAGATCAACGTGTTGGCCACGATGATCCTGATCGGCAGCCTCCTCCTCATCGGGCTCGGCACGGCCTGGAACCGCTGGCGGACCCGGGGTCAGGTGCTCTGACCTCCCTGGTCTTGAGCCGTGTCCGGGGAAATGAGTAACCGCTACTCAGGACACCCCTGAGGGGCTGGGCCACACTGCGGCCACCAGCCCTCGACGGACGGGGGCGGAACCCCCCTTAGGGAGAGGACATACATGATGTCGAGGAAGTTCCTGAGCTTGTTCTTCGTGCTCGCGATGCTGCTCGGCGGCGCCGCCGCCTGCAGCGACGACAGCGGAGACGACGGCGGCAGCGGTGACGACGGCGGCTCGGAGGACTCCGGTGACAGCGGCACGACGAGCGACAACCCTGACGTCCAGGCCTACTGCGACCAGGTGACCGACTTCGCCGACGAGGTTGCGGCCGCCGAGGGCGATCCCGCGGCTCTCGCCGACCTCTCGACCTCCGGGCAGGAGCTCAGCCAGACCGCGACCGACCTGAGTGCCAACGCCGCTGACCTCACCACCGCCGACTCCGAGGCACTCACCGAGTGCTCGCAGCGGGCCGCCGACGCCCTGGCGGGCCTGGCGGGCTGACTCCAGCAGAACTGGAGCAACCGGACACGGGCGCGGCGCTTCGGCGCCGCCCCGTTCCGCGTCCTGGCTCACGCCGTGGGCGGCCGTCAGCGGAAGCCGCCGACCACCGTGGCTCCCGTCGCCACGGGGGCGACGGCGCAGCGATCGGCGATGTCGGCCACGAACGCCTGGAAGGCCGGAACGTCCTGCAACGAGTCGGGTTCGTCGACGTCGTGCTCGATCGCGACGTGGATGAAGCTCACGCCGTCCTCCAGGCGGAAGACCTTGTAGGTGAAGCCCTCTGGCGCGCGCTCCTCCAGCTCGGCGAACACCGCTTCGATCAGCTGTTGGTTCTCGTCGGCCCGGTCCGGCTTGGCCTCGTAGCGCACCACGGTCGTCGTCATCGTCTACTCCCAGTCCGCGGCCCGGTGGCTCGCTCTCCCCTTCGACTGCTCTCACCGCTGCAACTCATCGGTGGCCGGACCACCGCCCGTCGCCGGCCGTGGGGTCCGGATATCCCGGCGCGTCGAGGGGTTCGGGGAACCACACTGGTCCGACCCCGCCGACGGAGGAGTTCCGGGATGGTCGACGACCTCGAAGACCCCCGCCGCCAGGAGCCCCCGTACGTCCTCGGCGAGCGGGACATGCTCGAGGCATGGCTCGAGTTCCACCGCACGACGTTGGTGCTCAAGTGCGAGGGGATCGACGCCGCCGCCCGCAAACGCCGTCCGGTACCCACCTCCCTCCTCTCGCTGCACGGCCTGGTCCGCCACATGGCCGAGGTGGAGCGCAACTGGTTCCACCGGGTGCTCCTGGAGGAGCCGGAAACCCCCTTCCTCTGGGCCGACCCGGGGATCGACGACGTCGAGCTGATCGTCGACGACGCCGACTGGTCGGCCGACCTCACCGCTTTCGAGACGCAGTGCGAGGTCAGCCGTGAGAACGCCGCGGCCCACGACCTCGATGACACCGGGCTCCGACGGGGCGAGGCCGTGTCCCTGCGGTGGATCTACAACCACATGATCGAGGAGTACGCCCGCCACAACGGCCATGCCGACCTGCTGCGCGAATTGGTGGACGGCACCGTCGGCTGGTGACCGGCTGCGGGACCGATGAGGCTCGTCTCCGGGGCAGGTCCAAGCTCCGGCACGACGAAGCGAGGAGCGGACCATGAGCAAGGTGATCGCCGACATCACGATGTCGCTGGACGGGTTCGTCACCGGACCCGACCCCGGGCCGGAGCAGGGGCTCGGCCGGGGCGGTGAGCCGCTGCACGCCTGGGTGATGGCCGGCGACAGCGATGTCGACGCGGACGTGTTGCGGGAGAGTGTCGAGGACACGGGCGCGGTGATCCTCGGTCGGAACCTCTTCGACGTGGTCGACGCCCCCGACGGGTGGAGCGAGGACATGGGCTACGGCGCCGAGCACGCGGCCCAGCCGCCGATGTTCGTCGTCACCCACGAAGCACCCGACGACGTGCGCCTGGCCTCCCTCTTCACCATTGTCACCGAAGGGCTCGAGGCGGCGGTGCAGGCCGCTCGGGCGGCCGCCGGCGACAAGAACGTGTACGCCATGGGTGGGGCCGACGTGATCCGCCAGCTCCTCGCCCTCGGTCTTGTCGACCAGCTCCAACTGCACCTCTCGCCGGTGCTGCTCGGCGCCGGGACCCGCCTCTTCGACGGCGGCGAGCCCACCCAGCTCGAGCAGGTCGACGTCCGGGTGTCCCCGCACGCCACCCACCTCACCTACGTCCCGGCCTGAACGGCACGGGCCGCCTCGGTGGCTCGACGACGGTGCCGCGAGGACACCCCCGACGGCTGAACCGTCCCGTCAGGGACGGGGCAGGCGGTAGAGGACATGGCGCCGGATCGGGTGGCCGAGTGGGACGTTCGGATGGTCGAAGTCGTCGCCGGGGTCACGGGTCATGCCCAGCTTCTCCATGACCCGGCGGGACCGGCTGTTGCCGACCGAGGTCATGGAGACGATCTCGTCGAGGCCGACCCGTTCGAAGCCATCGGCCACGGCCGTCCGGGCTGCCTCCGTGGCGTACCCCGACCCCCACGCGTGCTGGGCCAACCGCCAACCGACCTCGACCGCCGGCGTGAACGGGGCGTCGAAGGTGGCCGGCCACAGGCCGACGAACCCGGCGAAGCGCCCGGTCTCGGTGACCTCGACGGCCCACAGGCCGTAGCCCTCGCGGTCGAAGTGGTCCTCGACCCGATCGACCAGGTCGTCGCTCTCGGCCCGCGTCGGACAGGAGACGAAGTGCTCCATGACCACCGGGTCGGCGTTGAGGTCGGCGAACGGGTCCCGGTCCTCGGGGCGCCATCGGCGGAGCAGTAGCCGGTTGGTCCGCAGCTCGGAGGGCGTCGGGCTCATCGTCACGATCTTGGCTGACGCCGGCGGCGGCAGAGGCCATGATTCGCGGATGCTCGATCACCTGTCCATCCAGTGCGCCGACGTCGAGGCCAGCGCCGCGTTCTACGACACCGTCCTGGCCACCGTCGGCGGACAGCGCATCCTCGACTTCGGCGAGGTCATCGGTTACGGCGTGCCCCCCATGCCCGACTTCTGGCTCGGACCGCGCAGCACGGGCGAGGGCTTTCGGGAGTCCCACATCGCCTTCACCGCCCCCGACCGGGCGGCGGTCGACGCCTTCCTGGCGGCGGGCCGGTCGGCGGGAGCCGAGGTCCTCCACGAAGCCCGGGTCTGGCCCGAGTACCACCCCGACTACTACGGCGCCTTCCTCCGCGACCCCGACGGCAACAACGTGGAAGCCGTGTGCCACAGCCCAGGGTGACCGCCGCTGGGGTGAACGGGGGGCCGTTGGCCGGGGTGCGGGTGCTGGAACTGGCGGGGTTGGGGGCGCTGCCGTACGGGTCCCTGCGGCTGGCGGACATGGGGGCCGAGGTCATCCGTGTCGAACGGACGGCGGATGTGCCCGACGAGCCGGTGGCCAAGCCGCGCAGTGCCTGGGACCGGGGTCGACGGTCGGTCGCCGTGGACCTGAAGACGCCGGACGGCGTGGCGACCGTGCTCCGGCTGGCCGAGACGGCGGACGTGTTCCTGGAGGCCTTCCGGCCCGGCGTGGCCGAGCGGCTGGGCGTCGGGCCGGACGACGTCCTCGGGCGCAACCCGCGGATCGTCTACGGCCGGCTCACGGGATGGGGCCAGGACGGGCCGCTGGCCTCGACCGCCGGCCACTCGCTCAACTACGAGGCGGTCACCGGGGTCATCCGGGCCATCGGCCGGCCGGAGGTACCGCCGTCGACGGCGCTCCAACTCCTGGGCGACTTCGCCGGCGGGGGCCTGTCCCTGGCGTACGGCGTGGTCTGCGCCCTGCTCGAGGTCCAGCGCTCGGGCCGGGGTCAGGTGGTCGACACGGCGATGGTCGACGGCGTGGCGTCACTGGCGTCGGTCTTCTACTCGATGGCCGCCTCCGGGTTCCACGCCCCCGAGCGGGGGTCGAACCTGTTCGACGGCGGGGCGCCGTTCTACGCCGTCTACGAGTGCGCCGACGGCGGCTGGGTGTCGGTCGCCCCCATCGAGCCCCACTTCTACGCCCTGTTGCTCGACGGCCTCGGCCTCACCGGTGCGGAACTGCCCGACCAGTACGACCAGACCCGCTGGCCCGAGCTCCGGGGCCGGCTGGCGGAGGTGTTCCTGACCCGGACTCGGGACCAGTGGATGGCGGTGTTCGACGGCACCGATGCCTGCGTGGCTCCCGTCCTCGACTTCACCGAGGCCCGTGACCACCCCCAGATGGCCCATCGCCTGTTCCCCGACGGCGGCACCGAGGTCCCGCCGGTGCCCCGACTGTCGGTGACCCCCGGCCAGGCCGGGGCGTCGCCGGACTGGCCCGGCTGCGACACCGATGCCGTCCTGGTCGAGTCCGGCTTCACGGGCGAGGAGATCGCCGACCTCCGGGACATCGGCGCCATCCGCTGAGCTCGAGCGCCGTCGGTAGTCTCGGGTCCATGGACCGCCCCATCCCGAAGTCGATCGACGAGGCGTTCGCCGGTGTGAACTTCCTGGCCGAGCGGACCCCGGAGAGCCAGGACGAGGCGTTCTCGGCCCGGGTCGCCCCGTACCGTGACGGGGGCGTCTTCGTCTCCCACTACGCCGGGAACTCCGAGTGGGAGCGCCATCCGGTCGGGGACGAGATCGTGGCCGTCGTCGACGGGGCGACGACCGTGTTCCTGCTCATCGACGGCGACGAGGTCGCCCAGGCGATGGGTCCGGGCGAGCTCGTGGTCGTGCCCCAGGACACCTGGCACCGGTTCGAGACGCCGGACGGCGTGAAGGTCGTGTCCGTGACGCCGCAGCCGACGGACCATCAGGTCGACCGGCCCGACTGACGTCGGCGGGCTACTCGAACTTGGCGCCCATCTCCTTGAGCACGTCCTTCCAGCGCCAGGCGGAGTCGGGCGCGAGCGCGCCGGGCTCGTAGCGGACGTGGTGCAGCCTGCCGGTGAACGGGAAGGTCCCGTCGGCCTGGTAGATCTCCCAGGACACGGGGGAGCGCCGGTCTCGGCCCACGTCGATGCCCTCGAACGGCGACATCGGGAACAGCATGCGGTAGCCGGTGTCCGAGTCCCGTGACGTGCCGTCGACGGTCAAGGTCACGTCCCAGGTGAAGCCGCCCGGGGCCTTGACGACCGCGGCCAGTTGGACTGCGCCGGTCCCGACCGGTCCTCCTTCGAGCCGTCGCACCACTCCCTTGCCGTCGTTGTGGAGCCACCACAGCCGCCCGTCGTCGACGTACAGGCCGTAGCCCCCGCCTTGGTCGCCGTGGGCGACGAGCCAACCCCGGTCGCCCTCGGCGAGGTCGACCGACGCCGTGACGGTGAAGTCCCGCATGTTGATCAGCTCGAGGGAGCGCCAGCGCTCGAGCGTCGGCGTGCCCGGGCAGATCGTCACCGGTTCGCTGAACACCAGAGACCGCTCCGGGCGCTGGACGAACTTGAGGTTGCTGCCCTCGTCCAGGGGATAGATCTGCTCGGCGTGGGCCGCCGCCTCCCACGCCGCGGCCAGCTCCGCCACCTTCTGCGGGCGCTCGGCGGCCAGGTCCCGGAGCTCGGTCGGGTCCGTCGTCAGGTCGTAGAGCTGCCACTCGGCGTCGTCGATCGGCGTCATCGGCACGTGGCGGGTGACCACCTCCCAGCCGTCCCGGTAGAAGCCCCGATGGCCGACCATCTCGTAGACCTGTTCGGTCCGCGTCGACGGGTGCTCGGCGTCGGCCAGCGTGGCCGCGAACGTCGTCCCGGCCATCGGGATGAGCGGGCGGCCGTGGCGCTCGGTCGGTGCCTCCACCCGGGTCAGGTCCAGGAGCGTGGGCAGCAGGTCGACGACGTGGGCGTACTGACGCCGCAGCTCGCCCCGGGCGGCCAGGCGCTCGGGCCAGGACAGGACGAAGGGCACCGAGTGGCCCCCGGCGTGGGTGTTGATCTTGTAGAGCCGGAAGGGCGTGTTCGAAGCCATGGCCCAGCCCCGGGGGTAGTGGGGCATGGTCTGGGGCCCGCCCAGCAGATCCATCCGGGGGAGGTCGGCGTCGACGTCGGGCTGGCCCAGGAGGTGGACGAAGTAGCCGCTGGTCCCGGCCTCCTCACCCTCCCGGGAGGCGCCGTTGTCGGAGGTGAAGACGACGATCGTGTTGTCCAGCTCGTCCAGCTCGGCCAGGCCGTCGAGCAGCCGCCCGATGCTCTGGTCGAGGCCGTCGACCATGCCCGCGTAGACCTCCATGTGTCGGGCGAACAGGCCCTTCTCGGGCTCCGCCAGCTCGTCCCAGGGGCGGACGTCGTCGCCCTCCTCGGTGTTGCGGGGCGCCAGCTCGGTGCCCTCGGTGACGATCCCCAGCTCCTGCTGACGCGAGAAGCGCCGGGCCCGCACCTCGTCCCAGCCCGCGGCGTACGCACCCCGGTAGCGCTCGATGTCGCCGGCCTTCGCGTGCAGCGGGGCGTGGCAGGCGGGGTGGGCCAGGTAGGTGAACCATGGCTTGCGGGGATGGCTGGCCCGCAGCTCCTTCCACCAGGCGAGGCAGCGGTCCGTGAGGTCGTCGGTCAGGTAGTACCCGTCGGGGTAGCGGTCGACCTCGACCACCTGGTTGTCGCTCATCAGGCGGTGGGGGTGGTGCAGGTTCGTGAACCCGTCGAGGATCCCGTAGAAGCGCTCGAAGCCCTTCTGGCAGGGCCACGATCGCTGGGCGCCGGCGGCGTTGAGGTCGGAGTCCTTGGCCAGATGCCACTTGCCGGCCATGAACGTCGCCCAGCCCGCATCCCGGTAGATCTCCGCCGCGGTCGCGGCGTGCTCGGTCAGCTCCATGGCGTAGCCGGGGTAGCCGGGGTCCGAGTGGGCGACGTGGCCGACCCCGGCCCGGTGGCTGTTCAGCCCGGTGAGCAGGGCCGACCGGGTCGGCGAGCACATCGGGGTGACGTGGAAGTTCGTGTAGCGGACGCCCCGCTCCGCCAGGGCGTCAACGTTCGGGGTGCGGATCTCGCCGCCATAGCAGCCGAGATCCGAGTAGCCGAGGTCGTCGATGAGGATGACCAGCACGTTGGGCGAGCCCTCGGGCGCCTCCACCCGCGGCGGCCACCACGGATCCGACCCCGCGACCGTCCGCCCGACCCGTCCCTCGAATCCCTGATAGGGGTCAGTCACGGCCGCCCAGCCGTGGGCGAGGCTGCGCAGCGGAGCGGAGCAGCGGGCGAGACGGAACCCGATCGGCGAAGCCGGCGGAGCGGAGGCGGAGCAATGTGACGATCACAGCTCGAAGCGGTCCTTGCCCATCTGGTCGCGGATGGTGGTCACCTGGGGGTTGGTCATCGACCGGCGCTGCCAGTTGGCCCCGTCGACCACCAGGGTGTGGCCGGAGATGAAGCGGGCGTA